>NZ_SPGT01000026.1:0-40881 GCF_005845155.1 Clostridium sp. BSD2780061688st1 H5 | reverse complement strand
TACCATGTGCAGGGAACGTACCGCTTAACTTTAGAGTTGATAAGTAGGGGATTTTTCTTGATAAAAACCGGAAGGATCATTGAAATGTTGATAACTACAATAGAAAAGCCCCGGGGTAAACCGGGGACTTTGTCTACAGTCTGAGGTATAATGACTACAATGTAGTCATTATACCATATTTTCTCCATCTTTATAAATTCCTTATAACCACTCTCTATACTTTCGGATGTAAGGCAGGGAGGCCCCGGGAAGAGGGCCCTCCCAAAAGAAAATGGAGGAGAAGAATATGCAGTCAATCGTGTTAGAGACAAGATCACTGACAAAGACGTTCCGGGGCAGCGAGGCGCGGGCCCTGGACAAGGTGGCGGTCCGCATCCCCAGAGGGTGCGTCTACGGGCTGCTGGGGCCGAACGGCGCCGGGAAGTCCACGCTGCTGAAAATTATCACCGGCATGATGAGGCCGGACGAGGGGGAGGTGCTCTTTGAGGGAAAGCCCTGGCAGAGGCAGGACTTAAGAAGGACCGGAGTCCTCATAGAGACGCCGCCCATCTACGACAACCTGAGCGCCCGGGAAAATCTCCTTGTGCGCACCACTGTACTGGGGCTTCCAAAGAGACGGATCGATGAGGTGCTGGAGATTGTGGAGCTGACGGATACGGGGAAGAAGCGGGCGGGGAAATTTTCCCTGGGCATGAAGCAGAGGCTGGGCATTGCGGCGGCCCTTCTGCCGGACCCGGATCTTCTCATACTGGACGAGCCCACCAACGGCCTGGATCCTTTTGGCATCCAGCAGCTGCGCGCCATGCTGAGGGGCTTTGCGGACAGGGGCATGACCGTGCTCATATCCAGCCACATCCTGGGAGAGGTGGAGCAGATGGCGGACCACATCGGCATCCTGGCAGGAGGCGTTCTGGGCTACCAGGGAGGGATGCCAGGGAGAGGGCATCTGGAGGAGCTCTTTGGGAAAGTGGTGGAGAAGAACCGGAGAGGGGGCTGGCAGGCGTGAGCGGGAATAGGATGTCTTCTGAAAAAATATCTCTCTGGAGTCTGTGCCGGGCGGAGGCCATGAAATACCGCCACAGCGGCACCGGAAAGCTGTGGCTGTTCATGCCCGCGGTCACCCTGGCCGTGGCCTTCTGGCTGAGCAGGAGCTACGGCACCATCAGCGGCTACAACTGGTGGTATGTGGGGCTCTATCCGGGCATGCTCTCTCTTGTCTGCTGCATGACAGCGGCAAAAGATGCAAAGCTGGGGAGCCGAGCAGTCCTGTCCCTCCCCGTCCGTCCGGCCCGGGTGTGGGACGCCAAGATCCTGACCTGCGCCCTGGCGGCGGCAAAGGCCAACATCCTGGTGGGCGTCCTGGCCTGGGTGCTGGGAAATATCCTCCTGCCGGCGGTAGGGATAGAGCAGACGCTCCAGGTGTCCTGGACACAGACGCTGGCGGCGGTTCTTGTGATGACAGCGGCCGGCATCTGGCAGGTGCCCCTCTGCCTGTGGATGGGGCAGAGACTTGGCATGCTCCCGGCCCTTATCATAAACGTGGCCCTGGCCACCAGCGGCGTCCTCACAGCCGTCACATCCTTCTGGATGGCAGACCCCTATGCGGTCCTTCCCAGGCTGATGTGCGCGGTCATAGGAGTTCTTCCCAACAATATGCCGGCCCGGCCGGGGATCCCCACCTACTCCCCGGAGCTGCTGGACACCTCCGCCATCCTTCCGGGGCTGACGCTCTGCCTGGCCCTTCTGGTTTTTCTTTGGTATCTGTCCCGAAGGTGGTATGAGAGAAAGGGGGCGGTGCAGGCATGAGATCCTGTGTGAGACTTTTCTGCGGGGAGATGCGCAAATACGCCCACACCTCCATCCTGTGGGTACACCTTATCCTGCCCCTTGTGGGCATGGCGGTGTTCCTTCTATATTACAGCTTTTCCACCTGGGAGAGCGGGGCAAAGGCCCAGGCCTACCTGGAGGTGCTGGCCTGCATCTGGCCCTTTCTTGCAGGGCTCATCTGCGGCATGGCGGTGGAGATGGAGAGGAACAGTGGATTTCAGACCTTTCTTCTGCTGCCTGGGAGACGCTGGCAGGCTCTCCTTGGCAAATGGCTCTGTCTCATGGCCCTGGGCCTTATCGCCGCCCTCATCGCCGCTCTGGGATTTGGGGCTCTGTTCCACCTGCTCCCCGGGGGGAATGTATTTTCCATGAAGGTATATCTTCTGGAGGCGGCGGTAATCTGGATCTGCCAGGCGCCTGTGTACATGCTCCACCTGTTCCTGGCCGCCCAGTTCGGGAGGGGAGCCAGCATTGGTGTGGGCGTGGGAGGTGCCATCCTGGCCTTCCTCATGCTGACCCGTGTGGGCGAGGGGATCTGGATGTATCTGCCCTGGTCCTTTGGTGGCAGATGGTGTGATTTTATGCTAGTATATAGCCTGGGCGCCGTGGACCGGGCCGTTCTTACGGGAAACGCATGGCCGGCGCTTGTTGTGTGCGGCGGGCTGACAGCCCTCATCTTCGGGTCGTCGCTGTTCTGGATGGGGAGAAAGAATTTTTAGTGGGAGAGGGAGAATATGGGAGTGCATATATTGGCGATAGACGATGAGGAGGGGATTTTGCGGGTCATAAGGCGGGCTCTTGAGAAGGATGGCTGCCATGTGGACGCGCTGAGCGACCCGCTGGCGATCGACACCGCTCGGCTGGGACAGTATGATCTGATCCTCCTGGATGTGATGATGCCGGGGATGGACGGCTTTTCCCTGTGCAGACGCATCCGGGGGGAGGTGGACTGCCCGGTCCTCTTTCTCACGGCAAAGACCGGGGAGGAGGATCTTATGCGGGGACTGGGGCTGGGAGCCGACGACTATATCCGCAAGCCCTTTGGCATAGGAGAGCTCCGCGCCCGGGTACAGGCTCACATCCGCCGGGAGAGGCGGGAGAGGACCCACGCGGTGACAGCCGGCGATGTGCGGTTCTATCTGCGGGAAAAGCGGGCAGTGTACAGGGAGAGGGAGCTGCCCTTCACGAAAAGCGAGTACGAGATATGCGAGTATCTGGCCCTCCACCGGGGGCAGGTGTTTTCCCGGGAGCAGATCTATGAACATGTCTTCGGATACGATGGGGAGAGCGACAGCTCCGCCATCACGGAGCACATAAAAAACATCCGGGCAAAATGCCGGGAGGCAGGCTGTGAGCCTGTGGAGACAGTGTGGGGAATGGGCTATAAATGGAGAAATTGAAAATGACTAAAAACAGGAAAAATCCAAGACAAAAAAGATTGCATGCAATCTTTGTGAGGTTCCTCCTGGGATACGGGGCCGGAGCCGCTCTGCTGGCCTGCGTGGTCATAGGACTCTATTTTGCACTCATCGCCCTCGACTGCATCCGCATCCCCTCCTATGAGCAGAACCAGATCATGGCGGCCTCCCAGGCCATCCGTACAGGCGGCCAGGTGGAGGGAGAGCTTCTGCCGGACACCTGCTCCTACGGCGTATACAGCAGGGAGGGATCCTATCTCTACGGCACCCTATCGGGGCAGGAGCAAAGAGCGGTGTGGGAGAAGGGGCGAGACTGGCAGACAACCGGACTGTACGGTAAATTCTGGCAGAGAATAGAAAAGGACAACGGCAACATCGCCTTCATCAGCTACCAGGTGATGGCGAAATTTGTCTCTCCCGCTCTGCGCACCATATTCCCCAATGCGGAGCTTCTCTTTCTGGCGGTTCTGGGCCTTCTTCTGGCAGCGCTGACAGTGGTGGTGCCCCGGTTCTTTGGCAGATATGTGGATCGGCGTCTTCTGGTGCTGTCCCGGGCCGCCGCCCGGGTGGAGAGGGAGGACCTGGATTTTGAGAGGGAGCGCTCGGATATCCGGGAGATCGACCAGGTGCTGGGAGCTATTTATAAAATGAAGGAAGCCCTCCGCAAATCCCTGCGGGAGCAGTGGGAGCTGGAGGCAAAAAAGGAGGAGCAGGTGTGCGCCCTGGCCCACGACATCCGCACGCCCCTCACCATTATCCGGGGAAACGCGGAGCTCTTTCTGGAGATGGAGGACATCCGGGAGATCCGGGAGTGGGACAGGGAGATCCTGGACAATGTAGAAGACATAGAGGCCTACCTGTCCATCCTCCAGGAGGCCATGGGCCCGGCGGGAGGGAAAAAGGACTCCGCCAGGGCAGCGGACGGCGGGCGGGAGCTCTTCCCGGTTCGCCCCTGGATGGAGGAGATAGCCGAGAGGGCCCAGGCCCTTGGAAGATCCAGACAGGTGCAGGTCATTTGCCGGAGCAGCGCGGCAAGGGGCTGTGAGGCAAAAGCAGCAGACGGCGGCGTGGGCTGGGTTCTGGAGGGGGACAAAAAAAGGCTCTCCCGGGCTGTGCTGAACGTGATCTCCAACGCAGTGGATCACTCCCCGGAAAAGGGGAAGGTGCAGGTGAGGGCAGAGACCACCTTCGCCCCCTCCGGGGAGGGAAGGCTCACGGTGGCTGTGGAGGACGAGGGCCCCGGCTTTTCCAGGGAGGCCCTTTGGCGGGCCACGGAGCGCTTCTACCAGGACGGGGAGGCCAGGCGGAAGGGGCATTACGGCATGGGGCTTTACATTGCCCGCACCTTTGCAGAGGAGGCAGGCGGGAGCATCCGCCTTGCCAATCTGTGCGAAGGCGGCGCGCAGGTTCTTGTGGAGCTGCCCCTGCTTCGGGAAACGCCGCAGAGCGGGCAGGACAGGAAGCTTTCCGATCTACAAAAACCTGAGAATATGAAAAAACTGTAAAGAATGTGACCTGGTTACAGAAAAACCTCCCGGATCGTGTATAATAGAGACAGAAACAAAAAAACAAATCCAAAAGGGAGGAATTGATAATATGGCAGCATTACATTTTACAAAGGACAATTTTGAAAAAGAGGTATTACAGTCAGACGTGCCGGTACTGGTAGACTTCTGGGCAACCTGGTGCGGCCCATGCCAGATGGTGAGCCCTATCATTGAGGAGCTCTCTGATGAGCTGACAGGCGTGAAGATCGGCAAGGTCAATGTGGACGAGGAGATGGAGCTGGCAAAGCAGTACAGAGTGATGTCCATCCCCACTCTCATTGTATTCAAGGACGGCAAGAAGGTGAACATGGCCATCGGCGCCCAGGGCAAGGAGGAGATCAAGGATCTGCTGGGCGTGTAGGCTTGAATTCCTAAAAATGTAACAGATGTTGTTCCCCGGCTGCGGTTGGTGGGAGCAGGAGAGAAAAGCAGGGATGAGAGGTCTCTGCTTTTTGTTTTGCGGCCGCAAGGTCAGGGAATTTCTGCAGCCCTGCCATATATAGAAAAAGTGAATATATGAGATGATATATAATAAATACCGATTGGCCTTTAGGAGGCGACAGGGTTAAGATAAAGAAGAAATATTGTTCACTTTTTGACAAAGGAGGAGAGGTTTATGAAAAAAACAGCAGTATTTCTCGCCCTGCTTCTGACTCTGGGAATGACCGGATGCGGAGCCCAGGAGGACACGGGCAGTGACAGCGCAGAGGAGACGACGAAGGAGGCGCAGGGGGAGACCCAGGAGGGTACAGATGCCCTGACCGTGGACGAGGCGTCTAAAACTATCACGGTACAGGCCACAGCTACAGGAAACACTGAGTCCTCTATCCATCTGCTCGTCAACGAGTCGGGGAGCAACGCCAAGAGCGCATTTTTCACCACAGAGGCGTCCACAATGGACTTCTACGACGCCCTCGTGGAGCTGGGAGGTATTCCGGGAAACAATATTCCTGTTGACGCGGAGAGCGGCACCATTCTGGGCAGCGGCCTGGATGTGTCCATCACAGTGGACGGGACAGAGTATGATACATACGATCTGATCACAGCCTCCGAGGAGCGGGAGATGGATATGCGCTTTGGCGGCAACGTGGCCCTCAATCAGGAGTATGCTACAGGATGCCTGCTCTGCATGGAGAGCTGTTCTGTAGGTATTGCCAGCGACGCGGCGTACCAGTACAACGAGCCTATTGAGTTTACACCCTCCGACAGCATGCCGGAGGAGGGGACAGATGTCACCTTTACCATTAAAGTGGACGATACGTCCATGGTGGTAAATGAGGAGGCAAAGACTATCTCCATGAACATTCTTTCCACCGGCTATGACAAGTCGACAATCCACGCCATCGTAAATGAGGAGGGATCCAATGCGGATAAGACCTTATTTACCACAACAGCGGACACGAAGGAATTCTATGAGGCTTTGAAGCAGCTGGGCGCCCAGGACGGCAACAACATCGCTCTGGACGATCCGGACGGCATCATTGAGGGAACCGGACTGGATGTAAATGTGGAGATCGGCACAGAGAACTGCTCCTTTGCGGATCTGTTTACGGCCTCCGAGGAGAGGGATATGGACATGCGCTTCGGCGGCAACCTGGAGGTGAACCAGGAGTACGCCACAGGCTGTATCATGTGCCTGGAGAGCTGCCCGGCCGGCATCACGAGCAACGCGGCTTACCAGTATCAGGAGGAGATCACCTTCGGACCCTCTGACAAGATGCCTGCCAAGGGAACCCACATCATCGCCACATTTACGGTTGAGGAGTGATGGCGAGGGTCACAGGAGCTGTCTATAACGGGTTGATCTGGGCGTGCCTGGCCACGGTGCTCTGTGTCAACTCGGTGGTGATCTGCATGAAGGTCAATATGGGCACCCTGTTCCTGGCTGTGTTCGCAGGGGGCGCCCTTCTTTTGTGGGGCATTACCTTCCTGAAAGGGAGGAGGGCAGGGGCCCTGTTCAGCCTGGTCAATCTGGTGGTCTGCACACTGGCGGCAGTACTGGTCTACCAGTTTATCTACGGGAAGGATCTCCTGACAAGGCCGGCTTTTATTCTGCGGCTGGCACTGCACAGGCAGGCGCCCTCCCAGAACCTTGTCAACGGCGTTCTGCTGGCGGCGGCCCTGCTGGGATATCTGGCCGTGCTGCTGACAAACCGACTGACAGACCGAAGAGAACAGAGAAAGAAAAGACCCTCAAAAAAATAGACAGGAAAACAGGAGAGGCCGCCCGGCCGGGGAGGAGGAAATGATCCCCGGCCGGGCGGCTTTTCTTTACATGCCTTCCGGTCCGTGGTATCCTGTTTTACAGGAGACAAAAGAGCAGGAGGGAAAGAGGATGATAGAGAGAACAGCGATCATCGGAATGGGTGCCCTGGGCCTTCTCTACGGAGACCAGATCGCCTCCGCAAAGGGGCCGGAGCTCTCGACACCATGAAAAACTGTGTGGGAGAGAATACGGTCATCCTCTCTGTGATGAACAGTATAAGCAGTGAGAAGATTATCGGGGAGCGGTATGGCCATGGGCGGCTGATCGACACGGTAGCACAGGGAATGGACGCCATGAAATTTGGCAGTAAGCTGACCTACACAAAAATGGGAGAGCTGCGGATCGGCGCGGAGGACGCTTCTCAGAAGGAGAATCTGGAGCAGGTGGCAGCCTACTTTGATGAGATAAAGATGCCCTACACAGCGGAGGAGGATATCCTCCGCAGGCTCTGGGGAAAATTCATGCTGAACGTGGGAGTCAATCAAACATGCATGGCCTTTGAGACCAACTACGGCGGAGCCCTGGAGGAGGGAAGCCGGGCCCATGAGACTATGCTGGCCGCCATGCGGGAGGTGATCGCCCTTGCAGGTGCGGAGGGCATCCGGCTGACAGAGGAGGATCTGGAGGAGTACATCGCCATCCTTCGCACTCTCTCCCCGGAGGGCATGCCCTCCATGCGCCAGGACGCTGTGTCCAGGCGGCCCTCGGAGGTGGAGATGTTTGCGGGGACTGTGATCCCCATGGCCGAGAGGCACGGCATCCCTGTGCCGGCCAACAGATTTTTATATGAGAAGATAAAGGAGATAGAGGCGTCCTACTGACTGTTACAATAGCATCAGGATAAGAAAAGATAAGAAAACGCGGGAAAAGAATGAGGACGCCCGTATGGGAGGTATGGTATGACAAGAGAAGCGGTAAAGCTTGGATTTATCGGATTTGGAAATATGGGACAGGCTATCGCGGATGGGTTTTTGTACACCCGCACACTGGAGCCGTCCAGGATGTGCGCCTGCGCAGTGAACCGGGAAAAGCTGAAAAAGAACACGGAGGCGAGGGGAATGAGAGCCTGCCGGGACAGCAAAGAGGTGGTGGAGCAGTCGGATCTTGTAGTGCTGGCGGTGAAGCCCTGGATGGCCGGGGCGGTGCTGGAGCCCCTGAAGGGCCTTTTTTCGGGAAAAGTCCTCTGGTCCGTGGCGGCAGGCGTCATGTTCGACGATTTTGAGGAGATGCTGGGGCCCGGCATCCACCACATCACGGCCATCCCCAGCACCCCGGCGGCAGTGGGGGAGGGGATCTACACCTGCGAGAAGAGACATTCCCTCACGGAGGAGGAGCACGCATTTTTCCTCTCCCTGCTGTCTGACATCGGCATGGCGGTGGAGGTGGAGACAGGGAAAGTCAACATCGCCAACACCATCAGCGGCTGCGGGCCTGCCTTTGCCAGCATGTTTATAGAGGCGCTGGGGGATGCGGGCGTCATGTACGGGCTTACGAGACCTCAGGCCTACGAGCTGGCCGCGGGCATGATGGCTGGCACAGGGAAGCTGATGCTCCACCAGGGAAAGCATCCGGGACAGATGAAGGACGATGTGTGCTCCCCGGGAGGCACCACTATCCGGGGCGTGGCCGCCCTTGAGAGAGCAGGCCTTCGCACAGCCGTCATCCAGGCGGTGGAGGCCGCCATGAAGACTTATGAATAGAGACCTATGAATAGACCAGCGGGCCAGGGAGCGGCTATTGCGCAGAGTCAGCCAGCTTCCGGAGAGCCTTTTTGTCCAGGATGGTGACGCTGCCCCTGGCCAGGGATACATAGCCCTCCTGGGAGAAATATTTCAGCATCCGGGTCACCACCTCCCGGGCGCTGCCCATGAGCTTTGCGATCTGCTCGTGGGTCAGGGAGAGGGTGTCTGTGGCAAGGGAGGCGGACTCGTCCAGAAGAAAGATGGCAAGGCGCCTGTCAAAGCTCATAAATAGGATCTGCTGCATAGCCCACATGACGTCCGAGAAGCGCTCGGCCGCCGCCTTGTTGGCAAAGGCCTCCACGTAGATGTTGTCGTGCATCAGAAGGGAGATGACAGCGGAGCTGACCTGCAGGACCTGGCTGTCATCCACGGCGTCTATGTACACGTCAAAGGTAATGGAGGACAGGACGCAGGAGGCGGAGAGGATGCACAGCTCCCCGGGATAGATGCGGTACAGGGTGATCTCCCTGCCGTCCTCGGACATGATGTACACCCGCAGGGATCCTGTTTTTACAAGGAGAAGCCCCAGACATTTGTAGTCCGCCCGGTGGATGGAGGCTCCCTTCTTATAGGAAACGGACGTGGTGCTCTGCAACAGCAGCGATCTCTCCGAGGGAGAGAGGCGGGGGAAAAAGGGGAGCGCATTTTCAAGAAATACCTGGTCTTCTTGTACGGTCATAGGTGTGATACCTCCTGTGTGTTTATGCTGGTATCATTTTAGTACATTGCCGGGAAAAGAACAAGTTTCGTTTACAGTTACTGTCATTAGGTTTGATTTGCATTATACGAAAGAGGTTTGTTATGGTTGAAAAAGGAGTTGTAAATGCGAGATTTCAGATCCCGCACCTGAAGCATATTGAGTATGTCCTGGCCGCGAAAATGCGGTGCCGGAAGCTGTACATCGGGATCACCAACCCGGATCCCTCCTGCGTGAGGGAGTCGGTGAACGATGAGATACGCTCCACGCCGGCGGCCAATCCGCTGACCTATCTGGAGCGCTATGAGATGATCCGGGGAGCCATGGAGGAGTTCAATGTGCCCCTTGGCGATTATGAGATCGTCCCCTTCCCCATCCACCGCCCCGAGTACATCACCCAGTATACGCCCTCCGACGGGGTCTACTATCTGGGGATCTGCGACGGCTGGGACGAGGAGAAGCTGAAGATCCTGAAGGGGCTGGATCTGAAGACGGAAGTCCTCTGGCGTCGCAGCAAGGAGGAGTGCGGCGTCACCGGCACCTGGATCCGGAGCTGCATCGCCACAGGCCAGGAGTGGGAGCATCTGGTCCCCCGGGCCGTATATCAATACATCACAGAGCATGGCATTGAGGAGCGCATCCGCCGCCTGTTCAACGAAGAACGCTAATTTGGGACGTAATACTTTTTAAAAGTATTACGTCCCAAATTGCGTTTTTTCGTTAGTTTAAAAAATGATTTTTTGTGAGAAATTATTAAAAAATGATAAAGAATTATCTTCATGTGTTGACTTACTATGGGCATATCTCTAGAATATCCGTTAGATAACTAATGAAAAGTGAGGTGTTATTTTTTTGGACAGCAGAAATATGCCTATTCAGATGCTTTTGATGAAGAGCGCGCATTTGCTGAAATACCAGACGGTCTCACTGCTGGAGCGGTTTGACATGAACCTGGGGCAGGCGGCGATCCTGTTTATCCTGAAACGGTACGGCAATCTGACGCAGCGTCAGCTCTCCGGGAGGGTAGGCATCACACCGCCCTCCATGAATGTGGCTCTCCGGAAGATGGAGGAGAAGGGGCTGGTCAAAAAGGAGGCAGATCCGGACGACCAGAGAAAGACCCGGATCCATCTGACAGATATGGGAAAGAGCCGCATAGAGGATCTGAAGCAGCTCTTCCGGAAGACAGAGGAGATCACCCTGCAGGATTTCCGGGAGGAGGAAAGGCTCCTCCTGCGGAGGTTTCTCGTGCAGATCGAGGAGAATATCATGGACTCCAAGGAGCTGAAGGACATGGATCTAAGTGAAATCATGCGCCGGCTGCATCCGGAAAAGAATTTTTAACCCAGAGCAAAAAAGGAGTGACAAGTATTTATGGGAAAACTATTAAAATTTCTGAAACCACATGCAGGTACTGTGCTGGCTATCCTGTGTGTACTGGTCGTGCAGGCATGGTGCGACCTGTCTCTGCCGACCTACACGTCGGATATCGTAAATGTGGGAATTCAGCAGGGAGGCGTGGACGAGAGCGTGCCGGAGCAGATCGCTGGCGACGAGCTTGAACGGCTGCTTCTTTTTGTCCCCTCCGACGAACAGGACACCGTGCGGGAAGCCTATGAGGAGGCCAAAGCAGGGGAATATGACTACGACGGCACAGTTCTTGAACTGAAGGAAACGGTAAAAGACAGCACAGAGGAGCTGGATGACCTGGCGGAGATCATGGGCAAACCCATGCTCCTTACAGCAGGGTTTGAGAGCGGCAGCGACACCTCCAAATCCATGGAGGAGACCATGCGCCAGCAGATGCAGGCCCAGGCCGGCGTGGATTTATCGGATATGACCATATTTGACATGCTGGAAATGATGGACTCTGCCGCGAGAGACCAGGTGGTGGCACAGATGGACGAGAGCATGGACAGCATGCCGGACACCATGGTAGAGCAGGCGTCCACTCTCTATATCCAGTCCGCCTACGAGGAGCTTGGCATAGACATGGATGCTATGCAGACCGACTACATCCTGGTCACAGGCGGAAAAATGCTCGCCCTGGCGGCGCTTGGCATGCTGGCCAGCATCACGGTGGGACTTATGGCCTCCCGGGTGGCGGCCAGCGTGGGCCGGGAAACCAGGGGAAAGGTCTTCCAGAAGGTGGTCGGATTTTCCAATGGGGAATTCGACAAATTCTCCACAGCGTCCCTTATCACCAGGAGCACCAATGATATCCAGCAGATCCAGATGCTGACGGTCATGATCCTGCGGATGGTGCTGTACGCTCCCATCATGGCGGTGGGCGGCATCTGGAAGGTGCTGAACACAAATGTGGATATGACCTGGATCATCGCTCTTGGCGTGGCTCTGATTTTCATGGTAGTGATCGTTCTCTTCCTTGTAGTCATGCCCAAGTTCAAGATCGTCCAGAAGATGGTGGATCGGCTGAACCTTGTTTCCAGGGAAATACTGACAGGCCTGCAGGTTATCAGGGCCTTCGGCACGGAGCGGTACGAGGAGGAGCGGTTTGACAAGGCCAATAAGGATCTGACAAGGCTGAACCTGTTTGTCAACCGGGCCATGACCTTTATGATGCCTGTCATGATGTTGGTGATGAACGGCATCTCCGTCCTCATTGTCTGGACCGGGGCCCACAGCGTCAACGATGGCACCATGCAGGTGGGCGACATGATGGCCTTTATCCAGTACACCATGCAGATCATCATGTCCTTCCTCATGATCTGTATGATCTCCGTCATGCTGCCCAGGGCCGCCGTGTCCGCGGAGCGTGTGGATGAAGTGCTCCGCAGCTCCACCTCCATCAGCGATCCGGAGAAGCCGGAGAAGGTGGGGGACTGCCGGGGAGAAATCTGCTTTGACCACGTGTCCTTCCGCTATCCGGGGGCTGAGGAGGATGTGCTCCAGGATCTGAGCTTCACCGTCCGCCCCGGACAGACGACAGCCATCATAGGAAGCACGGGAAGCGGAAAATCCACTCTCGTTAATCTGATCCCGCGATTTTACGACGTGACAGAGGGAAAGATCACGCTGGACGGCCACGACATCCGCAGCATCACCCAGCACGACCTGCGTGCCCAGCTGGGCTATGTGCCCCAGAAGGGTGTGCTCTTCTCCGGTGACATCGCGTCTAACATCCTCTATGGAAATCCGGACGGAACTCAGGAGGAGATGGAGGAGGCAGCTCAGATCGCCCAGGCCACAGAGTTTATCAATAACAAGAAAAAGAGATACGAAAGTCCCATTTCCCAGGGTGGAGCCAATGTGTCCGGAGGACAGAAGCAGAGGCTTTCCATTGCCAGGGCCATTGCAAAGCACCCGAAGGTATTCATCTTTGACGACAGCTTTTCTGCCCTGGACTATAAGACAGACGCAGCCGTCCGGGCAGCCCTTGCCAGAAAGACAAAAGAGGCGGCGGTCATTATCGTGGCCCAGAGAATCAGCACGATCCTCCACGCAGAGCAGATTATTGTCCTGGACGATGGAAGGATCGCGGGCATAGGCACGCACAGGGAGCTTCTGAAAAGCTGTGAGGCATACTACCAGATCGCTGCCTCTCAGCTCTCAGAGGAAGAGCTGGCAAAAGATATGAAGGAGGCGGTCTAATATGGCAGAGACAAGACAGATAAAACGACACGGCCACATGGGCGGCGGAAGACATATGATGCCCGGAGAAAAGGCGAAGGACTTCAGGGGCACTATGAAAAAGCTGCTGGAATATTTGGGAAGCTACAAGATCGCGATTCTCTTTGTCATGATCTTTGCGGTGGGTGGAACAGCCTTCAACATCATCGGGCCGAAGATCCTGGGAAACGCCACCACAGAGATATTCAACGGCCTTGTGAGCCGGGTCTCCGGAGGGGACGGCATTGATTTCGGCAAGGTGGGGCGGATCCTTTTAAGCGTCCTGGCCCTCTATCTGGTGAGCGCGGTGCTCTCCTTTATACAGGGCTATATCATGACCGGGATTTCCCAGAAAATGACATACCGGCTGCGGAAAGAGATTTCCGAGAAGATAGGCCGCATGCCTATGAAATATTTTGACAGGATGACCCACGGCGAGATCCTGTCCCGCATCACCAACGATGTGGACACCCTGGGACAGAGCCTGAACCAGAGCGCCACCCAGGTGATCACCTCCGTGACCACCATCATCGGTGTCCTCGTGATGATGCTCAGCATCAGCCCTCTGATGACGGTCATCGCCATTCTGATCCTTCCCCTGTCCATGTGCCTGATCTCCGTCATCGTGAAGCACTCACAGCGGTACTTCAAGGATCAGCAGGAATACCTGGGCCACATCAACGGCCAGGTGGAAGAGGTGTACAGCGGACACAATATTGTCAAGGCATTTAATAAGGAAGAGGACATTATCAAGACATTTAACGACACAAACACGATCCTCTACCAGTCCGCCTGGAAGTCCCAGTTCTTTTCCGGTATGATGATGCCCATCATGCAGTTTGTGGGAAATCTGGGGTACGTGGCAGTGTCCATTCTGGGCGGGTATCTGGCCATCCGTAATACCATTCAGGTGGGAGATATCCAGTCCTTTATCCAGTATGTGCGGCAGTTCACCCAGCCCATCCAGCAGGAGGCCCAGGTGGCAAACATGCTCCAGTCCACAGCAGCAGCCTCAGAGCGAGTCTTTGAGTTCCTGGACGAGGAGGAAGAGGAGCAGACAGTTCCCAATCCGGTGTCCACGGAAAACCTGGAGGGCCGGGTAGAGTTCGACCATGTACACTTTGGCTATAACCCGGACCACATTATTATCCACGATTTCAACGCAAAGGTGGAGCCGGGCCAGAAGATCGCCATTGTAGGTCCTACCGGCGCCGGAAAGACGACCATGGTAAAGCTGCTCATGCGGTTTTACGATGTAAACAGCGGCTCCATAAAGATAGACGGCCACGATCTGCGGGACTTCAACAGGGGTGAGCTGCGCAGGATGTTCGGCATGGTGCTCCAGGACACCTGGCTGTTCAATGGCACCATCGAGGAAAATATCCGCTACGGCCGGCTTACAGCCACCCACGAGGAGGTGGTGGAGGCGGCGAAGGCAGCCTATGTGCACCGCTTTGTGCAGACCCTCCCGGGAGGCTATGACATGGTTCTCAACGAGGAAGCAAGCAATGTGTCTCAGGGCCAGAAGCAGCTCCTCACTATCGCAAGAGCCATCCTGGCAGACCCCCGGATCCTGATCCTGGACGAGGCTACAAGTTCTGTGGATACAAGGACAGAGGTGCGGATCCAGAAAGCCATGGACAATCTCATGAAGGGAAGGACCAGCTTTATCATCGCCCACAGGCTGTCTACCATCCGGGACGCGGACATGATCCTTGTCATGAAGGATGGAGATATCATCGAACAGGGAAGACACGAAGAGCTCCTTGCCAGGAACGGCTTCTATGCGGAGCTGTACAATTCACAGTTTGAGAAGAGTGCCTAATCGGCACAAAAGGACGCGTTTCGCGGAACCCTATTGCACGACATAAAACCTTATGTTAATATTTCTTATGTCGACAGCATATCTAATCGCATCTGCAGATGTCACATCTGAAGCGAGAGCCAAAAACAAAAGGACACAGCCGGCGCCGCCGCATACGGGCAGAGCCGGCTGTGTCCTTTTGTGCTCTTCAGCCTGAAAAATCAGATAAACAGGGAAAAGATGACTGTGATAATGCCGCAGATGCCGATGGCAAGTCCGCTCATGGCCCCTTCCGTCTCCCCCATCTCCAGCGCCTTGGAGGTTCCTACCGCATGGCTGCAGGCCCCGATGGCAAGACCCGCCTCGAGAGGATCCTTTACCCGGAAGATCCGGACAAAGAAGGGGGCCAGTATACTTCCCAGTGTTCCGGTGATGAGGACAGCTACCACTGTCACAGGCACCACGCCGGAGAAACGCTCCGTGATGCTCACGGCAATGGGCGTGGTGACGGACTTGGACAGCAGGGAGTGGGTAATTTTCTCATCCAGGCGGAAGAGGGTGCACATCAGGTAAATGCTCCCCATGGATGCCAGGGAGCCGCAGGTGCAGCCCACCAGGATGGGAAGCCAGTGCCTCTTCAGAAGCCGGATCCTTGTGTAGATGGATACAGCCAGACAGGCTGTGGCCGGCGCCAGGAACATGTTGATGATCTCCCCGCCTTCGTTGTAGGACTCATAGGGGATGTCGAATAGGAGGAGAACGCCGATGATCAGCACGATGGCTGTGAGCAGCGGACTGCAGGCGGTCAGCCCCGTCTTCTTCTGCAGCTTTTCCCCGGCCCAGAAGGCCAGAATGCTCAGAAAAATACCAAAGAGCGGCGACGAAAATACTTCTTTCACGATCTGTCCCTCCTGTTCATCAGCCGCATGGTCAGACGGATGCTCCAGGCTGTCACGGCAAAGGTGATAACGGTAGAGACTACACAGACGACAAGAAGAGGCACAAGGCTGCTCTTTAAAAGGTCCAGGTAGTTGATGATGCTGACTCCGGCAGGTACAAAGAAAAAGGCCATATTGGACAGGAGAAAGTCGGATTTCTCCTGTATATGCTCAATCCTCAGGATGCCAAGGAGCAGGCAGAGAAAAAGGAGGATCATTCCGATAATGCTGGCGGGAAAAGAGAACGGGAGAGCCGCCTCAATGACCAGGCCCAGCCAGCAGATCAGAAAAATGATGCCCACCTGTTTGATGATTTTCATACAATCCCTTCTTTCGTAGTTACTCAATTTCAGTATTATACAGGAAAGTTGCATGGGCCGCAAGGGCGGCTTTCAGAGACTTTCCCGGGCTGTGGGGGTATGGTATAATGACCACATCGTGGTTAATATACCTGCGCATAGAGCGGTTTCTGCGGAACCGCAGAAATCCGCTGCGCGGCCACGGTATTACAACTTTACAAAAAAGGAGGAGCGTACACCATGCGTTTTTTTCATATATCAGATCTCCATATTGGGAAGCATCTGCACTACTATGACCTGAAGGAGGATCAGCGGTATATCCTGGACCGGATCGCCGACATGGCCCGTGAGCGGAGGCCCGACGCCATCGTCATCGCCGGGGACATCTACGACCGGTCCGTTCCCTCCGCTGAGGCGGTCTCTCTCTTTGACTGGTTTCTCACCAGGCTGGCGGAGATCCGGCCCGCTATCCCGGTGCTGGCCATCGCGGGGAACCACGACTCGGCGGAGCGGCTGGACTACGCCAGCTCCATCCTGGGCAGGCAGCATATCCATATAGCCGGCAGGCCCCCCGCAAAGGAGGGGGAGAGGATGAAGAGGGTGACTCTGGAGGACGAACACGGGGAGGTGCATTTTTATCTGCTCCCCTTTGTAAAGCCCGGGTATGTGCGTCCTGTCTTCCCCCAGGATCAGGCCCCTGAGGATTACGACGGGGCGGTCCGGGGACTTGTTGACAGAGAGGAGATCGACACCTCCGTGAGAAACGTCATTGTCACCCACCAGTTCTACACGGCGGCTGGGGTCTCTCCTCTGGCTGCCGGGTCGGAGAGTGTCCGGGTGGGAGGACTGGACAATGTGGATATCTCCGCTCTTTCCCCCTTTGACTACTGTGCCCTGGGTCACATCCACAGGAGGCAGCAGGTGGGGGAGGGTCCTGCCTGGTACTGCGGGACGCCTCTGAAATACTCTGTCTCTGAGAGCAGGGATGAGAAGACGCTGACCCTGGTGGAGTTGGGGGAAAAGGGTACGCCCCCTGTGCGGACAGAGCTGCCTCTTGTGCCTCTGCGCGACGTGCGGGAGGTAAAGGGTACGCTGGAGGAAATCCTGGCCGGCGCCGCAGAGGAGATCCGGCAGGACTATGTAAGCGTCACCCTGACAGATGAGAAGGCCCTCTATGAGCCGGTGGATCAGTTGGAGAGAGTCTTCCCAAGGCTTCTCCAGGTGCGGCTGGAAAATCTCCGGGCCCGCCTGTCAGGAGAGGAAAATCTCCGGGACCTGGAGCCCCGCGACCCTCTGCAGGTGTTTGGACAGTTTTTTGAGGAGATGCAGGACCGTCCCATGGATGAGGAGGAAGAGCAGATCATGAGAGAGATATTTAAGGAGGGGATGGAATGATTCCACAGAGATTAGTTATGTCGGCCTTTGGATCCTACGCCGGGAGGGAGGAGATCGATTTTTCAGAGGCAGGACCCGGCATTTTCCTCGTGACCGGGGACACCGGCGCGGGGAAGACCACCATTTTTGACGCCATCACCTATGCTCTCTATGACCAGACAAGCGGGGGCAGGCGGGAGGGCCCGATGATGCGCAGCCAGTACGCGGCGGAGGACACCCCCACCTTTGTGGAGTTCTCATTCCAGTACAAAGGGCAGGATTACCGGATCCTGCGGAGCCCGGAATACGAGAGGGCAAGCCGCAGAAGGGGGAAGGACGGGGAGAGGAAAATGACCCTGGAGCGGTCCTCCGTCACCCTCTTTCTCCCCGACGGCACGGAGTTTACGGGGAAAAAGGCGGAGACAAACCGGAAGATCGTGGACATCATCGGCCTGGACGCGGGGCAGTTCACCCAGACAGTCATGATTGCCCAGGGGGAATTCCTGAAGCTTCTGTCTGCCCGCTCTGATGAGAGGAGGGAGATCTTTTCCCGGATTTTCCAGACAGACCTCTATGCCCGGGTGGAGCAGAGGCTTCACGAGGAGGCCGGCGCCCTCTACGGGCAGATGAAGGATATGGAGAGGCAGGAGGAGCAGGAGCTGTCCCGCCTCTTCTGCCCGGAGGCTGAGGGCCTCCCCGAGAAGCTGGCGGAGGCTGCCCTGCCAAAGGAGCGGCTGGAGGCAGTCCGGCAGATCTTGCAATACGGGAGATCCCGGGAGGCAGCTGCAGAAAAAAAGATCCGGGAGCTTGACGGGGAACTTGATAAGGTGAACCGGGAGCTGGCTGTGGCCCAGGAGCTGAACAGCCGCTTCGCCCGGCTGGCGGAAGAGAGAAGGAACCGCGCGGAGCTTCAGGCAAAAGCCCCCTCTGTGGAGCAGCGGAAAGGGAGACTGGAGAGAAGCCGGGAGGCGGCTCTGGTCTGTGAGATTTATGAAAGGCGGCAGGAGGCGTCCAGGCAGAGGCAGTCTCTGGAGAAAGAAATCAAAGGCATACAGGAGAAGATCCTCCAGGCGGGACATAAGAGGGAAGCCCTTCTTAAGAGAAAGGAGAAGGTGCTCCTGGAGGAGAAGCGCTGCCGGGAGGAGTACCGATCCCTGACAGAGCAGATTGCCCGGGTGACAGACCAGGCGTCCCGGCTCTCCGGCAGCCGGGCACTCCTGCAGAAGTGGGAGAGTCTGGAGGTACAGGCTGCCGACCGAAAAAAACGCCTGCGGGAGCTGAGACAAAAGCTGCCTCTTCTTAAGAAGGAGGAACAGAGAAGGGATGACTGCGCCCGGGCCTTTGAGGAGAGCCGCCAGGCCTATCAGCAGGCCGCCGACGCCTACCTGGCCTGCAACGAGGCCTTCCTTCTGGGACAGGCGGGTATCCTGGCCAGGGATCTTGAGGAGGGGAGCCCCTGCCCTGTGTGCGGTGCCCTCCATCACCCCGCTCCCGCCGCCCTGCCGGAGAGAACCCCGGACCAGGCGGAGGTGAAAGCGGCCCGGAGGAGACGGGACGAGGCGGAAGCAGAGAAGGACAGAAGGCAGCAGCTTCTTCTGGAGGCGGGGCAGCGCTGCACCGCCCGGCTACAGAGTCTCCTCGCGGAAGGGAAAAATGTGGTTGGGGAGGAGTTCTCACTTGAGAGTGAGGATCCGGAGAGGCGCCTTGACCGGGAGGAGAAAAGAAGAGACCAGGAGCTTAAGGAGTGCCGCCGGCAGAAGGAGGAGGCCGGGCAGCAGGTTGGAAAGCTGGAGGAGCTGGAGAAGGCAAGGCAGTCCCTCGCCGGGCAGCAGGCCGTCTGCTACAAAAGGCAGGAGGAGCAGCAGAGGGAGACTGCTCTCGCAGATGAGAGCCTCCGCTGTCTGGACCAGTCTGTCAGCCAGGCAAAAGGCGAGGAGGCGGCCCGCCAGGCCGCCCGGGAGGAGACGGCCGCCCGGGAGGCGGCTCTTGCGAGGGAGGCCCAGAAGGCGCTGGAAGAGTCCCCCTTTGAGACAGAGGACCAGTGCCGGGGAAGCCTCCTTGCGGAGGAGGAAAAAGAAAGGCTGGAGAACGATCTGGAGGATTACCGGCAGAAGTGCATAGAGGCTGACGCCCGTGTGAACGCCCTGGAGGAGCAGCTGGACGGGAAGGAGCCCGCCAGGACAGAGAGCCTGGAGGAGCAGAAAAAAGTCCTGGATGAGAGCAGGCGGGAGGCGGAAGAGGAGCAGAGAAGGTGGTACAGCAAAAATGAGAACAACCGGGAGGCGGGGGAGCGCCTGAAGAAGATCTACGGGAACAACCAAAAGCTCCAGGAGCGCTGCGCCCGGCTGCGGCTTTTGGATCAGACCGCAGGAGGCTCCCTTCCAGGCCGCCCCAAGATCGATTTTGAGGCCTATGTGCAGCGCCGCTATTTCCAGCAGATCATCGCCTTTGCCAACCGCCGGCTGGAGACCATGACAGGCGGGAATTTCGTGCTGCGGTGCCGTTCCATGGAGCAGCTTGGCAACCGGGGCAGTGTGGGGCTGGACCTGGATGTGTACAGCCTGGAGACGGGGAAGCTCCGGGACGTGCGCACTCTCTCTGGTGGTGAGTCCTTCATGGCAGCCCTGTCCATGGCCCTTGGCATGGCGGACGTCATCTCCCGCAGCGCCGGAGGTATCCAGATGAAGGCCATGTTTGTGGACGAGGGCTTCGGCTCCCTGGACGAGTATTCCAGAGAGCAGGCCATAGGGGTGTTAAGTGAGCTGGCCGGGTCGGACCGGATGATCGGCATCATCTCCCACGTGACAGAGCTGAAGGAGAGCATTGACCGGCAGCTTGTGGTCACAAAGACAAAACGGGGCAGCCACGTACGATGGAGCCGTTAGGTCAGGGAAGAACCGCTAAAACCTTTTGCTTATCCGCTCTGTGTGAAGTATAATAAAGACAGAAGATAAAGAAAGGAGCTGATCCATATGACAGACCATACCATCATAACCATTGGACGCCAGTTTGGGAGCGGCGGCCACGAGATTGGGAACAAGCTGGCACAGCGGCTGGACATTCCTCTCTACGACAGAAATCTGATCCATATGGCGGCCCAGGAGATCGGCATCAGCAACGAGGCTGCGGAGAATATCAACGAGACCTCTCTTGGCAGGTTTTTGTCCTCCTATGTGGTGAGCCTGGGGGATTACACCACCTTTATGAGCGGAGAAAATGTGGAGCCCTTAAGTGAGCAGATGTACCGGGTGCAGACAGAGCTTGTGAAGAAGCTGGCTGCCCGGGGCTCCTGCGTCATCGTGGGCAGATGCGCGGACTATATCCTGGGAGACTACAGCAACTGCATCCACGTGTTCATCCACGCCTTCAAGGAGGACCGGATACGCAGGATTTCCCGGATCTACAAGCTGAACGACAAGCAGGCCTGGGACAAGATCAGGAGGACTGACCGGGAGAGAAGACTCTACTATGAGACCCATGCGCAGAGACCCTGGGGCAGCATCGAGTCCCACCAGATCCTCTTCAACGCCAGCCTTATGGGCGTGGACGGGATCGTGGACGCGCTGGAGGCCATTTACCGGGCGCGGCAGAAGTAAGACATAAGACACAGAACAAAAAAGGAGACAGAACACATGCTTTTTATCGAATATCCAAAATGCAGCACATGCAGGCGGGCAAAAAAATACCTGGAGGACAAGGGGATAGAGTTCCAGGACCGCCACATTGTGGAGGAAAATCCCACGGAGGAGGAGCTGACAGAGTGGATCCGCATGAGCGGTCTGCCGGTGAAGAAATTTTTTAACACAAGCGGCATGAAGTACAAAGAGCTGGGGCTCAAAGACAGGCTCCCGGGCATGAGCGACGAGGAGCAGATCCGCCTTCTTGCCAGCGACGGCATGCTGGTAAAGAGACCCCTTCTCATAGACGGGGACCGGATCCTTGTGGGATTTAAGGAAAAAGAGTGGACGTTTTAGGAGAGGATATCCCATGAAAAGTATACTGCTTGTGGAGGACGACAAGAGCCTGAACCAGGGCATCACACTGAAACTGAAAAAAGAAGGATACCGTGTTTCTTCTGCCTTCTCCCTTGAGGAGGCAGAAGAACTTTTTGCCTCCGCCGCCTGGGATCTTCTCATCTGCGATGTGGGGCTGCCGGACGGCAGCGGCCTGGATTTCTGCCGGAGGGTGCGCCAGGTCAGCGATGTGTTCATCCTGTTCCTGACTGCCCTGGACTCAGAGATTGACATGGTGACGGCCTACGACCTGGGGGCGGACGACTACATGACCAAGCCCTTCAGCCTTATGGTGCTTGTCTCCAAAGTCCACGCTTTCATGCGGAGGACCAGGGAGGCTCCCGCTTCCCGCATCGTCTCCGGCGATATCCTCCTCTCCCTGCGGGAGATGAAGGCCTTCCGGCAGAGGCCGGAGGGGGGAGCGGAGCCGGTTCCCCTGAGCAAAAAAGAACTGCAGCTTCTCCTGCTCCTGATGGAAAATGCCTGCCAGATCCTCACAAAGGAGCAAATACTGGAGCGGGTGTGGGGCGCGGAGGGTCAGTTTGTGGATGACAATACAGTGCCTGTCAACATCAGCCGTCTCAGGGGAAAGATTGGAGGCAGCTATATTCAGAATGTAAGGGGGATTGGCTATATATGGACCGAAGAAAGCTTCAGAGAGTAGTCCTGCCCGCGGGACTGCTCTTTTTTATACTGTTTTTTATACTGGTGGCCCTGGGAGATCTCCTTCACACAGCCGGGGAGGCTGTGAAGGCGGAGGAGCAAAAGAAGCTGGGCGCCCTTGTCAGGGAACACCCGGAGTACGAGGACAGCTATGCCCGGATCATGGGCGGGGATGCCCCGGATGACGCCTCCGGGCTGGGAGAGCGGATTATGGAGAAATACGGCTATGAGGCCCGGGACGGCGGGGCCTACAGGGAAGTCCGCCGTGATCTTTTCCTTGTCGGCGGACTTCTCGCAGGCGGTATGACAGCAGCCTGCCTGGCGGCGCTGCTGGCCCTCCGGGCTCAGAGAAGGGCGGAAGAAGAAAGGGAGCGCCTGGAGGAGAAGCTGGGAGAGCTGCGGCTCCGTGAGGAGGGCACCAGGGAGCGCCTCATCCGGGAGGAGCAGGAGACAAAGTCTCTGGTGACGGATATTTCCCACCAGCTCAAGACTCCCATCGCCGCCCTCAGGATGAGCCTGGAGCTCAAGGAAACTACAGAGCTGACGGAGGAGGAAAAGAGGGAATTTTCCGGCAGAGAGCTCCAGGAGGTGGCAAAGCTGGAGGAGCTTTTGCACGGCTTTACCCAGCTCTCCAGGCTGGAGACGGACATGATCCGGATTTGTCCCCGGATGGAGGCAATCCGGGAAACTCTCGCCGGGGCAGTGGGAGCCGTCTATATGAAGGCCTTCCGCCGCGGCATCGGCCTGTCTCTGGAGGAGTCCCGGGACCGCCGGATCCCACACGATCCAAAGTGGACGCGGGAGGCCTTTGTCAATATCCTGGACAATGCGGTGAAGTACTCCCCGGAGGGCACGTCCGTCACCGTGCGGATGTCTTATCTTGCCTCTGCTGTGATGATCGAGTTCGAGGACCAGGGGATAGGCGTGCCCCAGGAGGAGGCTCACCGGATCTTCCAGAGATTTTACAGGGGCAGCGCCCGGCAGGTCCAGGAGGGGGAGGGGGCCGGCGTGGGGCTCTACCTGGCCCGCCGGATCCTGGAGGCCCAGGGAGGCACTATCTGTGTGAAACGGGGCCGCCAGGGAGGCAGCAATTTTATCGTGACCCTTCCTTACAATTCTGTTATGAATTCTGTAAGCGTTCTGTAAGCCGGGCATACTATACTGGTACCAGAGTCGAAAAAGGAGGATGAGCAGCTATGAAACCAATACTGGAGACGATCGACCTGGTAAAGTACTACGGGTCCGGCACCAATGTGGTGAAGGCCATTGACCATACGGATCTTGCGATCCGACGGGGCGAGTTTACCGCCATCGTGGGGAGGAGTGGCTCCGGAAAGAGCACTCTGCTCCACATGCTGGGAGGACTGGACCGGCCGGACAGCGGGAAGGTCCTCATAGAGGGAAAGGACATATTTAAGCTGAAGGAAGAGCGGCTGGCCGTGTTCCGCAGGAGGAAAATCGGGTTTATCTTCCAGAGCTACAATCTGGTCCCCTCCCTGAATGTGTGGGAGAACATTGTCCTCCCCATCGGCCTGGACGGCCGGCGGGTGGACCGGGATTTTGTCATGGGTATTATACGGCGGATCGGCATGGAGGACAGGCTCCACGCCCTTCCCTCCACCCTGTCAGGGGGACAGCAGCAGCGGGCTGCTATCGCCAGAGCTCTGGCCAGCAAGCCCGCTATAATCCTGGCGGACGAGCCCACGGGCAATCTGGACTCCAAAAACGAGCTGGACGTGATCAGCCTCTTAAAGAGCTGTGTCAGCGAGTACGGGCAGACCCTTGTGATGATCACCCACGATGAGACGATCGCCCAGATGGCGGATCGGATGATCCTCATCGAGGACGGGAGGGTGGTGAGCGCATGAAGACAGTGACAAAGACCGCCCTTGCCAACCTGAAGCTGAATCGGGGGAGAAACCTGATCAGCGGGTTTGCCATTTTGCTGACTACTCTTCTTATATTTTTTACCATCACCATCGGGATGGCCGCGGGATCTGTGGAGCTGGCTGCCGTCAATGTCTACTATCCAACCTACCACGCCATGTTCCGGGGCGTGACGGAGGAGAACGCGCAGAGGCTGGAAAGCCAGAATGAGATTGAGACCATGGGACTGAGAGAGGATTTCGCCTTTGGCGTGGACGACGACTCGGACATCGGCTTTTACGCCATGGACGAGGAGGCAATCCGCCTCAGCAAGCTGGAGCTGGAGGAGGGTCGTTTCCCCAGAGAGGGGAAGGAAATCGCCCTTTCCAGGGGACTCCTTGCCGAGTATGGCGTGGAGGCCGGCATCGGAGACGAGGTGACGCTGCCCTTTCAGCTGGTGGAGGATGGCGGCCTGGGGTGGCAGCAGGAGGACACCTTCCGGATCACCGGCTTCCTTGAGACGGACACAGACCCGGAGGACAAAGCCTACGGCGTTGTCTGCTCCCTGGACTATATGCGGGCCGCTGTCCCTGAAAGCGACAGGGCCTACCGGGTCCTGCTCCGGCTGAAGGACACCGCCGGAGAGGGGGATGGGATCGAGACTGTGGACGCCCTGGAGGAGAAAGCCTGTGAGATAGGAGAGGACTTTGGCGTCGACCCGGATGATGTAGTTGTCAACAAGACCTACCTTCTGGCCAACTATACAGATCCGGGCCTTTACACCGGGATCGGGGCCATCATCCTGGTGGTAGCTGTGGCCGGCGTTCTTTCCATCTACAGCATCTACTACGTGTCTATGGCGCCAAGAATACAGGAATACGGCCGCCTCAGGGCCATGGGGGCCACGAAAAGACAGATCCGGCAGATCGTGTTCCGGGAGGGGCTGGCAGTGGCCTTTGCGGCGCTCCCCATGGGCCTACTCCTGGGCAGTATCCTGGCCAGGCCGGTGCTGCTTACCATCTATAAAATGGCGGACAACATAGAGACCACCTACACAGAGTCGGGCCTGCACCAGCTCTGCATCGAGCTGCTGGAAAAGGGGCAGGTGCCCGTCCTTCGCTGGTGGATCTACCTGCTGACCATCCTGGCGGTCCTTGCCACCGTCTGGCTGTCCCTTGTAAAGCCCATGCGCCTGGCGGCCAGAGTTTCCCCTGTGGAGGCCATGCGCTACCAGGGCGGCTGCAGACGGAAAAAGGAGAGAAAGGGATATGAGAGCCTGAACGTTTCCAGGCTTACGCGGACCAATCTGGGGAGAGACAAAAGACGGACTGTTCTCACGATCCTCACCCTGGGCTCCATAGGCGTCCTCTTTATGGCTGTGGCGACGGTCCTTTCCTGCGCTGCGCCGGAGGAGATCGCCAGGCAGGAGTTTGAGGGGGACTACCAGATCTACGTGGACAGCTGGGAGGGGGACAAGATGAACCTGGACAGGTCCTGGGCCAGCCTCATGAGGGACAATCCCCTTTCCCCCGCCTTTATAGAGGAGGTTCGCTCTGTCCCCGGCGTGGAGGAGGTGAAGATCCGATCCTGGCTGTCAGGCAGTCTTCCGGAGCTGGACCCGGAGTCCCAGATCACGAGGGCCACCCTGGAGGGCTATGAGGACTCCTATAAGGATGTTATCCTGTCAGGTATCACAGAGGGAACAGCGGACTGGGAGGAGCTGAAAAAAGGGGAAAAGCTCATCATGCACCGGCGTCTGCAGCGCTGGTTCCCGGATCTGACAGCGGGAAGCCGGGTGAAGCTCCTTCTGGAGACGGACCAGGGGCCGGTGGAGAAGACCTTTGAGATCGCCGCGGTGGGGGACTATCCATCGGGGATCAGCAGCGGCAATTTCCTTCTGCCCCAGGAGGCTTTTGCCCAGTTCACCCCGGCGAACCTGAGCCAGACCCTTGTCATCACTGTGGATAAGGACCAGAAGGAAGCGGCCTTCCAGACCCTGGACACTCTGGCCCAGACAAGCCCCTACCTGGCCACGGACACCTATGACGCCCATCTCGAGACGTGGAAGAGCGGCACGGGGATCATGGCCTTTCTCGGATACGCCTTCCTCATTGTCCTGGGAGCCATCGGCGTCATGAACCTTGTGAACACCATGATCAACAGCATCTACACGAGAAAGAAGGAGCTGGGAATGATGCAGGCTATCGGCCTGTCGGAAAAGCAGCTCCTTGGGATGATGCAGCTGGAGGGCCTGTTCTACACGGCGGGGACTCTGGCAGTGGCCCTGGGCATCGGAAGCCTGGCAGGCTACGGCATTTTCCGGTACATGAAGGCGGAAAATATCATGAATGTGACCAGCTATCACTACCCGGTTTTTCCGGCTCTGCTCCTGGCTCTTACCGTGGCGCTCATCCAGATGCTCCTCACCCGCGCCGTGTCCCGCAGCTTCCGGAAGATGAGCCTGATCGACCGGATACGCTACTCAGAATAAAGGGACAACACCGCACAACACCGCGGCCTGTAAAAAGTCCAGCGCTATAGCTGCGCTGGACTTTGCCGGTCTCTTCTGCTAAAATAGACTGAATATGTGGGAGTGAAGGAAATTCTGCGCTCCTGCTGTGAGGAGGATGTGAGCTATGTATGAAGTGATGAGCGCTGACGAGGCAATCCGTCTGATCCGGGACGGAGACTGTATCTGCGTCAACTCGTTTGTGGGGATCGAGAACCCGGTGGAGCTCCACGAGGCGCTGTATAAGCGGTACCAGAGGATGCAGTCTCCCAGCCATCTGACCATTATCTCCAGCGCGGGGTTTGGCGTCTGGGACGAAAACAGAAACGCGGAAGGGTACATACGGGAGGGGGCTGTGGACCGACTGATCTGCGGACATTTCGGCGCTATGCCAAGCACCAAGAAGCTGGTGCTGGAGGACAGGTTCGAGGCCTACAACCTGCCTCTTGGATGTATCTCCCACGCCATCCGCGCGCAGGCGGGAGGGCTGCCGGGGGCTCTCTCCAAGGTAGGGCTTGATATTTTTGTGGATCCGAGAAAAGAGGGGCCGGGCATCAACAGGCTCTCTATCGATGACTCCCTTGTAAAATACGTGGAGGTGGACGGGGAGGAGTTCCTCTACTACAAACTTCCGAAGATCACGGTGGCTCTCATAAAGGGCACTGCCGCCGACAGGAAGGGCAATATTTCCTTTGACGATATGTTCATGTCCGGTGACGCTCTGTCCATCTGCCAGGCGGTGAAGGCTAACCACGGCAGGGTGATCGTCCAGGTGGACCGGCTGGTGGACACTCCCTCGCGGCCAAGGAACGCCATCATCCCCGGTTGTCTGGTGGACGCCATCGTGGTGGCTGAGCTGGAAGAGAGGAACGAGGCCTACTCCGCACTTACAGGAAGCTTTGAAATCCCTTACTCGGAGTGGAACGCCTGGAATGAGAAGATTGACAATGTCTCCTCCAGGCAGCGCAGCAACAGCGCGGCCGGAAATATCATCGGGAGGAGAGCCGCCAAGGAACTGCGGGTGGATGACATCGTGAATATAGGGATCGGCATCCCGGAGATGGTGTCCAGACACGCCCGCAAAAACGGCATGCTGGATATGGTGACGCTCACAGTCGAGTCCGGAGGCATCGGCGGCTTCCCTGTCTCAGGGGAGGTGTTTGGGGCTATGATCGGGGCGGCTTCCGTGTACGACATGGCCAACCAGTTTGACCTGTATGACAACGGAGGACTGGACATCTGCTTCATGGGCGCCCTGGAGGTGGACAGGCAGGGGAATGTCAATGCTCACCGGGGAACGGGAGCCTTCGCGGGCATCGGGGGATTTGCCAATATCACAGCTAAAACGCCCACCGTGGTGTTCTGTCTCACATTCAACACAAAAGGGCTGGAGGTCTCCCAGAAAAAGGGAACAGTCACGATTGAGAGAGAGGGGACCATCCCCAAGTTTGTGGAAAAGGTAAAAAGCGTCAGCTTCTCGGCAAGCCGGGCCATTGCCAATGGACAGAAGGTTTTGTATGTGACGGAGCGCTGTGTGTTCCGGCTGACGCCCAAGGGGCTGAAGCTCATAGAGGCCTACCCGGGTGTGGATGTGCAAAGAGATATCCTTGACCGCCTCCCCTTTGACGTGGAGAGCTGAGAGCATCCTTTTCCCCAGGGGCGGCTGAGCGGACAGAAGGGCCGCGCAAAAGAGCACAATAATATTGACAGAACAGAGTGCGTGATAGTATCCTGAAATCAGAATACTTTATCAGCGAGGAGGAAAAAACATGAGATATCAAATTCAGGGAGAGACTCTTCCCGTAGTTATCTGCGAGCTGGAGGGCGGAGAGACGATGATCACAGAGGGCGGCGGCATGGCCTGGATGTCCCCCAACATGAAGATGGAGACGTCCACCAACGGCGGTGTAGGCAAGGCCTTTGGCCGGATGTTCTCCGGTGAGTCCATGTTCCAGAACAACTATACGGCCATGGGAGGCCCCGGCATGATCGCCTTTGCCTCCAGTTTTCCCGGATCTATCCGCGCCTTTGAGATTACGCCCGGCAACGAGATGATCTTCCAGAAAAGCGCTTTCCTGGCAGGCGAGGCAGGGGTAAATATGTCCATTTTCTTCAATAAGAAGATTGGAGCCGGACTCTTTGGAGGCGAGGGCTTTATCATGCAGAAATTCAGCGGGAACGGAACAGTTTTCGCGGAATTTGACGGGCATGTGATAGAGTACGAGCTCCAGGCAGGACAGCAGATCGTGGTGGATACAGGGCATCTCGCCGGCATGACCGCCAGCTGCAACATGGAGATCAAGAGCGTTCCGGGCGTGAAAAATATGCTCTTTGGAGGAGAAGGATTTTTTAACACGATCATTACCGGACCGGGGCGCATCTGGCTTCAGACTATGCCCATCAGCAATGTGGCAGCCGTGCTCCGCAATTACATAACAACCGCAAAATAGCAAAAAAACGCAGGATTTTTATAGGCAGAAATACTAACGCCGGATGTCGAATAATCTGAAAATTGGGCAGTTTTCACAGCAGTAGTCAGGAGAGATTGCATTTTCCGGAGAGTGTGATATAATATTGACGACTTAAAAAAGGAACGGCATAAAGAGAAAAATATTGTAAGCAGTAAGATCTAGGAGGAATTGAAATGGCTACAAAAAAGACAGCAGAAACAAAAGTTGGTGCACAGAAGACAGTAAGCAAGGCATCAACCAATGTTGTGACTGCGGCGGCACAGAAGGCTGCGGCAGCTGCTGATACAAAAGAGGCTGCAAAGAAGGAAGCTGTTAAGACAGAGGCTGCCAAAGAGACAACTGCCAAAGAGGAGACAGCGAAGAAGGCTGCCGCGCCGGCAAAGACTACAGCCGCAGCGGCAAAGAAGGCTGACGAAGCAAAGACAGCAGAAAAAAAGACAGCGCAGAAGAAGGCTCCGGCAGCAAAGAAGCCTGCAGCTAAAAAGGAGATCAAGGTAAAGACCTATGTTCAGTACATGGGAAGAGAAGTGGAAGAGAAGGATATGATTGCCGCTGTAAAGAAGAGCTGGACAAAGGCTTCCGGCAAAAAGGTGGGAGACATCAAGTCCATCGATCTCTATGTAAAGCCTGAGGAGGGCGCGGTTTACTATGTGGTGAACGGAACAGATACAGGTTCTGTTGCTTACTAGGAGCATAAAACATAACAGACAGAGGGCGTGGAGCAGAAAGGTGCTGCGCCCTCTTTTTTTGTCGCGAAAAAAGTCGGAATATTTCTAAAATAAAAATAAATTAAAAGATAAGTAAAATTTATTTAAAATAAATATTGACAAATATGAAAATGAGTGGTAATATAAAGTCACAAAATAATAAACGAGATAAAAAACAGAATATAAGAAGTTTTTTATAGGTTTATTATTTTAGCTTTGAAAGACGGATGATATCTATAAGTTAAAAGGAATATGACAATTAGCTTATTACAGTTGGATAATAAGTATTCATATTCTAAAAAAGATTTATAGACAGAAGCCGGAATTCAGAGTCAATAGTTTAAGAAAAGGAGGTACGGACCGCCAAAAAATTAAACTATCTATACTGATCATTGTTGAAGGAAGTCCAAAAAGGCTGATACTTGAAAGCCAGAGTACTGAGAAAGAATTTTAACAGGGATATGAAAATATTCGGGAATTAAGGTTTTAGTATCAGGAATAATATAGCAGACAGGTAAAAGTCATACGATGAAATTGAAAGTGATCAGTATAAAAAGAAGATCATTTTTTACTACATGTGTAGGGAAAGGAAGAAAAATGATTGAAACAGTAAAGTAGAGACGGGTGTCAGTTTAGTTTGAAATTGATGCCCGTCTCTACTGTCTTCTGCTGTGTGCGGCACGGGAAGAAAAATATAGACTTAACAGAGAAAGAAAAAGATGCTATAATACTGCTGAATAATTAATACAGGGACAAAGGAGAAGGTTATGGACGAATTGATGTCGATGATGAATCAACTGGCCGATGGGGAGACGGCGCAGGTCGCACAGAGTGTGCAGGAGATCATGCAGGAAAGTATAGTTCCCGCTGTGGCTGCTGTTGTTCTGGGACTTGTCATCTGTTTCTTTGGATTAAAGCTGATCCGCGTACTGGCGGCCATAACGGGTATCTGCATCGGAGCTGTGGCGGGAGCGGCCCTGGCTTTGGTGTTCGGCCTGCAGGGGACGGCTGTCCTGGCTGCGTCGGCCGTGGGGGCAGTTCTGTTTGCCTGCCTTGGAGCAATCCTCAGGAGAGTGGGAGGATTTCTCTTTATATGGGTTCTCACGGCGGGTGTGCTGGAATGGTTTTTGGCGCCGGGCACGGTGCCCTTCCATCTGATCTGTCTGGGCGTGGGACTGGTGATCGCGGTGATCACAGCCATTCTGATGGATCCCATCATTATCGTGCTCTCTTCCGTAGGGGGAGGCATTGTGGCTGGCCTGGCAGTGTCGGCGCTTCCGGGACTTGACCTGAATATCCTCCTTACATACGGGATATGTGCAGTTCTTGCCATCCTGGGCATAGTCGTGCAGTTTATGATGAAGTCCAGAGAAGTGGGCAAGAAGGAAAAACGCTATTCCGAGTCTGTGAAAGAGGAGAAGTCGGTGGAGACGGAAGTGGAGAAAGCAAGGATGCTGCTGGAGGATGATCCGGCGGACCTGGAGACAGACCTAGAGACAGACCTGGAGACAGACCTGGAGGCTGAAGGAGAACCGGAGGAAAAAACGGAAGAAAAATAATAAGTCTGATTTATAGGACACCTCATCTGCTATGGTATACTCATAGGAAGAGAGGTGTTCTTTTATGTACAGGATAAGCAGAATTTTATTGATGGGAGCCGGCTTTGTATTGGCGGCGGGAGCAGCACTGATCTTTGGCTTTACAGAGTGCAGGATGGACGGGACCGCATATATGTGGATCTGCCTTCTGGGTCTGGCAATGATCTACGGTTCCAGCAAAGGACTGTCACAGGAGCATTAAGGCAGGGGACAAGGCGGAGAACAGGTCAGGAGAGCCGGACAGCGCATTGGTTTTTTCACTCCGTTGTGCTATAATAAAATCATGTCAAAGGGACATATTAAAGTGCAAAGGAGGCTTACTGATGAAACTGGATATGCATTGTCATGTAAAAGAAGGGTCACTTGACAGTAAGGTAAGCTTGGATGACTATATTACAAAGCTGAAGCAGGAAGGCTTTGACGGGATGCTCATTACAGATCATGACACGTACAAGGGGTACAGGCACTGGAAATATGAGCTGAAGGGGAAGGCCCATGAGGATTTTGTCGTGCTGAAGGGGATCGAGTACGATACCTGTGACGCGGGACATATCATCTGCATTATGCCCGAGGGCGTGAAGATGCGCCTTCTGGAGCTGAAGGGGATGCCTGTGCAGATGCTGATCGACTTTGTGCACCGGCATGGCGGCATACTGGGACCCGCCCACCCCTGCGGAGAGAAATATCTGAGTTTTACAAACACAAAGAAATATTTTAAATCGCCTGAGACGATCAAGCGGTTTGATTTCATCGAGGTGTTTAATTCCTGCGAGCCGGAGGAGTCCAATGTCAGGGCTGCCAGGCTGGCCGAGAAGTATCAGAAGGTGGGCATCGGCGGCAGCGACTCCCACAAGATCGAGTGTGTGGGAAAGGGTTATACGATCCTGCCCCAGCGGGTGACCTGTGAGACAGAGCTGATCACCCTGATAAGGGAGAAGGCGGCTATTGAGGCGGGAGGTACCCTGTACGGCAAGACGACGAAGGAGAAGCTGGGAAAAATGAACAAGATCCTGCCCTACTCCTTCTGGTTTTACAACAAGGGAGGCGCTCTTCTGAGAAAGAGGAAGAGAAAGCAGAAGGGCAGGATTGAAAATCCGGTAGATCCCATTGATCCCATCGAAATTCCCTATCTGGACGAGATCAAGAAGAGATAGGAAGCGGCGGGGCAAAGGTCAGTGACCGACAGGGCACAGCTGACAAAAAAGAAGGGGCAGGCTGCAAAAAAGCCTGTCCCTGTACTATGTATGCCTGGGACGGCCGGTGTCCGGGAGTGACTGCGGCCGGGCCGGACGGCGGAGAAGAGAGAGGACAAAGGAGAAAGAGAAGATGTATGTTTTATGGTGCAGGCTGTTTCAGAGGGTGATGAAGTTTTTTATGGATATTGTTCCCTTCTGGCGCAAGCCGAAGATGATCACAGGCAGGGACAGCCTGAAAAAGCTTCCCGATATGCTGCGGCATAAGGGAATTAAGAACGTGATGCTGGTGACAGACCCGGGAATCGCAGCCCTGGGACTTCACAACCAGCTTCTGGAATGGATCCGGGAGGAGGGGATCGAGTGCGTGGTGTACGACAAGACCACGGCAAATCCAACTATCGCCAATGTGGAGGAGGCTCTGCAGCTCTACAGGGAGCACGGCTGTCACGCCCTCATTGCCTTCGGAGGCGGCTCCCCTATGGACTGTGCGAAGGGAGTGGGAGCGAGAGTGGCAAGGCATCACAAAAAGATTTCCTCCATGAGAGGGGAGTTGAAGATCCTGAAGCCTATCCCTCTGCTCATCGCCGTGCCCACCACGGCCGGGACAGGAAGCGAGACCACCCTGGCGGCGGTGCTGACGGATGAGAGGACCCATGAGAAATACGCCCTCAACGACTTTGTGCTGATCCCCAAATATGCGGTTCTGGATCCGGTCCTGACAGAGGGGCTGCCGCCCTTTATCACGGCGACCACCGGTATGGACGCCCTGACCCACGCGGTGGAGGCATACATAGGAAAGAGCAACACAGCCCAGACCATAGAGGACAGTGTGACGGCTGTGAAGCTGATCTTCAAAAATCTGGAGCGGGCCTACAGGGACGGATCAGATATGGAGGCCAGGGAGAACATGCAGAAGGCCTCTTTCCTGGCCGGCGCCGCGTTTACAAGGGCCTATGTGGGCTACGTCCACGCCATTGCCCACAGCCTGGGCGGGGAGTACGGTATTCCTCACGGCCTTGCAAACGCAGTGATTCTTCCCTATGTGCTGGAGGACTACGGCAGCTCCGTGTACATGTCTCTGGCTGAGCTGGCGGACATCGTGAAGATCGGACAGGAGCTGGACAGCGACCAGGAGAAGGCGAATGCGTTTATCGCTGAGATCAGGGCCATGAACAGGCGGATGGGAATTCCGGATAAGCTGGAGGGCATCCGGGAGGACGATATTGATATGCTGGCAAAGAGGGCGTCAAAGGAGGCCAATCCCCTGTACCCGGTTCCCAAAATTATGAAGAAGGATCAGCTGAAGGAAATCTATTATCAGATACGCGCGTAGGAGGAGAAAAGATGGCAGAGTATAAAGAAATGATGCAGAAGCAAAGAGAGTATTTCCGCGCCGGCGAGACAAAGAATGTGGCTTTCCGGCTGCGGCAGCTTGAGCGTATGGCGAAGTGGATCGATCAGAATGAGGAGGACATCATGGAGGCCCTGAAGCAGGATCTCCACAAGTCTCCCTTTGAGGCCTACGCCACGGAGATCGGGATTGTCAAGGAGGAGATACGATATACACTGAAGCACCTCAGGAGCTGGGCGAGGCCGAAGAGGGTGCCAACTCCCATCACCCAGTTCCCCTCCAGGTCCTTTATCTACCCGGAGCCCTACGGAGTGGTGCTGATCATGTCGCCCTGGAATTATCCCTTCCAGCTCACCATTGCCCCTCTCGTGGGAGCTATCTGTGCCGGCAACTGCGCGGTTGTGAAGCCCTCCGCCTACTCCGCCGCCACCTCGGCGCTCATCGGGCGGATGATCAGAGAGCTGTTTCCGGAGAAGTATGTCAGCGTGATTGAAGGGGGAAGGAAAGAAAACGAGGCTCTCCTGAACGAACGGTTTGACTATATTTTCTTTACGGGCAGCGTGAACGTGGGGCGCTACGTGATGGAGAAGGCCTCCGCTCACCTGACTCCTGTCAGCCTGGAGCTGGGCGGCAAGAGTCCCTGCATCGTGGATGAGACGGCGGATATCTCCCTGGCTGCGAAGCGGATCGTCTGGGGAAAATTCCTGAACTGCGGCCAGACCTGCGTGGCCCCTGACTACATTTTCGTCCACAAAAATGTGAAGGAGAAGCTGCTTAAGCAGATGGCAAAGCAGATACGCAGGATGTATGGAAATGATCCCTGCAGAAACGAGGAGTACCCGAAGATGATTAACAGAAAGCACTTTGACAGAGTGCTGGGCCTGATCCGGGATGCCCACGTGGTGTGTGGAGGCGGGAGCAGACAGGATACCCTGCAGATCGAGCCCACCATCCTGGACCAGGTTACATGGGAGCATCCGGTCATGCAGGAGGAGATATTCGGGCCGGTGCTGCCGGTCATGACCTTCTTTGATCTGAAGGAGGTGGCGGAACAGGTCAGCGCAAGGCCAAGGCCCCTTGCCCTCTACCTGTTTACAAAGAAAAAGGAGAGAGAGGCCTATGTGCTGAAGCACGTCTCCTACGGCGGAGGCTGCATCAATGACACGGTGGTGCACCTGGCCACCTCCTACATGCCCTTTGGCGGCGTGGGGGACAGCGGCATGGGCGGTTACCACGGGAAGGACAGCTTTGATACGTTTACCCACAGGAAGAGCATTATGAAGAAGTCCTGTCTCATCGACATACCGGTCAGATATGCCCCATTTAAGAAAAAACTGGATCTTCTCAAGAAGATCCAGTGATAGGCCGGCTGCGCCCGCTCCGGGCTACAGCAGCAGGCCGATGTGGTAGATGAGGAAGCTCATCACCCAGGCCACTACAAATTGGAAACACACGAAGCAGGCGGTGAGACGCCTGCTTTCTGTCTCTCTGCGGATCGTTGCAATAGTAGCCGTGCAGGGCACATAGAGAAGACAGAAGACCATCAGGGCGTACGCGTTTACCGGGCCAAAGCCCATAGACCCAAGTGTGGAGGCCATGGCGGTCATGCCGTGGGATGTGGTGATGTTCTGGATGCCAAAAAGCACGCTGCAGCTGGAGACCACCACCTCTTTCTGGGCGATGCCCGCGATCAGCGCCACCACAATCTGCCAGTAGCCAAGTCCAAGGGGGGTAAACAGCGGCACAACCGCCTTTCCCACATATGCGCCGAAGCTGGTGCCTATATCTGTCACATAACCGGAGGGACCGAAATTCAGGAGCGCCCACATGATGACGGAGGCCAGGAAGATGACGGTTCCCGCCTTGGTCAGGTAATCCTTGATTTTCTCCCATACATAGATGGCGATTGTCCGGGCGTTGGGAGATTTGTACTCCGGCAGCTCGATGAGAAGTGCGTGCTCGGCCTTGCTCCCGTCAAATTTGGAGATGACGAATGCGGAGGTGATGGCTACCAGTATGCCCAGCAGGTACATGGAGTAGCACACCAGCATGGCGTTCTTCCCGAAGAACATGGAGGAGAACAGCACGTAGATGGGAAGCCGTGCGCTGCAGGACATAAAAGGAGTGATCAGGATCGTCTTCAGCCGGTCCTTTCTGTGTTCCAGAGCTCTCGAGGCCATAACAGCAGGAACCGAGCATCCAAACCCCAGGAGAAGGGGGATGAAAGCCCGCCCTGAGAGACCCAGATGGCTCATGATATCGTCCATGACAAAGGCTACCCGGGACATATACCCGCTGTCCTCCAGAAAAGCCAGGGCCAGGAACAGGATGAAAATGTTGGGCAGGAAGGTCAGGATACCGCCCACGCCGGAGATGATCCCGTCCACGATCAGTGAGGTGACCATGGGGCCTGTCCCCACAGCGGCTAGACTGTCTGAAGCGACTCTGGAGAAGGCGTCCAGCCCGATCTCAAAGTAGCCCTTCAGGAAGTCTCCCACTGTGAAGGTGAGGAAGAATACAAGGGCCATGATGGCGAGGAAGATGGGAAGCCCCAGCCATCTGCTGGTGAGGTATCTGTCAATATGGTCTGTGCGCGCCTCGTTTTTCGATTTGTTGACAAGAACCTCCTGAATAATCTCCTCGATAAAATTGTACTTCTGATTAATGATATCCTTTTCGTAGTCCCGGTCGATGACATCCGTTAGATCAATGGGGTACTGGTCGTTGACATTTTGATCCCTCTCCAGATATTTGATGGCATGCCACCGCTTGTTGTCCATGTCCGGATAGGAGGCGTTCAATCTGTCCATGATCTGGTCGATCTTATCCTCTATGTAATCCTCGTACACCATGGCGTACTCCTGATGATGGTTGTGTCTGTGGGAGGAGTGCTCTCCGTGGTGATGGTGGATAAAGGGACTCTGCTTGGCATGGTCCTTGTGATGCGCCACCGCGTGAAGCAGGATGGACAGCCCTGTTTTTTTTCTCGCGGAGACCGGGATGGCCGGGATGCCCAGCATCTCCGGGAGGCGGTGCAGGTCGATCTCCATGCCCCGCTCCTCCACAATGTCCATCATGTTCAGAGCCAGTACGACGGGCTTGCCCAGCTCGATGAGCTGGAGAGTCAGATAGAGGTTTCTCTCCAGGCAGGAGGCATCCACCACATCCACAATGACATCCACCTCGTCGCTCAGGATGCACTCCCTGGACACAGTCTCCTCCATGGTGTAGGAGGTGAGACTGTAGATGCCGGGGAGGTCGATAAGGCGGAAATCCTGCCCCTCGTAGGTTGCGTGCCCCTCCTTCTTCTCCACTGTGACGCCGGGCCAGTTGGCCACCTTCAGGTTGGCGCCGGTGAAGGCGTTGAAGAGGGTGGTCTTGCCGCAGTTGGGGTTGCCTATGAAGGCCACATTAATTGAGTCTGCCATTTTCCGCCACCTCCTTCACATCGATATTGTCGGCGATCTGCCGGCCGAGGGCAAAGCGGGTGCCCCGGAATTTTGCTGTCAGGGAGCCCTTCTTGTCATTGTTTAAAATGGTGATCAGAGCTCCTTCCGTTAGCCCCAGAGCCTCCAGACGGCGCTCCAGCTTTTTTTCAGTGCGTATTCCACATACCTGGTATGTGTTGTTATTTTCCCCTTGTTTCAGTGTCATTTGTAAGTCTCCTTTATTGAGAAAAATTATCTTCTAGTGTATGATTATAGCATTATTTGACTGTACTGACAATGTGAAGTATAATCTTGCTGTCACGCTCCCCGCGGCCTTCTGTTTTTTTCTGATGAGGCCGGCGGAAGAGGGGGCTTTGTGAAAGGAGTTTCATATGCAGATATACAGACTGCTGCTTTATTTTTTTCTATACAGCTTTCTCGGGTGGTGCACAGAGGTGGCTTACGCCACGGTGAAGGAGAGGCGGTTTGTCAACCGGGGATTTCTAGGCGGCCCCTGGTGCCCCATATACGGGGTGGGCGTGTCCGCGGTGGTGACGCTGCTGGACGGTTTCCAGGACAGCCTGCTGCTTCTTTATCTGTCCTCCTTCGTGCTGGTGACTCTGATCGAGGGCATGACGGGATTTATCATGGATAAGATATTTCATCACAAGTGGTGGGACTACACAGGTCTTCCCTTCAATATCGGCGGGTATGTGTGTCTGCCCTTCTCCATTGCCTGGGGAGCCGCCTGCCTGGTGATCGTAAAGGGCGTCCACCCCGTCATTGAAAGGCTGGTGGGGCTCCTGCCAGAGGCCGCGGGCCTTGCCCTGATCTGTGTCCTGACGGCAGGCCTCGCGGCTGACCTGGCCGTGACGACAGCGGGCATACTGAAGCTGAACAGGCGCCTGGATATGCTGGAGCGGATCGGCGCGGAGCTCCGCGAGATCTCGGACAGGATGGGAGCCAATATCCACGAAAATGTCATGGATGCCATGGAGAGGGCGGAGGTGCTGGAGAACATGGCTCAGGCCAGAAAAGAGCGGCTTGACGCCATTTCCGGGGAGGCGAAGGAGCGCCTGGACCTTCTCTCTGAGGAGACGAGGGAGCGGTACGATATGCTCAGACAGCGATACGCGGAGCTGACCGGTGCGACCCTTCAGGCCAGCCGACGCCTTGTGAAGGCCTTCCCCAGGATGGAGTCCAGAAGGCACAAGGAGCTGCTGGAGGAACTGAAGAGGAAGCTGGAGGAAGTGACGAGAAAAAGATAGGGCAGGATAGAAAAAAGGTATTTCAAACAGAAAAAGGGCATTTCCGATCACACAGAGGATCAGAAATGCCCTTTTTGCAAACAGATATTACGAAATCATCAAATGTGAAACAATTCTTTCAGGCCGCACAGGATGATGGCGCCGTGGTCAAAGGCCAGTCCCCGGCTGTTCTTCGCAAGACAGGAGTCCTCATCAAAGAGGAGGGGACATTCCAGGGAGGAGGAGAGGACCTGACCGCCTCCCTCCAGACGGAGTTCGTAGTGAAGCAGCCCCGGCCGGATTTCCTCCCGGCGCGTCAGGAAAACGGTGAACCATCTGGCATCGCTGGCATCATCTCCCGCTTTTACCGGAATCTGGTCTGTGTCCAGGACCGCCAGATGGGCGCAGCTCATGACCCAGGTGCGGGGATCTCTCCCGGGCTTTGAAAAGGTGTAGAGCTGCCGCAGGGGTATGCCCTCCACGTGGGTCTCCTCCCAAAGCTCCCTTCTGGCCGCCTCCATGACTGTCTCGCTGGGCCCCACAAAGCCTCCCGGAAGAGCGCGGCAGCCGAGGAAGGGATGCCCGCCCCGGCTGACCATGAGGAGCTTCAGCGATCCGTCAGTTAGATAGTGCAGTCGATCCGGGGATGCGCTCCCCTCACTGCCTGTGCGGCAGGAGGAAAGCCCCGGGGCGGCGAAGATGAGCATGTCCACTGTCATGGACGGCCGGGGATAGTCGCCGGGCCGGTACCGTGCCAGAAATTCTTCCTCCGTCAGTCCGTTTTTGTCTAGAAGTGGTTCCATTATCATGCGCCTCCTGTCAGGATTGAAGCTGTCTGTAGGAGATCAGCTTGTCCAGGTTGTTTAAGAACAGTGCGTTCTGGCTGGTGATTTTTTTCTTCTCCAGCGCGGATTTGCACTGCTCCAGGTAGCTGTCGTACATGGAGTAGAGCAGTGCGTAGGGTAGATCCCGGTTCTGGCTCCACTGGAACAAAAGCCAGTTCATAGCGTGGGAGAACCAGTATCTGCGGGGGATCTCTCCGTCCTTTAGCACCAGGATGTGGGGGTGGGCCTCCTCGGCGATGGCGGCCAGCCTCTCCGCGTCCGGCTCCTGCCGGCTGAATTTTTTGGGCTTCAGCAGAACGGCGCTCTCGCTGACCAGGCCGTTCAGCTTGTTGGCGGCCTCCCAGTAGGGTGCGAAGTTGGGGGAGAGAGGGCCAGTGTGGCGGGCCTCCTTCTCCCTCGCCCGCTCAGCCTGGGTCTCCCGGCGGATAGGATTGCGTATCCTGCGGTCGTAGACTCTGCGGCTGTCCGGATTACTCAGGATCCGGTAGGCGGTCAGCACGTTCTGGATGTAGGATGTGGTGTCAAAGGTACTGTTTATATTTTCGTCCGGATGCATTTTTTTCACTAAAAAATTCTTGGCGTCTGCAATCTCTTTTTCATCTGCATCCATAGAAACGCCAAGAAGATCATAGTAGGTACAATCTTTCATATACATCTCCCCTTATTCATTCAGTTTATAAACTCCCACCTATTATAATACTTCAGCGGGGCCGGGAAATCAACCGGAAAGTCAAGCTTGTTGTTCAGAGGAAAGAGTGGTAAACTGACTGTAAATGCGTGAGCGTCCGACGGGGCGTAAGCTGCCAAATGAGCGACACAAGAGGAGAAAGGACGAGAAAGCTATGAGAAGGCCAAAGAGACAGATGACGGATGTGGGTGAGATTGCCGGGGTGCTCAGGGAGTGCATGGTGTGCCGGGTCGGTATGAGCAGCCAGGGAAAGATCTATGTAGTGCCCATGAATTTCGGCTATGAGCAGGAGGGTGAAAAGCTCACCTTCTATCTTCACAGCGCGAAGGTGGGCCGCAAGATCGAGGCGTTTAGGGAGGAGCCGGAGGTGTGCGTGGAACTGGACTGCCGGCACGGGCTGATGGAGGCGGAGCTGCCCTGCAGCCACAGCTATTACTATGCCAGCCTCATCGGCACCGGGAAGGTGCAGGTCCTGAAGACCTATGAGGAGAAGCTGGAGGGGCTGAAGAAGCTGATGAGACACCAGACCGGAAAGGATTTTGACAATTTTGACGAGAAGTGGGTGGGCGCTGTGGAGGTGCTGAAGGTGGAGCTTGATGAGTACGCCTGCAAGTACCACGACGGCACCAACTAGGACGACAGAGTGAGAACAGAGACATCCCTGTGGGGATGTCTTTTTTACTTTATAGGAAAATGCATGATTGAGGAAATTTGAGAAAAAGAAAACCCGCTGAAAAGCGGGCATGGCAATTAGACG
>NZ_SPGT01000025.1:7865-44408 GCF_005845155.1 Clostridium sp. BSD2780061688st1 H5 | reverse complement strand
AGAATAGCTATGATAGAAATAGTATTAAGACCTTGGAGAGGGTCTATAAACACTACTACTTTATAATACGAGAGAGGTGAGAGGATGAAACGGATCACAAAGATTGAAGAAAATATGCTCCTCGAAAAGAGAAAACTTAGAGTGGCGGCCTACTGCCGGGTATCTACAGCTAGTGAAGAACAGCTTGTTAGTCTGGCAGCGCAGAAGGCCCACTATGAGAATTATATCAAATCCAATGATGCGTGGGAGTTTGCCGGACTTTACTATGACGAAGGCATTTCCGGTACGAAAAAAGAAAAGCGGGAGGGGCTGCTGGCGATGGTTGCCGCCTGCGAGAGAGGAACGATTGACTTCGTCATTACCAAATCCATCAGCCGTTTTGCAAGAAATACCACAGACTGTCTGGAATTGGTGCGGAAGCTGCTGGACTTAAATATCTACATCTATTTTGAAAAAGAAAATCTAAACACGGGTTCCATGGAGAGTGAATTAATGCTTTCCATTTTAAGCAGTCTGGCAGAAAGCGAGTCGGTGTCCATTTCTGAAAATGAGAAGTGGGGTATCAAGCGGCGTTTTCAGAATGGAACCTTCATCATTTCCTATCCCCCATATGGTTATGACAATGTGGACGGGGAGATGGTGATCGTGCCGAAACAGGCGGAGATCGTGAAACAGATCTTTGCGGACACGCTTGCGGGGAAAAGTACCCACGAGATTGCGGAGGAACTGAATGAGCGGGGCGTTGCTGCCAAGAAGGGCGGACATTGGACGCCGGGTACCGTCAACGCCATCATCGGGAATGAAAAGTATACGGGTGACGTCCTGTTCCAGAAGACCTATACGGACAGCAGCTTTAACCGACACCAAAACCGGGGAGAGCTTGACCAGTATCTCATGCAGGACCACCATGAAGCAATCATTGGCAAGGAAGAGTTTGAACTGGCCAATGCGGTTTTGAAACAGCGGGGGCGTGAAAAAGGAAATGGCCATGACACTGGGAGATACCAGAACCGGTACGGCTTTTCCGGCCGGATCTGCTGTGGAGAATGCGGCGGCAAATATAAGAGACGGATGCATTATAAACCCAGCGGCCAGTATGTGGCCTGGGCTTGTGCCAATCATCTGAAAGATAAGGAAAGCTGTTCGCAGAAATACATCACGGATGATGCTTTGAAACTGGCGTTTGTTACCATGATGAACAAGCTGGTCTTTGGACATCAGATGGTGCTGCGTCCTCTTTTGCAAAGCCTGCGGGGGCTGAATGATCAATCTCGGCTGCTAAAGATTGAAGAACTGGAAACGGCAATCGAGAAAAACAGGGGGCAGAAACAGGTGCTGACGAACCTGATGGCAAGCGGCTATCTGGAGCCTGCTCTTTTTAATAAGGAAAGTAATGAACTTGCAGCGGAAGCGGAAGCCCTGCGGCAGGAAAAGGATGGGCTGATGCGCTCTGTCAATGGAGATATGGTCAAAATTGAGGAACTGCAGCGGCTGCTCCGGTTTACATCCAAAGGAACCATGATGACAGAATTCGATGATGAAATTTTTCTTTCCTTCGTGGAGCGGATCACCGTACTGTCCAGAAAAGAAGTGGTTTTTGAATGGAAATGCGGACTGTCCTTGAAAGAAAGGCTGGTGGAACCATGAGACACATTCCGTATGGATACCGGATTGAAAACGGCCGGGCGATCATTGATGAAGAACAGGCCGCTACGGTGCGGGATTTTTTTCAGAACTATATTTCTGGTATGGCGCTTATGCGCGCCGCTGAGAAGGTCGGATTAAATCTGTACCACGGGAGCGCCGGAAGGATGCTCCGGAATAAGAAGTATCTTGGAGATGATTACTATCCTGCCATTATCGACAAAGAAACCTTCGATAAGGCAGAAGAAATACGCATGAGTCGGGCAAAAGCGCTGGGGCGGGTGTGGGAACTGGAAGAAAAGAAGGACATCCTCTTCCCTACCAATTTTACCATGCCTGCAGTGAAAAAGGTTTCTGACGATCCCTTTGAGCAGGCGGCGTATGCATACAGTTTGATTGAGAGCGAGGTGGATGGGGATGGAACTAAGTAGGAATATTACCGTGATCCCCGCCAGAAAGCGGGTAGGAAATACCGCCGCAATTGGGCAGCGGCCAAAGCTGAAAGTCGCTGCTTACTGTCGGGTTTCTACGGATAGTGAGGAGCAGGCATCCAGCTATGAGGTGCAGGTGGCGCATTATACGCAGTTTATCCAGAAGAATCCGGAATGGGAACTGGCCGGGATTTATGCTGATGACGGGATCACCGGAACGAATACGAAAAAGCGAGAGGAATTTAACCGCATGATCCAGGACTGCATGGACGGAAACATTGATATGATCATTACCAAGTCAATCAGCCGGTTTGCCAGAAATACTCTGGATTGCCTGAAATATATCCGGGAACTGAAGGAGAAAAACATCCCGGTTTTCTTTGAAAAAGAGAACATCAACACTATGGATTCCAAGGGTGAGGTTTTGCTTACTATCATGGCGAGCCTGGCACAGCAGGAAAGTCAGTCCCTGAGCCAGAACATCAAACTCGGCCTGCAGTACCGTTTTCAGAATGGAGAGGTACGGGTCAACCACAGCCGGTTCCTTGGATACACAAAGGATGAGGAAGGAAATCTGGTCATAGAGCCTGCGGAGGCGGAGGTGGTAAAGCGGATCTACCGGGAGTACCTGGAAGGGGCAAGCCTGCTCCAGATCGGGCGCGGCCTGGAAGCGGACGGCATTCTCACCGGGGCAGGGAAAACGAAGTGGCGCCCGGAAACACTGAAGAAGATCCTGCAGAATGAAAAGTACATCGGAGACGCCCTTTTGCAGAAAACCTATACCGTTGATTTCCTCAATAAAAAACGGGTACAGAACAAGGGCATTGTTCCACAGTATTATGTGGAAAACAGTCATGAGCCCATCATTCCCCGTGACCTTTATATGCAGGTACAGGAGGAGATGATCCGGCGGGCGAACCTCCACAGCGGAGCTAACCGGAAAAAGCGGGTTTACAGCAGCAAGTATGCCTTATCCAGCATTGTTTACTGCTCCAAGTGCGGCGAGATTTACCGGCGGATCGCATGGAATAACCGGGGAAAACATTCCACCGTGTGGCGGTGCTGCACCCGTGTGGAACATGGGCCAACTGGCTGTGACGCGCCGACCATTCAGGAGCCGGATCTGCAGGCGGCGGTGGTAAAGGCGATTAATCTTGCGCTGGGAAAAAGAGAAAGTATGATGGCTACTCTCCAGGAGAACGTGGAGACAGTGATCCGGCAGGAGGACGGAACCTCAGTGGAAGGGATTGAGGCAAAGCTGTTAGACCTGCAAAAGGAACTTCTGAAGCTGGCAAATTCGAAAAAGGATTATAACAGTGTTGCGGATGAGATTGACCGACTGCGGGAATTGAAACAGAATGCTCTGGTGGAGAGCGCTGAGCGGGAAGGACTGAAACAGCGGCTCAGGGAGATGCGGGAGTTTCTGGAACAGCAGTCCACAGAGGTTACGGAGTACGATGAACTGCTGGTGCGGCGGCTGATAGAGAAAGTCACGGTTTACGATGAACGGTTTGAGGTGGAATTCAAATCCGGGGTATCAATATCTATACAAAGATAAGATAAATGGGAAGTGTTTTGCAGATATAAATAGTGGCAGAACACTTCTTTTGTATGTAAAACGTGATTTTTGATGTAAATTCGAAAAAAGAGCCAGAAAAACAGCAGATGGAATTTAGTTAAAGATGAATATAGAAAAAAAATACGAAAACATAAAATAACTATTGACAGGCTGATTGAGATACAGTATAATACTTTCAACAGAAAGGGTATGGTGCAATCATGTTTGTTTCATTTTCAGTTGGAAATACAGGACCATTTAAAGAAGTCACAGGAATTACTACAGTATGCGAAAGCTTAAAAAAAGAATTTTTGGGAAAAAACACTTTTGAAGTAAGTGGTCATAACTACAATAAAATTTCCTATATATATGGAGCCAATGGATCGGGAAAGACAAATTTCTTATCGGCTTTAACCAAAATGCAGAAGATGATTATTATGTCAACTGTCTTGGGAGCCAATAATAATAAGCTACTAGAAGTTCCAGCCATAAAGAAGGAACTGGCTTCGCCAATCGAGACATTTAAGTTCGATGTTGACTGTAAAAGTAGGGAAACTTTTTTTGAAATACAGGTGTTATTAGAAGGAATACTATATTCATATTCTTTCGCAGTTCAGGATGGAAAAATTCAAAGAGAATTGTTGACAAAAAAGAATAAAAGAACGGAGATTCTCATTAAAAGAACTTCTCCTAAATATGAAGATATACTGCTTAGATCTGGTTTGGCTTCTTTTAAAGGTATGGTAACGGTAGTTAGAGATGATGCACTTTGCCTGGCTATGGCGGCTATGTTGAATAATCCGCTTGCAAATAAAATTCTAAATGAGATAATGAATTATCGTGTTATAAATATGGCATCTGTAGGTAATGCTCCAGATTTTGATGAAGATAATACGAACGAAAAGGCTATAAAAAGATATCTGAAATATCTTAAGATTGCTGATCCAACTTTGACTGATTTAAAGGTTGATTTGGAATCAAAATTAGATAAGCACGTTTTAGGTGAGGATGATTTAGAGAATAAGGAACTGGTTATTAAAAACATCCATGTAAGCATTCAGTCATTACATGCTATCTATAAGGATCATAAGCGTGTTGATGAAGTCGAACTGCCATTTCTAAAATATGAATCAAACGGAACAATTCGAATGCTGAGAGTGCTACCAGCAATTTTTGAAACTTTGGACACAGGGAATACGTTATTTATTGATGAAATTGAAAATGGTTTGCATCCTAATTTGGTTAAATTACTAGTAGGCTTGTTTAATTCTGATGAAACAAATCCCTATCATGCACAGCTGGTTTGTACTACTCATGATACCTTGTTGCTTAATGAAGTGAGAAGAGATCAGGTGTGGTTTACAGATAAGAATACTTTTGGTGAAACAATGATAAACCGATTGAGCAATTTCCCAAATGTGAGAGGAAATGATAATATCGGAGCAAAATATCTTCAAGGAGTATTTGGGGCAATTCCGAATATTCCGGATTTGTAATAAAAAAGAACCAAAGTTGCCGCTTTGGTTCTAACGGCGGATATCCGCCACAGGTAGCAACCATGGATGAAATGACCATGGCGCAATGTAAAATAATCCAATCCAATAATACCATGGTTGCTACGGAAATTCAATTAGAAAATTAGATGCAGGAGGAAAACGATGATAGAATTGTAGCGATATGGTAGCTATTGCGCCATAAAAATAGATAAGTACTTTGGTCATTTCTCCTTTTACACATAGATATATTTTATGAAATAAGGAGGAACACTTATTGATTTTAAAGAAAAAAAGAATTAATAAACTATCTAGTTTAAGTTGGCTTGAGAAAGGGCAGAAAGTAGTATTTGTTTTACAAAATGCAATTAGATTTAAAGAGAAACTTGTGGAATTAGGTTTTTCAACAGATCTTAATGAAGGGGAGACAATTCTTCCTGCAGCAATCAATCCAGCGACAATGAGAAATGCAGAAAAGTTTTATGTGCCAGATAAAAGCAAGCCAAAAGAAAAATATTACCAGACTTTATGGTGGACACGTCATGAATGGGCGGGACGTGGAGAAACGAGAGAAGTTTCAGAGTATGTGGACATTCCCAGGGAAAGATATCCACAAATAGAATATCAGCCATATAGTGTAGAGTTGTTTATAAAATATGATGATGAAGGTCATTTGATTATAGCAACGGAACCATTGGAGTTTTGTGATAATAATGAGAAACTGCTGATCAATACAGCGAACATATTTTTGACCAATTTTGGCGAATGCGAAGTTTTATCAGATTCATTTCATGAACTTGAACCTACGCATATTATAAGACTAAATTGGGAGATTCTTCCGCCAGGGGAATATCCTTGGGAAAAAGTGAAAGCAGAATTGGAAAAAATATCTGAACATAAAAGTAAGACTGCCAGAAAAATGTTACTGGATAAATGCGAGTACATTAATGGCTTTCACCCGGATTTTCGTGCTTATGGAAAATCTGGATTTAGTGGGTATGTTATTTTTGGGTTTAAGAGCCGGAATATATATGTGCTTGAAAGTGTATATACGAATAATGCTACATATGTATTTGGAGCAGACTGGAAGCTTTTGTCTAAATTAACCAAGGCTGAAATTCTTAATGCTGGATTACATGATGCTCGATTAATTCATAATGACAATTGGAAACAGAACATTGATGCGCTAATGGAGGAATGAGATATGGGAAAGAATCAGCATGTTACGCCACATAAGGATGGAGGATGGCAGGTAAAAGGTGAGAATAATTTAAGGGCAACGATTCGTACAGAGACGCAAGCAGAGGCTATTGAACGTGCAAGAGAAATTGCGCGTAGACAAGAATCGGAACTTTTCATTCATGGAAGAAATGGAAGAATACGAGAGAGAGATTCATATGGTAATGATCCGTTTCCACCAAAAGGATAATAATTATTAAGAATTTACAACATGGGTCATAAGAATGACATGTGGGATAGAGATCCATTGATTAGAAAAAAATCAAGAGGATATTTTATCCCACTTTTAATATTAGATTCATATAGGGAGGAATGATGGATGTATGACATGTCACAACAATTTAACACCTTTTATCGTACGGAGGTTGTGCTATCAGCTGCTGAACAAAATTCTTTAAGAGAAAAAAGGAAACGGAATATTAAGCGTTTGAAGGATGGACTTTTAGAATATAATGAAGAACATGGGACAGAATATAAAATTTGTGAAGATAGAATTCAGGGAAGTATGGCAATGTCTACAGTTGTTCAGAATGATCAAAATGATTATGATATTGATGTAGCAATTGTGTTTGAAAAAAATAATTTAGGAGATTTAGGACCGTTAGCCGCTCGTAATATGGTTGCCAATGCTTTAAAGAAAAAGACCAAACAATTTAATACAGAACCAGAAGTTAAAACAAGTTGTGTCAGAATTAAATATGCCGAAGGGTATCATGTAGATTTTGCCATTTATCGTAGATATAAAAACAATCCAACCGATAAGGATTATATGTATGAACACGCTGGAGCTGAGTGGTCGCAAAGAGATGTTAAAGCGCTTGAGGAATGGTTTTCAAATGAAATAAAAGATAAAGGAAAAGATTTAAGAAAAATTATTCGTTTATCTAAAATGTTTTGTAAATCTAGAGCATCATGGAAGAATATGCCATCAGGTTTATTACAAACAGTTCTTTGTGATGAACAATTTAAGGAGGAATATAGTAGAATAGATGAGAAATTTTATTATACTATGAAAGCTATAAGTGAGCGCCTGGAAAAGGATGTAACTGTTGCTGCGCCTGTAGATAATGGACGTGAACTGGTGTATCGACAAATTGATGAGCAGAGAATGGGTAATTGGAAAAATCGACTTAATTCAAAGTTAAAAGATTTAGATATATTGTTCATGGAAGATTGTACATATGGACAAGCTGTACACGCATGGAATAAGTTTTTTGACCACACATATTGGGAAAATTTGGTTGATAATGTAGTAAGCGAAACATTTTCTGTTAAAAAAGCTGTTGCATTTAACGATACAGAACAATTCATTGATGAATTATATGATATCAATGATCAGTATGATGTAATTATTGATTGTAAGGTTACGGGAAAAGGTTTTCTAGTAATGCCAATTGGAGAATTTATTGAAAAGTATTTTCAGAAGTTTGGCGGATTTATTCCGCATAATTTTTCTGTTAAATGTAAGATTAAACATACAAATGCTCCATCGTATGATAAGGTGTTATGGAAAGTAAGAAATGTAGGAGAAGAGGCCGAAAGATTAAATGACATTCGAGGTCAAATTCAAGATAGAGGTAACGAAATAACTGAAAATACAAAATTTTATGGTCCACATTATATTGAATGTTATTTGATTAAAAATAATGTATGTATAGCTATTGGTCATATAAAGGTACCAATATCGAGATAATAAAAGGAGGCTCAAATGAAAAAAATTGTAAAGGCAGCACTCTGGTCATTATTATCTTTGGGGGAGCTCATTATTATTGTAATATTTGAAATCAATAACTTGCCAGTAGGCAGTTCCATAGCAGGTTTACTTGCTGGTTTAACTATTCCTTATATGATTACAAGCATTGAGGATATATTTGATGATTGTAATTGGAAAGAATCTCAGCGTAAGTATGAGCGAGGAAAATTCATTAGAAAAGAAGATAAAATTAGATTGTCATTTGCATATTTGTTTAGAATAAAAATAGATAATGAATATTTTCTTGTGCAAAATGCGAGAGGTACGGGTAAATACCAACCTGTTGGAGGTGTTTACAAAATGAAACCAGAAGAAGCGGTTGTATTAAGACAAAAATATTCTGCCTCTGATGATGATAAGATTCCTATTGATGAATCTTCAAAACTTGATTATCGTATTTGGGTTCCAGATAGGTTTTTAAGAAAGTTTGTACGAAGATTTGATAAAACTAATGATCGAGAGCAAATTGAAAATTTGAGCAGGGAATTTAAAGAAGAATTAATTGATTCCGGATTAGTACACTTTAATCGATTAAGCTATCGATACTGTGGGAGACATTTTGAAAAAATTCAATTTAGTCAACATTTTCGTTGTTATGAATTGTTAATGGCAGATATTTTAGAGGTAGAACTTGATCCAGAGCAAGAAAATGAATTAAAAAGATTAAAAAGTATGTCCTCAGAACAATATTTGTTTGCTACGGCTGAACAGATTAATTCATTAGGAATAAAAGCTGGCACTGATCAGTTACAAGAGATTATAGCTGATCACACTTCGAAGATTTTACAAGAGAATACTCAAAAATTAATACGAACTTCAGATTATAAAAAGAAATATGTAGTAGATCTTTAAAATACCGTGAAAACAGATTTAGAATATGACCAGTTGATATATTTCCACATACGACCGAGAGGGCAGAAACAGCGGTGGATCAAATCGGATGAACCGCCCGGCAAATGACGTACTTTCTGTCCTCTCGTGCCATGTGGAGGCCGTGGCTCTGCTCGCCAGATGACAGACCATGTCCCTGGCAAATCCGTTTACTGCTTATCTATCTGCTCAGCATCCACCCAATCCCGGCAGCGCTGCGCTCTGCGGCGTTTTTGAAGTGGTTGCCGGGATTTAGCCGGAATACGGTATCAATCCCCTGCTCTTTGTAGAAGGAGGCGATCTCCTCTGTGTTTGACCGCACGCATTTCATAGATCTGTTTCGGGTTCTGTGCTCCCTGTCTCCCAGGGAAAAATACATATGATCCGGCCATCTTACCGGCTGGCGGGAAAAGATGTATTCCCTGATCCCCGGAAACCAAAGGGAGCCGGAGACGCTGGCAATGCGGGAGAATACATCCGTCTGGTAAATGGCGTACACTGCGAACAGTCCGGCGAGAGAATAGCCTGCAAGTCCCCGCCACGGGGGAGTGCCTCTGACTGCCTCCTTTGCTTTAGGAAGGATGCTTTCCAGCAGCAGCCTCAGATAATGATCCGCCCCTCCGATGCAGGGGGCGCTGTTTGCCGAAATGGGCGGAATATCCCAGGGGACCATATCCCGGTTCCAGTCCAGGCTGCTGACTGCCGCCAGTGTGAAATCTGACCCGGCTCCATCCCGCAGAACCTGGAGAACCTGCTCTGCCTCCTCCCCGAAGGTGTTCAGGTAGATGATCGGGCGGTTCGGCTCCGCGCTTGGGAAGACAGTGATTTTTTTATTTGCTGTCGTAAAAGAAAGCATTTGCTTCAGTCGCTCCTTTTTCCTGATTTTTTTCTAAAATTATACTATATCCCGACAAGGAAGCAAAGGGACAGCTTTGTCCATTCATCCGGCCCTCTGTGAAAAGTGGAGAAAAAATCCGCAGCGCAAAAGGAAAATATGTGAAAAACGGAAAAAACAGAGCAAAATCTGTTTTTTTATTGACAATGCCAAAAACAGAGTTATAATAAACGTAAATTATAAAGAGCTGATGCGAAGAACAGGACACGACCTTCCCTGGCTCCCTGCTTTCAGAGAGCCCCCGGCTGGTGCGAGGGGGCAGCACGCCACAGAAAGCCATCACCTGCGAGCAGTCAGGGTGAAATGGAGACAGAGTAACCCGGACCGGCTTTCCACCGATAGAAGGAAACCTGTTTGCCCGGCAGGACTGCCCTTTAAGAGAGGCAGGCGTGAGCCGGATGACGGGGATGAGTGACCGGGAAACCGGTAAGAGAAGTGGTAACGCGGAATATATTTCGTCTTCTGACAGAAGAGATTTGTCGGAGGGCGTTTTTTTATTGAGGTTCTTTATGATTTGAAAATATATCTATTACACTTATAAGGAGAGAAGAGAAATGAACACATTGGTAATTGTATTGATCGCCGCCGTGTGTCTTTTTGCGGCGTATGTTCTGTACGGGCGCTGGCTGGCGAAAAAGTGGGGCATTGACCCAAAGGCGAAGACACCTGCGGTTGTTCACAATGACGGGCAGGATTATGTGCCTACAGATGGATGGACTGTATTTGCCCACCAGTTTTCCTCCATCGCGGGGGCGGGCCCTGTGACAGGCGCTATTCAGGCAGCCGCCTTCGGCTGGCTGCCGGTGCTTCTGTGGATCATCCTGGGGGGCATCTTCTTCGGGGCTGTTACAGACTTCGGAGCCCTCTACGCCAGCGTGAAAAACGACGGGAAATCCATGGGACTGCTGATTGAAAAATATATCGGAAGCACAGGCCGCAAGCTGTTCCTCGGCTTCTGCTGGCTGTTCTGCCTGATCGTCATCGCCGCCTTCGCGGACATGGTAGCAGATACCTTTAACGCCTACGTGGTGACGGACGGGGTGCAGACTCTCTCAGAGAACGCCACAGTAAACGGCGCGGCCGGAAGTATTTCCCTGTTCTTTATCCTGTTCGCGGTTGTGTTCGGCGTGCTGCAGCACAAGCTGAAGCTGAGCGGCTGGAAGGAGGTCGTGTTCGGCCTGGTGTGCACAGTGCTGGCCTTTGTCTTTGGTATGAATTTCCCTGTGATCCTGGGAAAAGAAATGTGGGTGTACATTGCCTTTGCCTACATCTTCCTGGCGGCTGTGCTGCCCATGTGGTTTGTTATGCAGCCCAGGGATTACATGTCCACCTTCATGTTCATCGGCATGATCGCCGGCGCTGTCCTGGGGCTTGTGTTTGCCCATCCGACTATGAACCTGCCGGCATTTACAGGCTTCCAGAACGAGAGCCTTGGCACTCTGTTCCCGATCCTGTTCGTGACAGTGGCCTGCGGCGCTGTGTCCGGATTTCACAGTCTTGTTTCATCGGGCACGTCCTCCAAGACAGTTTCTAATGAGAAGGATATGCAGAAGGTAGGCTACGGCGCCATGGTGCTGGAGAGTCTTCTGGCAGTTGTTGCCCTCTGCGTAGCCGGAGCGGCTGCCGGCGCCGACGGAACTGCGGCGGTGGGGACGCCATTCCAGATCTTCTCGTCAGGCGTGGCAGGATTCCTGGAAATGTTCGGCATCCCGGTATATGTGGCTCAGAGCTTTATGACCATGTGCGTGTCCGCACTCGCCTTTACCACACTGGACTCCGTCGCCAGGATCGGGCGTATGTCCTTCCAGGAGCTGTTCAGCGTGGATGACATGGAGCATGCGGAGGGATGGAGAAGAGTTCTCTGCAACAAATATTTCTCCACCCTGATCACACTGGTATTTGGCTACATACTGACCCAGGTTGGATACTCCAACATCTGGCCTCTGTTCGGAAGCGCCAACCAGCTTCTGAGCGCTCTTGTGCTGATCACTCTGTGCGTGTTCCTGAAGGTGACGGGAAGAGAGCTGCGGACCCTGGTTCCGCCCTTTGTGATCATGCTGGTTGTCACCTTCACAGCCCTTGTGCAGAGATTTATCTCCCTTGTCAGGGCGTTTATGGATGGAACAGGCGTCTTCATGGTGGAGGGACTGCAGCTTATCGTGGCTGTCCTCCTCATGATCCTGGGAGTCACTATCGTGTACACCTCCGGGAAAGAGCTGATCCAGAAGAAAGCAGAAAAATAAACAGGATCTATTATCTTATTATGTGATCAGGAGACGCGGGGCAGCGGGGCTGTCCCGCGTCTTTCTTAAAAAATTCATCCAAATGTGTCGGTATGCCACTTCCTCTTCCGGCGTCTGTCCTTTATAATTTTAATAGAGAAAAATTGAATGGAGGCGGAAGCTATGGATGAAATCATTAGACTATCCGGATATATGTGGGACGGAGAGCAGGATAGAGAGGCAGTAGTGGAAAAGCTGTGCAAGGTGCTGGTCCTTGTTATATTTGGTGTCTGCCTGTGGACAGCGGCAGAAAGCCTGAGCAGCTCCGGAGCAGATGAACGTGGATACAGCGCGGAGAGTAGTTTTGTGCGGAATCAGGCTGTAGAGGACGAAAAACAGGGAATGATCCCGTCGGCATTTTCCGTTTCTGACAGCCTTGATTTTTCTGTTCCGGCTCCCATCCCGGCACCTGCCGTGGATCAGAAAGTGCAGGAGAATATGGAAAATTTAGGGACTCAGGCTGTCCCCTCAGATGTCCCGGCAGGAAGTGGTTCTGCCGTATCTGCGATCCCTGTGGAGAGTGACCAGGCAGAGGGCAGTCTGGCAGAAGAGCCGGAGGAAGTCCTGCCGGCCATGCTGACGATACACCTGTATGGAAATGGAGGCAGTCCGGCTGTGGCGACTGTCGCGGAGCAGGCGGATGCGGTTTCCTCTGAGAACTGGAATATTCCCCAGAGGCCTGGCAAGGTGTTTGACGGCTGGTATCTGGATGAGGCGTGTACCAGGCCCTTTGAAGCGGTGGAAGAGGGGACGACAGTCCTGGAATTGTACGCGGGCTGGAGTGAGCTGGAAGGCTTTGTGTCTGATGATGAGGGCCATATACTTTCCTGTACTTCAGGGGGTGTCATTGTGGATGGACTTCTGGCGCTGCCGGGCGTTTCCGCGTGTACCGGTATTGAGGCGGGAGCTCTTGCGGGTGTGGCCGGCCAGATCATGGAAATCTATATTTCCGCCAATATCCTGTACATTGCCCCGGGAGCATTTGACGGCCTGCCGAACCTGATGTATATCGAAGTGGAAGCCGGAAATCCGAATTATTACAGTGAAAACGGGATCCTTTACACTGCGGGAGGAGAGATTGCCGGACGCCCGGTGTGGTATACGGGAGAGTAGAAGAAGTACATAAAATGTAGCTATGGAAAAAAAGTACAGATGTGCAATCGAACATTTGTACTTTTTTTGCGCCTCTTCCTATATACTTTTATCACTATATTTGCTATAATGTCCGAAAAGACGAATTGTCGGGGGAAGTATATACGTAATGTTTTTAAAGACATATTAGAATAAACTCACTGGCTACCAGTCTCAGGCGATCGCCGAAATTAAATAAACCGTTGCTGATTATTACTCATAACAAAACTCTGGCGGCACAGTTCTACGGCGAGTTCAGGGAATTCTTTCTGAACAACGCCGTAGAGTACTTTGTCTCCCGGTATGCCGGGAGCGGGAAAGTGGTATATCTGGTGTTTTTTTCGTGCTGTTTCGTCCGGATTTTGCGGATAGAACGATGCTAAATGGACTGGATGATACCAGGCGGACAAAATGATTTTGTGACTTTTTGTGAGGCAGATTCGCAGTAAAGTATATCAAGCGAACTTTTTGCTGGGGACGATTAATGATGGAGAAAAAGTGGTTAGATTTATATCTTCAAGAAATGTGGTATGTGAAAAAGAGCTTTATGAAGAGTATAGTGCAAAGTTCTCATCTAATTGGAATGCAAAATATATTTTTCGAGATTTAGAAAGACTTAATCCTAAATTTTATCTAATACCTGTAAAAACTGTGGATACAAATATAAAAGAATGGATAACAATAAATGATGATTTTTTATCAAAAGAGGATGCAATAAAAATATATGATAAATGTGGTACTTTAATGCATGTTTCGAATCCTTATGGTTCGCAAACAGATCCTCATTATTATGAAAGAATGATGCCTATATGGTATAAAAAAATTATGAATCTTTTATCGCAACATTTGATACATATGGTTGGGGGTAATCAAATTTATTGCATTGTAATGAACGGAGAAAAGAATCCTCAAGGATATCAATTTGTGCGCGATGATGAAATGTGACTATAATGTATAAGCAGATCTAAAAGTAGTTAATTCTATTTTTATAAAAGGAGTGATTTAATGGCAATCCCTACCAATATAAAAACGTTACTTTCTGGCGATGTTGTTGAGTGGGCGCGAATAGAATTCAAAGAAACATGGGATGCCGAAGCTTCTCTAAAAACAGTCTGTGCCTTTGCCAATGATCTTGATAACTGGGGCGGAGGCTATATTGTTATTGGAGTGGAAGAAAACAATGGACGTCCTGTCTACCCTCTTAAAGGAGTTCCTACAGACAAAATAGATTTTTATCAAAAAAGTATTTTAGCAAAATGTAAATTGATAAGACCAGCATATATGCCGATAGTGGAAGTGGTTGATTATCAGAACAAGAAGTTTATTGTCCTTTGGTGTCCGGGAGGAGACAGCAGACCTTATTCTTCTCCTAAAACAATGGCGAAAGATAATAAAGAGCGTATTCATTATATCCGAAAAATGTCGAATACAGTGGAACCGTCAGATGATGAAGAGAAAGACTTATTTAATCTTGCTAACCGGATACCTTTCGATGATCGCGTGAATCATCAGGCGGATATTTCAGATTTGAACATTACACTTATTCAAAACTATTTAAAAGAAGTAAAAAGCTCTTTGTACGAAAAGTCGAAGACAGGGGACTTTATTGAAGTATGTAATGATATGAACATAATCTGTAATCTTCCGGAATACACAAAGCCGAAGAATGTTGGATTGATGTTTTTTAATATGGAACCTGATAAGTTCTTCCCGTATACCCAGATAGATGTCGTTCAATTTCCAGAGGGATTGGGAGGAAACAATATTATAGAACAGACATTTAAAGGACCAATTCATCAACAGCTTAGAGAAGCGCTGCAGTATATCAGGAATTCCATCATTACGGAAAAAGTCGTAAAGCATTCTGACAGGCCGGAAGCAGATCGGTTTTTTAATTATCCACTGGCAGCGATTGAAGAAGCGCTCTCTAATGCTGTATATCACCGTGGTTATGATGAACGAGAACCGATAGAAGTGAGAGTGGAAAATGACAAGATAGAAATTGTGAGTTTTCCTGGACCTGATCGTTCTGTGACTCTGGAAGGGCTGAAGTCATTTCATGTATCCAATCGTCGGTATAGAAACCGCAGGATCGGTGATTTCCTGAAAGAATTGCATCTGACAGAAGGAAGAAATACCGGATTTAAGAAAATATTAGACGCCTTGGAGGCAAATGGGTCTCCAAAACCGGAATTTGAAACAGATGAAGCGAGAAGTTATTTCATCTCAAGATTCTATATTCATGAAAAATTTCAGAATGTGCCTAAAAAGGAGCCGAAAAAGAGCCAAAAAGGAGCCGAAAAGGAGCTGAAAAAAGGAGTTGAGAGAAAGAAAATAATATTGAAGCTTTTGGAAGAAAATCCAACGATGACTCAAACACAACTTACAGAAAGATTGAAATTAACCAGGAAGCAGATTCAAACGGATGTCAAGGAATTGAGGGATGAAGGCATTCTGGAACGTAAAGGTTCGAATAGAAGAGGATATTGGATTGTAAATAAAGAGCTTTAATGAATTGCAAAAAGAGGATATATTATCATGGATCACTTTGAATTAGTATCAGAATACAAACCCACCGGCGACCAGCCCCAGGCCATCAAGCAGCTGGTCAAAGGTTTTAAGGAAGGCAACCAGTGCGAGACACTCCTTGGCGTCACCGGCTCCGGTAAGACCTTTACGATGGCCAATGTCATCCAGCAGCTGAATAAACCAACGCTGATCATTGCACACAACAAGACACTGGCGGCACAGCTCTACGGTGAGTTCAAAGAGTTCTTCCCCAACAATGCGGTGGAGTACTTTGTCTCCTAGTGTGCCGGAGCCGGAAAATGGGGGATATCTGGTGTTATTTGGCGCTGATTTGTCCATATTTTGTGGAGAAAATAGGACGAAATAGGGCAGATGAGACCACGTGGACAAAATAATTTTGTGACTTTTTGCAGGGAAAATTCGTAATGAAACATGCTGGATAGGAAATTTTTCTTCAACCATGTTGATAGAGTTTTTATAAGGAATGAAATATAGAAAGGAAATTTTGCAATGCGATCACAGCTATATTTATGGGAAAAGTTAAGGCAGAAATATATCGAAGATTTAACATTCATAAAAGAAATGTTTATAGAAAGAATACAACCCATTTTTGCTAATGCGGAGAAAGAGGCTATCTCTTATAGAAACAACTTATGGAAAGAGATTGAAAAATCAGTTAGTCCAGAGGAAGGTTATAGTGATTTAAGTGGCTATGCTGATTTCGTGCAAGAGGAAGCGGGAGAAAAATATGAAATGCTTTCCCTTATGCACTATCGGAATATTGGAATGTGGATTGAATGTTTATGCCAAGTATGGGAACAACAATTATATTCGTTTATTATTCACGAGGCTAAACAGGAAGGAATTGTATATGATCCTTCTGATATGAAGAAAGGATTTCCATTTGTAAAAGAGGTTTTTGGAATGCACCAACAAGTCTTCGATCAAATGTCCTCTTGGGATGTGATTAATGAAATGCGATTATTGGTTAATGTTTTAAAACATGCCGAGGGTGATTCTGAACGGAAGTTGCGAGATTTGAAACCCGAATATTTCACACATGATATTTGTGGACAAAAGTATGATTTGATGTCTAGATATCATACTTCATTATTAGATTCTACTTTAGCAATACACGAACAAGATTTTATAAGATACTATGAAGCCTTAATTCAATTCTGGAAAGATCTTCCGGAACGTATGTATTCAGTAGAAGAATTATAATTCATGCATAATTAAGAAGGCGTAAATAGGTATGGGGAAATTTTTTAAAAGTCAAGATTGGGGAAGAACTATTTTTAAGCATATAGATTTGCCAGTATATGTAACAGATGAATTTTCTTTTTATCGTTGTGTAGAATTTAGAGAAGAATTTTATGGAAAAACTGTAAGTGAATTATTTAATGGTAATTTGAGAACTTGCTGTGGGAGATATTCCAAGCTTTTTCCAGGACAAAAAATATCTTATTGGGCAGATAGTCCCTATACTTCAAGAGCCGAAATTAAAAAGCATGGGGCATCAAAAAATGTTATTACTTTTTGGGCTTATGATGATGATACAAGTACATTTCCATGCTTAGGAAAGGATGAGCCACTTATTATTATAGACGGACGAAAATGTGGAGTGCAAGAATTGATTGATAAAGCTGATAATGGAGAAGATTTAACTGATGGAGAAATGATTTTATTAAAACAAATTCTCGCACAACAACCAGATTGTCTTGTATATGATTCTCATGCAAAAACAGGAGGAGAAAATTATATTTTTTTTGAAAAAGGGTTTAAAAAATTAGCTTTGAGACAACTGAGACTATATTTAGGAGAGAGACGAGGTAAAAATAGAAAAACAATTGTGTGTGCAGATACCTCAGATTATATGCCATTTCCTCAAAATTATGGGAAATATTTTAAACCGTTGGCCAAAATAGGAATGAACACAGAATACTTGAATAGTGTAGAATATCGGGAAAGAGAACAAAACTTAGAAATTTCTATGCAAAAACTTTTAGCAGCATATGAAAATGATCCTGCAAATGCAAAATAGAATAATTTACATAGCCGGAAGGTTTTCATTTACGAAAATCATCCGGCTTTTTTCATGCCCATTTTTATACATAGCCATTTCCCCACACAGGAAGATGGCTATTAAATTTTTAGGAAAGGAGGGAACCATTATGGCGAATTGCAAAGTAATTGCGATTGCCAACCAGAAAGGCGGAACGGGGAAAACCACTACCACCGTCAACTTAGGGATCGGGCTTGCCAGAGAAGGGAAGAAGGTTCTTCTGGTGGACGCTGATCCGCAGGGCGATCTGACAACCTCACTGGGATGGCCGGAGCAGGATAATCTTTCTGTGACGCTTGCCACACAGTTAGAGGGAATTGTGGCTGACCGGGAAATGGATAGCCACGCCGGGATTTTACACCATGAGGAAGGCGTTGATCTGATCCCGTCCAATATCGAACTGGCAGGACTGGAAGTTATGCTTGTCAATGCCATGAGCCGAGAACTCACTCTGAAAAATTATCTGAATGAAGTGAAAAGCGGATACGACTATGTGTTAATCGACTGTATGCCGAGTTTAGGTATGCTGACGATCAATGCACTGGCGGCGTCCGACAGTGTGATTGTTCCGGTGCAGGCCCAGTATCTCCCGGCAAAGGGAATGACACAGCTCATGAAAACAATCGGTAAGGTGCAAAGGCAGATCAATCCGGCGCTGAAGGTGGACGGTGTACTTTTGACACTTGCGGATATGCGGACCAATCTGGCCCGTGTGACCGCAGAAAGTATCCGTCAGAATTACGGGAGAATGGTTAAGGTTTACCAGACTGTCATTCCGGTTGGCGTGAAAGCGGCGGAAACGAGTGCCGCAGGACAGAGCATTTACAGCTATGACAAAAACAGTACAGTAGCAAAAGCCTATGCGTCATTTACAAGGGAGGTGGTACGGGATGGCGAAAGGCAGAGAAATAAAACTGCCCCTTCCCGCAGCAGATGATCTGTTCAGTACGCAGGAGGAACGTGACGAGGCGAAACGGGAGTTTATCGCAGATATTCCTCTGACAGAGATCAGCGACTTTCCTGACCATCCGTATAAGGTAAAGCAGGATGAAAGTATGCTGGAGCTGGCGGCAAGTATCCGGGAAAAAGGCGTGGTCAATCCTGCTCTGGTGCGTCCGAAACCGGAAGGCGGTTATGAAATGGTGGCAGGACACCGGAGAAAATTCGCCAGTGAGCTTGCCGGGGAAGCGGTCATGCCCTGTATCGTGCGAAATCTGACAGATGATGAGGCTACGATCATCATGGTGGACTCTAACCTGCAAAGGGAGAAAGTCTTACCGTCAGAAAAAGCCTTTGCCTATAAGATGAAACTGGACGCAATGAAACGGCAGGGTAAGCGCACTGATTTAACTTCTGTGCCACTGGCACAGAAGTTACAAGGAAAGACATCAAGACAGCTTTTAGGAGAGCAAGTTGGAGAAAGTCAGGATCAAATCCGCCGCTATATCCGTCTTACCGATCTTATCCCACCTATTCTGGATATGGTGGACGAGGGAAAGATTGCCATGCGTCCGGCAGTAGAGTTGTCTTACCTGCCGAAAGAGCAGCAACAGGTGCTTTTTGACACAATGGAACTGGAGGACTGTACTCCAAGTCACGCACAGGCGATTAAAATGCGGAAGTTTGCGGAGGCGGGAAAGCTGAATGAGGATGTGATCCTGTCGATCATGACCGAGGAAAAGCCGAACCAGGTGGAGCAATTTAAAATCCCGAAAAAGAGGATTGACAAATATTTTTCTCCGGGAACCACGCCAAAGCAGATGGAGGACACGATCATCAAGGCACTGGAACTGTACCGCAGACGGGAGAGAGGACGGGAAAGGTAAGAGGACGCCAGGGGGAAAGTGGGTTCCTATGTGGATTTCCAGCTTTTCCGATTTTCTGGTTTCCCCTCCCCACACCCTACCCCTTCCGGATTACCAGCAGTTTACCAGCCGAAAAGAAGAATAAGGAGCCGGTGGCTATCCACATCCCGCCGGATCAGTACCCAGCCCTGCCAGCAAGCAGGGATTTTTTTATGTGGGCCGAAAGGCTCAGAAATGGAGGAGAATGAAGTGAAGAAAATCAAACAGTTATTCAGGAAAGGAGTCGCATTGGCACTGGCGGCGGTCACGACACTGTCCGTCCTTCCGGCCGCCACGGTATCGGCTGCGTCCCAGCGGGCAACGATCACGTTCGCCTACTGTTATGACGGAAACGGGAATACCATCCGGTATCAGCAGACGGCGTCTCATAACGGAGTTACGTTCAGCCATGCGGGAGAGGCCAGGACCCGGATCTATGCAGATGGGGATAATGCCTACTGTATCGAGCCGGGAATCTCCCTGCATACCGGGAACACACTGGAGAAGGACGCTTCTGTGGTGTGGAACAACTTAGGAAAGGCAAAACAGGACGCCGTAAATCTTGCCCTACTGTATGGCGCACAGGGCAGCATGGGCAGTCTGTCCGGCACGGAAGATGAAAAGGTGCTTGCGACACAGATGGTCATCTGGGAAATCGTGAGCGGGTGCAGGAATGCCAACGCTCCGTATGCGCAAACGGACGCCAAATTTTATAACAGCCTTTGCGTAGGTGGGGCGAACAGCGGGATAGCGGCGGCCTATCAGCAGATTATTTCCGGTATGGTCAGCCACGGAACCATCCCTAGCTTTGCGTCCGGAAGTACAGACAGTGCTCCCCAGGAACTGAAATGGGACGGCAAACAGTATGTATTGAAATTGACAGACAGCAACGGCGTTCTGTCGAAATTCAATTTCACATCATCCAACAGTGATGTGAAAGTCAGTAAATCCGGAAATACACTGACCATCACATCCAGCAAAGCGATTGCCGGGAACGTGCAGTTATCCGCAACCAAGAAGATCCCTACAGTGAGCAGCAGCGCCAAGCTGATCGCTTACGGAGATCCGTCTTTGCAGGACATTGTCACAGGTGTGGAGAATACCGCAGCCGTGAAAGCATATCTGAATGTGAAAATCCCTTATGGGCATATCCAGATTGTGAAAACTTCCGAGGACGGTGTGGTAGCCGGACTGAAATTCCAGATCACGGGAAACGGGATTGACCAGACCGTTACCACCGGAGAGGATGGAACGATCAAGGTGGAGAACCTTCAGCCGGGAACCTATACGGTAACGGAGCTGACGGAGAACCGGTATGAACCGCAGAAAGCGCAGACAGTGGAGGTCAAAGGCGGGGAAACCGCTGCGGTGGATTTTTCCAATATCCTCAAGCGTGGAGATTTGAAAGTGACCAAGACTTCTGAGGACGGCCTGGTGGAAGGCATGAAGTTCCATCTCTACGGAACCTCTCTTTCCGGTATTCCGGTGGATGAGTATGCGGTTACGGACAGCGCAGGTGTTGCCATGTTTTCTGATATTCTGATCTCCGGCGATACGCCCTATACGCTGGAGGAAGTGGAGACAGCAGACCGCTATGTGGTTCCGGCGGACCAGAGCGTGACGGTCAACTGGAATGAAGTGACCAACGCTACCGTCCATAACGTGCTGAAAAAGTTCCGGGTAACCGTCGCAAAGACAGACCGGGAGACAGGAACCCCGCAGGGAGACGCTACGCTGGCAGGCGCAGTATACGGGATTTATGACGGGGATACGCTGATCGACACTTACACCACAGACGGCAACGGCAGTTTTACCACGAAATATTATGTGTGTGGAGACAACTGGACAATCCGGGAGATCAGCCCGTCCGAAGGGTATCTGCTGGATGAGACTTCCTACCATGTGGGAGCGGAGGCAACCCTTTATACGGTAGAGCTGAACGATACTTCCAATGATGTGACGGAACAGGTTATCAAGGGAAGAATTTCTATCATCAAGCACACGGATGACGGAAGTACGCAGATCGAAACACCGGAGGAAGGCGCAGAGTTCCAAGTGTATTTAAAGAGTGCAGGCAACTATGACAGCGCAAAGGACAGCGAGCGGGATACGCTGGTGTGTGATGAGAACGGATATGCCGAGACGAAAGACCTGCCTTATGGCATTTATACGGTACACCAGACAAAAGGCTGGGAAGGCCGGGAGATGATCGGAGACTTTGATGTGTATATCAGCAGTGACGGAGAAGTTTACCGCTACCTCATCAACAACCGCCTGTTTGAATCCTATATCAAAGTAGTCAAGAAAGACGCAGAAACGGGAAACACCATCCCCCTTGCGGGAGCCGGGTTCCAGATCTATGACGAATCCGGGAACCTTGTGACCATGCAGTATACCTATCCGGAAGTCACAAAGCTGGATACTTTCTATACCGGAAGTGACGGTTATCTGATCACACCGGAGGTACTGCCTTATGGAAATTACACATTAGTGGAGGTACAGGCTCCTTATGGGTATGTACTGGACAGTACGCCGGTTCCATTTACAGTATCTGAGGAACAGTCCGGGGAGGACAGCGGAGTGACTGTGATCACGGTGGAAAAAGAGGATATGCCGCAGAAAGGCAAGATCCTTGTGAGCAAAACCGGCGAGGAATTTTCTTCTGTGCAGGTGTCCGGAGACGGTGTGGTGGACAAAGACGGGAACCTTGCGGAAGGCGAGAATATTTACACGCCTGTTTATGCAGTAACCGGGCAGGCCGGGGCGGTATATGAAGTGATCGCCGCCGAGGACATTGTGACGCCGGACGGAACCGTGCGGGCAAACGCCGGGGATGTGGTGGATACCATTACCACAGATGAGGAAGGCAAGGCAGAGACAAAAGAACTGTATCTGGGAAAATACCAGATCGTGGAAAAGACAGCGCCGGACGGTCTGGTGCTGAATACAGAAACCCATGAGGTGGAGCTGACCTATGCCGGACAGGAGGTATCTGTAACAGAAGCGGACACCGCTTTCTATAATGAGCGGCAGAAAGTGACGGTTGACCTCACAAAGACACTGGAACAGGATGAGATCTTTGGAATCGGAAATGCGGGAGAAATCCAGAACGTAGCCTTTGGACTGTATGCCGCAGAGGATCTGACAGCAGCGGACGGTTCCGTGATCCCGGCGGACGGTCTGATCGAGATCGTGTTCTGCAGTGCAGAGGGAACCGCCGCATTTCACACAGACCTGCCGTTTGGCAAGTATTATGTGAAAGAAGTTGCCACGGATCAGCATTATCTTTTGTCAGAAGAAACCTATCCTGTGGACTTTACCTACCAGGGGCAGGATACCGCTGTTGTCCATATTTCTGCAAATGAGGGAAATGCCATTGAGAATGAACTGATCCGGGGAAAAATCTCCGGACGGAAAGTAGATACGGACGGGGAGGCACTGGAAGGCGCAACAATCGGTCTGTTTTCCGCAGGTGCAGAAGAATTTACGGAAGAAACCGCCTTAATGGTAACAACTTCTGATGAGGACGGAGCCTTTGCATTTGAGGATGTACCCTTTGGCAGATGGATCGTCCGGGAGATTGCAAGCCCGGAAGGATATGTGCTGAATGAGGCCCTCCACTATGTATCGGTTACGGAAGATGAGGAAGTGATCGAGGTGGAGCTGATCAATAAACTGATTGAGGGCAGTGTCCGTCTGACAAAAGTGGACGCAGAATATCCGGCGAACAAGCTGACGGGTGCTGTATTTGAGTTGTATGCGGATACGGACAAAGACCAGAAACTGACGGACAAAGATGAACTTGTGGGAGAAATCCCGGAAATCTCAGAAGGCATTTATCAGACGGACGGCCTGCTCTACGGAGGATATTTCGTGAAAGAAAAGACCGCTCCGGAAAGTTTCAAGTTGGATAAGAACGCCTATTATTTTGAGATCAGCGAGGACGGAAAGATCGTTGATGTGGAAAATGAGGCAGGCGTAGGCTTTATCAATCAGCCGATTACCGGGAAACTGGAACTGACCAAGACAGATGTTGCGGATGGGAAACCTCTTCCAAACGCCGGATTCCGCATTAAGGACGAAGATGGAAATATCGTTGCCACAGGCGTAACAGATGAGAACGGGATCGCCATCTTTACTCTGCGGTATGGAAAATACACCTATCAGGAGTACAATGCGCCGGAAGGCTATGAGATTGATGAGTCCGAATACGCCTTTGAGATCAAGGAGGACGGACAGATCGTAAAGGCTACTATGACCAATGAAAAGATCCCGGAGGAATTGATTACGACACCAAAGACCGGGGATGACAGCAGACCGGGCCTGTGGATCGGGTTATCTGCCCTGTCCGGAGCAGGTGTGGCAGTCTTTGGTATTCTGACCGCAGTGAAAATGAGAAAAAGGAAGGGGGAAGATAAAGCATGAACGCAAAGATGTGGATCACGGTCATTTTAGTGGTATTTATCGCAGGGGCATTGATCTGGCTGAATCTGCGGAACCGTAAGAAATAGACAGAATGTGACAGGAGGCGGCGGTCAGCCGCCTCTTTACATACCGGACGAAAGGAGGTGTAAAAGTTGGCACAGATCAACCATAAGGCTGTCCGTTCCCTCTCAAAGCTGATGGAGGCGGGATTTGACAGTGAAAAAACAGTCTTAAATATGACAATGGATGATATTTTGTCTCTGCCGGGGATCACAGTGGCAGAAATCGGGATGATCAATGAGATCCAGAAAGCAGTAAAAGCCGGGAAATTTATCACATTTTTGGGAGGAGGGGAGATATGAGCAGTGGAAACATGATCTGCTTTACAGACAGCCGGGAAACCCCGCTTTTTTCTCTCTCAGACAGTTCTTTTCTGCGTCTGGAGTATGACAACGGGGATTGCTCCTGCGCTTTCTGTCGTTACCACAGTGAGGAACAGGTGGAAATAGATGGAAAGTGCAGGAATATCCGTCAGTTTGCAAAGCAGATGGAGAAGAATGGAATCCGGTATCGGCCCATGAGTGAGAAAAAGAGGAAAGGAGTCAGAACACATGGCAAGATATAACGCAATGGAAGAAACCTTTACAGAAGTCCGGCATGATGATGAAGGGTGGGGAGATCCGGTGCAGATTGCAAAGGGGATCATGGTCAATCATTTTGGCTCTATTATTACCCGTGAACCCATCAGACTGCCACCACACGGGTATTTAGATATTGATCCAGAAAAGGACTGGGATTTTTGTGATGGAGATTGCCGCACAGTCCGGGAGTTTATGGAAAAATACCCACCTGCCCGGCAGAAGGAAAAAGAACAGGAACGATAGGAGGACAGAGTTGTGGCAAAGAAGAAATATGATCTGATCACAGACCTCTATGCTGAGGCGGTCAAGGAAGTAACTGCCAGTCCGGAAAACTGGCTGTCTTTCCTGCGCTCTGCCTGCCGGAACTTCCGGCTGCCTTTTGATGACCAGATTCTAATCTATGCACAGCGCCCACAGGCGTCCGCAGTGCTGCCTATGAAAGTTTGGAATGAGAAGTTTGGACGGTGGGTAAAGCGGGATTCCAAAGGAATCGCCGTTTTTGACAAGGACAGTCCGAAACTGCGGCTGAAATATTATTATGACGTTTCCGATACGCAAGAAGGGCGTTTCCGCCGCCTGCTCCGGCCAGTGCCTTTGTGGGAAGTGCCGGAAGAATATCAGCCGGATGTGCGGGAAACCCTTGCCAATGCTTTTGGTGTGGATGAGACAGTGACAGGATTTGCGGAAACCATACTGGAGGCGGCAAAGATTGCGGCAGAAGATAACTTGGCGGATTATCTGCCGGATCTGCTTGCAGGACGGAAAGGCAGTTATCTGGAAGAGGTGGACGAGTACAACGTAGAGGTGGAAGCCCGACAGCTTTTAGCGGCCAGCACTGCTTATATGGTCATGGTACGGTGCGGCGTGGATACTGACCTGTATCTGGACACAGAGGATTTCCGGAATATCACGGATTTTAATACGCCGGAAATGGTCAACCTGTTTGGCGTTGCGGCCAGTGATGTGGCGGAAATGGCATTATCCGAGATTTCCGATACCGTCCATAAGCTGAGAAAGGCAGAGAGAAAGAAAAATCGTACCTTTGCCGGAAGAGAGGCAGGCCGATATAATGAAAGCGAAAACAGAGAACAGATTACAGAAAGGGGCGTTACACATGAGAGCGATCACATACAGCAGACAGGGCGATTATCTTCTTCCGGATCTGACCGTGCCGGACGAACCGGAAGTACACCGTGGGAAGTACGCTTCCCTCCGTCATACTTATCTGAAAAATTACCGGTATGGGATGTATCTGAACCTGCTGACAAAAGGAGAACTGAACCGACATCTGAACGAAGTGCAGAGAGAGGCACAGGAGAGGATGGAAGTTCTGACCGAACAGATGAAAGCAGCCTGGGGCGTGACAGAGGAACTGAAAGCGAAAGACCAGATGGCGTGGGTACAGCAGATGAACAACATCCGGCAGGCAGCGGAAGAGATCGTGATGAAAGAGCTGATCTACAGCTAACCGGACAGGAACCACAGTCGGAAGAGGAAAGGCAGGAACCGACTGCAGAGCCACAGCCAACGGTGGCAGAACAACAGACATTTTTGGAAGAACTGGCAGGAGAGGAATCTCCTGCTTTTTCTATGCCACAGGAAATCATCGACCATGCACTGCAGATGGGGTCTTCCTTTGAACATGGCAAATACAGAATTTACTCCTATTTTCTGCAAGGCCACAGCAATAAGGAGAGAGCAGATTTTTTAAAACAGGAATACGGGATATGGGGATCAGGATCGGACTATTTAGGAGAAAAATTTAACCGGGGAACCAGTGCAAAAGGGTATTTTATCAAATGGAAAGACTATGAAACTACCCTGAAATGGACAGCGGTTGCAAAACGGATCGAGGAACTGATTTCTGTCGGACGGTATATGACAGAAAAGGAACTGGAGTATATCCCGGAGTATGAAAAAGGAGTTCTGGCGAGAGGTATTTATAACTTTTTCTATCATCAGCCGGAGACGTTTTTACGTCCGTATCCGTATGGCTCAGATTATCATAGAGCGATAGACCAGATCCGTCCGCAGCTTGATGATCCAAACCGGGTAAAAGAAATCCTTTCCATGATGGAAGAGGTTCTTGCGGGAACCGCAGATTACGATCAGCGATACCCGTCTATGCAACAGGCGCACCAGGACCTTACGGATTACCGGGACGGAGCGTTCAGCTTATTTACTCCAATACCAGCCGAAAGAGAAAACACGCAGGCTCCCCCGGAGCCTGTCCCGGCACAGAGCCGGGAAGAGGTTCTGGCCGGACGTCTCAATGCGTTTTACCAGTCATATGACTGGTATGAATATCAGGATACAATTGAGGCAGGAGAGGCACAGGAAGATGTTCTGCGCCAGTTGCAGGAACAGTTGGAAGATCCCCAGTCTGTGCAGGAAATTTACAGTTATCTGATCCGTGTCCGGGAAGGGATGGACACGGAGGATGAAAACTATTCCGAAGTGTCTGAACTGATCGCCGGGATTGCAGACTTACCTGCTATGAATCCGCCTTATGACCTGCAGGTGGATACGATTGTCACAATAGGCACAAAGGAATATTCCATTGACTTTATCTCCGATGAGATGGTGGTTCTGCGTGACCAGATGTATCCGCTCTTCACAGAGGAAATGCCAAGAGAGGTGTTTGACCGCCGGGTACGGGAAAATCCGGCGAATGATCATCTGAAGGTATACAGGAAACCATCAGAGGAACCAGCCGAAAAAGACAAGGAGGAACCGGCTCCCACACAGGAAATGGCGCAGGAGCAGGAGGACGGATTTACCGGGATAAAACCGGAGGACAATCCTTTTGAGAAGGAACCGGAAGAAGTTCTGGAGGATCTGGCCCCGGCATGGGCACAGAAGAAACCTGCCGGGAGGGTAAGAGGGTTTGATCTGCACCCGGAAATTCCCCAGGAGAGCCGCAGCCAGTATCGGATCACGGATGAGCATTTGGGGGAGGGCACCGCTAAAGAGAAGTTCCGTGCGAATCTCATGGCGATCCAGCTATTGAAGAAGTGTGAGGAAGAAAACCGCTTTGCTACGCCAAAGGAACAGGAGATCCTTTCCGGATATGTTGGCTGGGGCGGCTTATCTGACGCTTTTGACGAGACGAAATCTTCCTGGTCAACGGAATATCTGGAATTAAAGACGGTCCTGACAGAGGAAGAGTATGCTGCGGCGAGACAGTCCACGCTGACCGCCTTTTATACGCCGCCGGTGGTCATCAGCGCCATGTATCAGGCGTTGGAGAACATGGGATTGAAATCCGGGAACATTCTGGAGCCAAGCTGCGGAACGGGAAATTTTATCGGACGGAAACCGGAGAGTTTGTCTGACTGCAAGGTTTACGGTGTGGAGATCGACAGTATTTCCGCCCGGATCGCACAGCAGCTTTACCAGAAGTCCACCATCGCTGCTCAGGGCTTTGAGGACGCAGATCTGCCGGACAGCTTTTTTGATGTAGTCATAGGAAATGTGCCGTTTGGAAGTTATAAGGTGTTGGACAGGAAATACGATAAGTACAACTTTCTGATCCACGACTATTTTATCGCAAAATCCATTGACAAGACGAGGCCGAAAGGTGTGCTTGCACTGATTACGTCCAACGGGATCAGCGGCGGGACAATGGATAAGCGGGATGACCGGGTGCGGAGATATATCGCCCAGCGGTGCGACCTGTTAGGTGCGATCCGCCTGCCAAATAATGCTTTCCTTGCCAATGCCGGTACAGAGATCAATACGGATATTCTCTTTTTCCAGAAGCGGGAGACGCCGAGAGACTTAAATGTGGATCTGCCGGACTGGGTGGAAGTGGAGCGTCTCTATGAAAATGACCATGTGAATGAACACGGCGAGAGCCGACACCGGGTGGTCAGTATCAATCCCTATTTTCAGCATCATCCGGAAATGGTACTGGGCGAGCAGGAGATCGTGTCCGGGCCTTATGGTCCGCAGTTGATCTGCAAACCTTATCCGGACAGGGATTTAAAGGAACTTCTGGAACAGGCAGTAGAAAACCTTGAGGCGGAGATCACGGATTATGAGGTGGAGGAGCTGGTGGAGGAAGAGGATTATTCGATCCCGGCTGATCCGTCTGTGGCGAACTTTTCCTATACGGTCTATGATGGGAAGATTTATTATCGGGAAAACAGCCGCATGAAACCGGTGGAACTGTCCGTGACAGCGCAGAACCGTGTGAAAGGCATGATCGCTATCCGGGACTGTACCAGGGAGCTGATCGCTTACCAGACCGAAGGGGATCCGGATGAAGAGATTGAAGGACAGCAGAAAAAGCTGAACCATTTGTATGATCTGTTCCAGAGAAAGTATGGACTGCTGAATTCCAGGGCAAACAGTATGGTGTTTTCTGACGACAGCAGTTATCCCCTTCTCTGTTCCCTTGAGATTGTGGCGGAGGACGGAACGCTGGAGCGGAAAGCGGATATGTTCACGAAACGGACCATCAAGCCTCACGAGACGGTAACGAAAGTGGATACCGCAAGTGAGGCTTTATCTTTGTCTCTCTCCGAAAAAGCCTGTATAGATATGGAGTATCTGTGTTCCCTGACCGGGAAAAGCGCCGGGGAGGTGGAAGAAGAACTAAAAGGCGTGATCTTCCGTCTGCCGGAGTCTGAGGGGATGGATCAGCCCCGATTTGTATCCGAGGACGAATACCTTTCCGGCAACGTGCGTCAGAAACTTCGGGAGGCGAAACGTGCGGCGGAGATCTCCGAGGTGTACCGGAGCAATGTGGAAGCACTGGAAAAAGTACAGCCAAAGGATCTGACCGCTTCTGAGATCAGTGTGCGTCTGGGAGCTACATGGATACCGGAATCGGATATTGCCGACTTTATGTTTGAACTGTTGCAGACGCCAAATTATTCCCAGTGGAAGATCAAAGTCCATTTCTCCCGGCATACCGGGGAATGGAATATCGAAGGGAAGAGCATGGACCGGGGAAATCCCCGTGTTACCAACACCTATGGAACAAACCGGGTAAATGCCTATAAGATCATAGAAGATACGCTGAATCTGCGGGATACCCGTGTGTTTGACTATGTGGAGGATGCGGAGGGAAAACGTAAGCCAATCCTGAACAGAAAGGAAACCGCCATTGCGCAGGGAAAGCAGGATCTGATCAAGCAGGCGTTCCAGGAATGGATCTGGAAAGATCCAAAGCGCAGGCAGCGGCTGACCGAAGATTATAATGAACGGTTCAATGCGATCCGCCCACGGGAGTATGACGGGAGCCACCTGCATTTCTATGGTATGAACCCGGAAATTACTTTGCGGAAACACCAGAAGGACGGCGTGGCCCGGATCATTTACGGCGGGAATACGCTGCTGGCCTATGTGGTGGGCGCAGGAAAGACCTATACGATGGTGGCGGCTGCGATGGAGTGCAAACGGTTGGGGCTGTGCAGTAAATCTATGGTCGTGGTGCCAAATCACATCATCGAGCAGTTCGCCGCTGAGTGGCTCCAGTTATATCCGGCAGCCAATATTCTGGTGGCAACAAAAAAGGATTTTGAGAAGAAAAACAGGAAAAAGTTCTGCGGCAGGATCGCTACCAGCGACATTGACGCCGTGATCATCGGACACTCCCAGTTTGAGAAGATTCCCTTAAGTGTCGAGCGGCAGGAACGTATGCTGAAGATGGAGATTGATGAAATCATTGAAGGGATCGCAGAGGCGAAAAAGATCCAGGGGAGCCGCTTCACAGTAAAGCAGATGGAGCGTGCCAAGAAATCGCTGGAGACACGCCTGAAACGGCTTCATGACCAGAGCCGGAAAGATGATATGATTACGTTTGAGGAACTGGGCGTGGACCGACTGTTTGTGGATGAGGCGGACGGCTATAAGAACCTTTACCTGACAACCAAGATGCGGAATGTGGGCGGGGTCGCACAGACCGAAGCGCAGAAATCCTCTGATATGTATATGAAATGCCGCTATCTGGATGAAATCACGGGTGGAAAGGGCGTGATTTTTTCAACGGGAACGCCGGTCAGCAATTCTATGGTAGAACTTTATACCATGCAGCGTTATCTGCAGTATGGAACATTGGCGGAGAAAAACTTACAGCATTTTGACGCATGGGCGTCTACTTTTGGGGAGACTGTGACCGCTCTGGAGATTGCGCCGGAGGGGAACGGCTACCGGCTGAAAACACGGTTTGCCCGGTTTTACAACCTGCCGGAACTTATGCAGATGTTCCGGGAAGTGGCAGATATCCAGACGGCAGATATGCTGAATCTGCCTGTACCGGAGGCAGAATACCGGGTGGTAAAAGTAAAACCTACCGAATTGCAGGAAGAAATGGTGGAAGAACTGGGAAACCGTGCGGAGAGAGTGCGGAACAATGAAGTCAATCCAAGGGAAGACAACATGCTCAAGATAACCAATGACGGGCGGAAACTGGCCCTCGACCAGAGGCTTTCCAACCCGCTCCTGCCGGATGATCCGGGGAGCAAGGTCAACGCCTGCGTAGAAGAAATTTACCGGCACTGGGAAGACGGAAAAGAGAAAAAGCTGACGCAGCTTGTGTTCTGCGACCTGTCCACACCAAAAACAGACGGTACATTCAGTGTGTACAATGACATCCGGGATAAACTTCTGGCAAAGGGAATCCCGCCGGAGGAGATTGCCTTTATCCATGACGCCAATACGGATGTGCGCAAAAAGGAACTGTTTTCCAAAGTCCGGCGGGGCGCTGTCCGTATCCTTATGGGCAGTACGTTTAAGATGGGCGCAGGCACGAATGTGCAGGACCGGATCATTGCCAGTCACGACCTGGACTGCCCGTGGCGTCCACGGGATCTGGAGCAGAGAGCGGGCAGGACCATCCGGCAGGGAAATCAGAACCCGAAAGTAGAGATCATCCGGTATGTGACAGAAGGAACCTTTGACGCATACCTCTATCAGACCATTGAGAATAAGCAGAAATATATCAGCCAGATCATGACGTCCAAAAGTCCGGCCCGGAGTGTGGAGGACATAGACGAAGTGGCTCTGTCCTATGCGGAGATCAAGGCGCTTGCCACCGGAAACCCGCACATCAAAGAAAAGATGGATCTGGATATACAGGTAACCAGGCTGCAGCTATTAAAGCAGAGCTTTCTGAACCAGAAATATGAGATGGAGGATCAGGTGGCAAAACATCTTCCGGCACGGATCAGAGAGCAGGAGACATGGATCACGCAGTATGAGGCAGACATTGCCCAGGTCAAGGCGCACACACCGCTGGATCGGGAAACCTTTCCAGTCATGCAGATCGGGGATCACTCTTACACGGAGAAAAAGGAGGCAGGACAGGCAATTATTGACGCCTGCAAAGCCATGAAATCTCCGGAGCCTGTGTTACTGGGGGCTTATCGTGGACTTTCGATGGAGCTGTCCTATTCTTCTGTCGGCCAGGAATTTGTGATTGCGTTACATGGAAAAGGAACTTATAAAGTGCCGCTTGGAACGGACATTTATGGAAATATCACAAGGCTTGACAATAAGATGAATGAGCTGCCGGACAATCTTTCCCGTTGCCGGGAACAGCTTGAGACGGCAAAAAGCCAGTTGGAGACAGCGAAAGTGGAGGCGCAGAAAGAATTTCCGCAGGAAAAAGAACTGGCAGAGAAAGTGGCACGGCTGGGGGAACTGAACGTGCTTCTGGATATGGATAAGAAAGACCGGGTTGTGATGGAGGAAGAACCGGAAACAGAGGAAATCGAGCCGGAACGGGAAAAAACGGCCTGGGTGCGGTAAGAAAAGCGGTATCGGGAGACTGATACCGTGGTACATAGCCTGCCTGATGTGCGAACAGCAGAAACGCACAATCGCCGGGAGAGGCAATCTCTGCTATAGTGGCAGAGGAAAGGAGGGAAAGAAAGGCTATGAAGATAGCAGAGATCGATACGGATGATCTGCCGATCTGGATGTGTGCTGTCGTAGATACCGTCAGTGAGAACTGCAAAAAGCGCCTGAAAACGTCCCCACAATACAGCCGGATTGTAGAGGAAAGCGACAAACTTCTTTTCCAATATCCGTTTATTTCCACGCTGATCGACCGGGATAAAATCGAAACGCCGATGAATCTGACGCTGGAACAGACAAAAGCACTGTCCAGATTTCTCGCATTGGACGCAGACCGGGAAGATTATGAACGGATACAGCTTTATCTCATGGGGTGTCAGCATACCATAGAAGTGCTGCAGCTACTGGAACTTTTATAGGAAACAGCGGACTGGATTGTAGAAAGATCGAAAACTGGATATAGTAAGATAAGAAAGCAGATTAGCAGAACAGAGAGGATGAACAGTTTGGAGAAGACAGATTTTTATGATCTGGTGGAGCGGATCAAAGATAGTTTTATGGAGATCGACAGCGATATCATGGTGGATCTGAAAAAACAGGACGAGGACTATGCCAATATGTGCCAGGAACTGGGAGAAATGGAGAGCAGGTATCCGTTTATTTTGGAAGTGACAGAAGGGAGCGGAGCCATCAGCCTTACAACCGAGGAACATGAAATTGTGAGGCAATATATGAGCAGGATGTTTGAGAAAGAGACGATAGAACGCTGCCAGATCTATTTCCGGGGGCATACGGACGGATATGCGTATCTGAAAAAGATTGGGGCAATCTAAAAAAGTCCTGTAATTTTTAAATTATCGCATATACTATTATATACACGCAGACATGAGTAAGAGCAGTGATGGTATCTTGACATCAGTATGAAAGCGTGTATAATTATAATTAAAGAAAGGTGATTCCCTACCTGAGTAATCTTTGAGATTATGAAATGGGAGACGATAAAGAAGTAATGAGCGTGGTCCTGCTTAGTGGACGATTCAAAATGAGCGTGGTCCTGCTTAGTGGACGATTCAAAATGAGTGTTTCCCTACTTAGTGGGAAAAAGATAGCCGCTGACAAGCGGCTATTTTCAAAGGAGATAAATGAGATTATTAGAAGAGGACATAAGAAAAACCACACCTATTTTATGTGAGATTCAACGGGATTATATAAAATATATGCACGATGCGGACTGGCGTGTCAGCGTCAAATATAACAACAGAAAATTTGTAGGTTTAGCAGTACAAATTAATGGTAGAATGTTTGTAGTTCCATTAACATCACAAACAACAAAGGAAAGAATTGCAAGAGGAAAGAAGAAAAGAAGCGCTGCCATTACTACCTTTCTCAAGGTGGCAGGCGAGGAGATAGCAAATTTACTGCACAATAACATGTTTCCAGTACCAGACGACCAGATAAAACCCATACAGATCGATCCAAAAGTCGATACATATCTGGCAAATGAGGAACGACAGATAAGAAAGAAATGGGTTGAAATAAATACTAAGTCTATTGCAGTTTATCGGGAGAGATACGATAAAGAATCAAGAAATTATTATTTTTTTAATAAGACATGCTGTGATTTTAAAAAATTAGAAGTAGAGTGCGATAGGTGGGAAAGAGAACATAATATATCTTCTACGTTATAGTTTTATTTATGTAAAGTAATTACATAGCCGGATGGTTTTCAAAAAAGAAGATCATCCGGCTATTTTTATGCCCGGATATCTGAAATAACTTATGGAACATCCAATCACGGGTAGGAAAGGAGATGAAATTTATGCCTTATGTTGCGCCGGAAGTGGTGCAGAGAGTGAAACAGATCGACTTGCTGACCTATGTAATACAAAAATCTTAGAATTATCATCAGCTTAGAGAGAATAGTGTGTATTCACAGATAGAAAGAAGTGTGGTAAAGTTGTCGTAGAAACAAATTGCTTTTTATGCGATTGTCAAAGGATTTTGACGCGCATTATAAGCGATGTAAAAGCCATTTGGTAGACGATATAGGGTGCTTTTCCTACAATAAAATTGCAAGGGAGGTAAGTGGCATGGGGCATGATATTGGAAGCAAAATTAAGGCAGCCCGGATTGAGAAAAAGCTAACACAAGAACAAGTTGCTGAATTATTGGGAGTGAGTCGCCAGACCATTTCAAATTGGGAAAATGAAAAATCCTATCCGGATATCATCAGTGTCATAAAAATGAGCGAATGCTACGATATCTCTCTTGACTATTTATTGAAGGGAGAACAGAAAATGAAAACCTATTATGATTACCTCGAAGAAACTACAAATGTTGTGAAAAGCAACGCCAACAGAAACAAAATTATTACAATTCTTTCCTACCTGTTGATTTGGGCGTTTGCAATGATTGTGTTCTGGTTCTTTACAAGCGGAAGCGCCGCCATGGGTTACAGTCTGATGTTTCTTTGGATTATTCTTCCTGTAACAACATTTGTTGTGTCCATTGTTATTGGTAAAAATAACTTCTGGAGAAAAGGAAAATGGGCGTTTACCTTTTTCTTTGGCATTATGTATATGTTTGCCGAATATGGCACATTCAAAATGGCAAACAACATTGCTTTTAACAAATTGAATGCCCCGGAATGGGGAATGATTGTAGCTGGAGTAGTAATTTCTGGAATCGGCATGTTGGTAGGTTCGCTGTGTAATAAGAAACGCCATAATCAAAATAAAGATGAATGAAGTTCTGTAGCAAGTAGCAAAAATAGAGTCAGCGACAAATGATAAGTTATAGAACAGAAAAGTGGAAATTAAGGAGGCTCTCGCATATGAAATGGTATAATGATATGACTGAACAAGAAAAACGAAGTTTTAAAAAAGCAATTGTTGTATGTGTAGTAGGTGCAATTTTAATTCTCATTGTTCCCATGGTTTTTATGCTGATTTCTAAGTAAGAGATAACTTCAAAGTTTATAGGAGGATAAATGAATGGAATGGTTACCACTTGCTGTAATAGGCATACTAATTATTATATTGGGTATTGTAAATTTGTTATACTCAAAGATGTTACATTATTAAATTATTAACGAGGTGATGTGAAGGTGAAACGTTGCATTGTAATTACCGATATAGTCGCATAATACGGATAATTTAAGTAGGAGGAATTTGAAATGGCTATATCGGAGAATAAAATATATCCACGTACGGGGGACAAAGAAACCGTTTATTTGAAAAATGTTGTAACAGATCCAAGCATTATTGTTGGTGAGTTTACAATGTATAATGATTTTGTTAATGATCCACAGCAATTTGAAAAAAATAACGTATTATATCACTATCCAATTAATCATGATAAATTGAAGATTGGTAAGTTTTGTTCCATTGCTTGTGGAGCAAAGTTCCTTTTCAATAGTGCAAATCATACAATGAAGTCCTTATCTTCCTATCCATTTCCTATTTTCTTTGAGGAATGGGGATTAGATGTTAAAGATATCACATCAGCTTGGGATAATAAGGGGGATATTGTTATTGGCAATGATGTCTGGATTGGGTATGAAGCAGTTATAATGGCGGGAGTTACCATAGGAGATGGAGCAATTATTGGCACACGGGCTGTTGTGACCAAGGACGTGCCACCATATACAATTGTTGGAGGTGTACCTGCCAAAACAATTCGTAAACGCTTTTCAGATGGAACGATTTCTGATCTTTTAAAAATGAAATGGTGGGATTGGCCAATTGCGAAGATTTCTCAAAATATTGAAGCTATTAAAAATGGAAATTTAAAAGCATTAAAATTGTAAAAGTGTTGGAGCTGAAAAGTTTGAATTATAAACTCAAACAATAATTAGTAATTACATAGCCGGATGGTTTTCAAAAAAGAAGATCATCCGGCTATTTTTATGCCCGGATATCTGAAATAACTTATGGAA
>NZ_SPGT01000025.1:2065-7767 GCF_005845155.1 Clostridium sp. BSD2780061688st1 H5 | reverse complement strand
ATTACATAGCCGGATGGTTTTCAAAAAAGAAGATCATCCGGCTATTTTTATGCCCGGATATCTGAAATAACTTATGGAATATCCAATCACGGGCAGGAAAGGAGATGATTTTTATGCCTTATGTTGCGCCGGAAGTGGTGCAGAGAGTGAAACAGATCGACCTGCTGACCTATCTGAAAACCTATGAACCTTACGAGCTGGTGCATTTCTCCGGGAACACTTATACCACCAAAACCCACGACAGCTTGAAAATTTCCAACGGGAAATGGATGTGGTGGAGCCGGGGGATCGGGGGCAGGAGTGCACTGGACTATCTGATCAAAGTGAGGGGATATGACTTCATACAGGCGGTACAGACCATAGCAGAACAGGCGGCGATCCAGCCGCCTGTTTCCATACCAGCCGAAAAGAAAACAGAGAAAAAGCTGATCCTTCCAAAGCCATACCGCTATCAGACGTATGCAGTTTCTTACCTGCAGAACCGTGGGATTGATATGGAACTGATCCAGTATTGTCTGAAAACCGGACAGATTTATGAGAGTGAGAACTACCATAACGTTGTTTTTGTAGGGATGGATCAGAGCGGGATTCCACGTTATGCGGCTCTGCGTGGGATCGGTTCAGACTTTGTCGGGGAGGCGTCCGGGAGCGACAAAAACTATTCTTTCTGTATCCCGGCAGAAGAAAAATGCTGCGAAGTCCATCTGTTTGAGTCTGCGATTGACCTGTTGTCTTACGCCACAGAGCAAAAACTGGACGGGGAAAATTGGAGAGAAACGCACCTGTTATCCCTTGCGGGCGTGTATCAGCCTGCCAAAGAAATCGAGAAAAGCAAGGTTCCGGCGGCGCTGACACGCTTTCTGAAAGAACATCCGGAGGTGGATCGGGTGGTGTTCCATCTGGACAATGACCGGACAGGAAGGCTTGCGACACAGGCCATCCGGACGGTGCTTCCGAAGAAATACCAGACAAGAGATGAGCCTCCAAAGCAGGGAAAGAATTGACGGTTCTGAAAAAATGGATAAAGGATAATTTTAAAATCAGAAAGAACCCTGAGCAGATACGATGAAAAGATTTTCTTGACTTTTACTATTGATAATAGTACTATTGATAATAGTAAAAGGAGAGATAAACTATGTCGTCGATTGATTTAGTGATACTTGGTATCGTGTTGGAAAAACCTCAAAGTGCATATGATATTCAGAAAGATGTGGAATACCACCACCTTTCCAGATGGACGAAAATAAGTGTTCCTTCTATTTATCGAAAAGTTCTTCAGTTAAGCGAAAAAGGATATTTGAAAAGCAATGTTGTAAAAGGAGACAGATTTGCGGATAAAGCGGTCTACTCGATCACCGATAAGGGAAGAAAATATTTTAACGAGTTAATGTCCACCTATGCGTCAGAAAGTATTCCTCTGCTTTTTGACTTTAATGTCGTTATTACAAATCTGAATAAGGTTAGTAAGGATGAAGCTCTAAAGCTGATTTCAAAACTCAGAACAAGTATTCAGTCGTCTGCTCTATCAAGTGAACAATATGCTTCTGAATTTTCAGATATACCGCTTGTTGGAAAGACGATATTTGAACAGCAAAGGCTTTTATATCATGCCCTTTTGGATTGGCTTGATAATTTTGAAAGTCAATTTTCTCAAGAATAAATATGACTATGAAAAGCAGCCTGACAATTCTGTTTGAAGCCCCATTTTGGATCGGTTTATATGAGCGCATAGATGGCGATAGATATGAGGTTTGTAAAATTACTTTTGGTGCAGAGCCGAAGGATTATGAGGTATATGATTTTCTGCTTCAAAATTGGCGTACTCTGAAATTCAGCCCGCCCCTTAAAGCAGACAGAATTGAAGAACGGAAAATCAATCCGAAGCGTATGCAGCGGGAAATCAATAATCAGTTACAAGACCGGGGAATAGGAACAAAAGCGCAGCAGGCACTTAAGTTACAACACGAGCAAAATAAACTGGAACGAAAAACCAAAAGCCGGGAGCAGCGGGAAGCGGAAAAGGAACGCCAGTATGCTTTACGGCAGGAAAAAAAGAAAGCCAAGCACCGAGGAAGGTAATGTTTGCAGAAGCAGACAGGGTGTGTCGTGTAGTTAAATATGATGAATGACGCTTTATGTCCTGTTCATCTTCTGGAATGAGGAACGCCTCCGGCATTACAGCCGAATGAAAAAGGCAGATGCCTGTACCATCGTCTCGGCACTTAAAGTGCTGGCAGAGCATGGATGTATGAACTAATTCCTTCCGTGATGGGGCGGATAACCGCCCCATCAAAGGGAACATTCCATGACAGATATCCTGGCAATTTCATGTCAGCATGACAGAGCGGGATCATGACATCCCAGGAGAGCATTAACAATTTTACCTGTAAAAAAATTTTTTGAAAAAAGTGAACCGCATATAAAGTCATGGCGAATATAGGGTGAACGGGCAATGGAGGTGAAACATTGGACGCAAGAGAAATCGAGAAGTGTATTGATGAGTTCGGTACAGATATATATAGATTTTGCCTGAAACTCTGTATGGACAAATCAGAAGCAGAGGACTTGTATCAACAGACTTTTCTAAAAGCGTTAGAAATGGAATGGACACTTGACTGGGGGCAAAATCCAAAAGCACTGTTTTTTTTTCCTTGACACACAATCTTTGGAAAAGCGATAGACGAAAGCAGGCCCGCCGAAATATGATTGCTCCATGTAGTAATTTTGATGATGAAGCAGAAACAGTCTTACATTCCGACGAAAGTATTGAAGAAAGCTACTTGCAGAAAGAATTGATTTCAGAAGTTAATCGGATTATTGAAACCCTACCAGAAAAAATCCGAATACCGCTGACACTGTTTTATCTTTCTAATTGTTCCGTAGAGCAAATATCAACAATCATTAAGAAACCGCCCGGAACGGTAAAAAGCCGATTGTTTAAGGGAAGAAGTCTGATTAAGAAAAGATTGGAGGAAGCAGGATATGAAAAATGACCTTTTCAATACAGAAATTGATGAAATCATCCGGGCTTCTATGAAACTGGCTGACGAACCAGACCCGGAGTTGAACAGCAAACTGAAAGCGACATTGTATCAAAAAGAAGCAGCAATGCGAAAGCAACCCGCCACACGCGGTTTTTCTCTTTGGTATTTGCCGATGATTTTGAACTTAGTTACATTTATTATGCTGGCAAGTGTAGCACTAATAGTTATCAGCAACACTTATTTGTCTTACTTTGCTGCGGGTATCTGTTTCTACATTGGATTGGCTGGCGTTTTGCTTACCATAGTTGGTGTAAAAAGGACAAATATGAAAAAGGATATAACAATCCGTGTTGAGAAAAGAGGTGTATTGGCATGAATAATACAAAAAAGAACAGACTTCCGCTTTATATTGGTATTCCAGTTATCTTGCTGTTGATTTTCCTGCGGTTTGGCTTGTATTTTCTAAAAAGTGATGGCTTTAGCGGTCTTTCTATGCTGCTTCCCATTCTTCTTCTTCTCTTTATCCTTTTTGCCTTGTGTACTGCTGCTTTTTTTGCGGCATGGGTATATCAAGATTGCAAAAAGCGGGGCGATGACCCGGTATTATGGGCGATTGTGGTTTTTATCGCCACCCCTTTTATTGGATTGCTGATTTACTTTCTGCGCCGTTCAGAGATAAAAGCAACGTGTTCTGCCTGCGGGCATCGAATTTCATTGAAAGCAAAATATTGTGAGGAATGTGGAACACATATTGAAAATAGGGAGGCTAATGGTGTTATGGTAAAACAGGGAACCCATCATTTGAAATTTATTGCTGCGGGTATTGTCAGCATGGTGCTTATGCTGATGTGTTTGACCGGCTTTATCGTCAGTGCTGCTACGGGAAATGGTGTGAATACAAATGTTGCTTCTAACGACCGTGTTTGGAATTTAGGTGTAATTAGCATGAACTCTAACACCTATCTGAATGGTGTATGGAAGTTGGATTTTAGAAGTGCAAGCGATGGTTTTGTGGAAGAACAGGACATGATGGTAGAGGACGCAGATACACAAATGCTTTATGCAGACATCTCTTGTGAAACGGTGCCTGAGGGCGCAACACTTGTTTTGTGGTTAGTACAGGGCGAGGTTGTGAAATCCGTTGATGTGACAAATCTGTCCGAACCGCTTGAATATCCGCTGAATGATTTTGAAAATGGAGAAATCCATGTAAGATTGCAAATCAATGGTGTGGAAGATACTATTTCAGAAATTTATGTGAGATAACAAAATAAAATTTGTTCATATAAATTCAAATATTAAACTAATCGTTAGGGAAAAGGAAATGCGAAACAGTATAAAAAAATATATTGTACATTTAATTGTGTTTTTACTTATAAGCATAATCTATCTTATATACTGCTATTTAAAGGACAGTGTTTTAAATGTGGATTATATTATATTGTCCATTTTTATAATAGTAGTTTATTCCATAATGTATTATTTCAGAAAACAGTAACTCTTAACATGGAGAAATGTATGAAAAAATCTAAGGTCATAACATTTATAGGAGGCTTCTATATATTTGGCGGAATTATTTCTTTTCTTTCTTTATTTAGATGGCAGTCCGTTGAATACAGTTTTTGCTTTGCCAGACGTACCGGATTATATCATTAAGTTTTTGCTTGCTATCATCTATATACCAGCAGGATATTTGTTCCTGAAAAGAGTAAAATTTTCTAACTGGATGATATTGGTATTAGCTGTTTTGACTTTCTGTATAAGCGCAGAATTGACAACAACTTTTAACGCTCAGCCATACATTGGAAATATGCTGTATTCGTTGTTCGTTATCATTGCGACAATAATCAGAAGGAAAGAATTTACCAACAATATCAAATCCACGATATGAAACTCGATTAGCAAAGCCCGCCGGAACAGTCAACGGTCAAGAATTTATTTAATAAATCTTGGGGAAAGAATTAAATAAATCCTAATTTGCCGACATGCTCAAACTCATATTGCGATATATATTTACATAGCCGGATGGTTTTCAAAAAAGAAGATCATCCGGCTATTTTTATGCCCGGATATCAGAAATAACTTATGGAATATCCAATCACGGGCAGGAAAGGAGATGATATTTATGCCTTATGTTGCGCCGGAAGTGGTGCAGAGAGTGAAACAGATCGACCTGCTGACCTATCTGAAAAACTATGAACCTTATGAGCTGGTGCATTTCTCCGGGAACACTTATACCACCAGAACCCACGACAGCTTGAAAATTTCCAACGGGAAATGGATGTGGTGGAGCCGGGGGATCGGGGGCAGGAGTGCACTGGACTATCTGATCAAAGTGAGGGGATATGACTTCATACAGGCGGTACAGACCATAGCGGAACAGGCGGCGATCCAGCCGCCTGTTTCCGTACCAGCCGAAAAGAAAACAGAGAAAAAGCTGATCCTGCCAAAGCCTTACCGTTATCAGACGTATGCAGTTTCTTACCTGCAGAACCGTGGGATTGATATGGAACTGATCCAGTATTGTCTGAAAACCGGACAGATTTATGAGAGTGAGAACTACCATAATGTCGTTTTTGTAGGGATGGATCAAAGCGGAATTCCCCGTTATGCGGCTCTGCGGGGCGTCGGTACAGAGTTTGTCGGGGAGGCGTCCGGGAGCGACAAAAACTATTCTTTCTGTATCCCGGCAGAAGAAAAATGCTGCGAAGTCCATCT
>NZ_SPGT01000025.1:0-1969 GCF_005845155.1 Clostridium sp. BSD2780061688st1 H5 | reverse complement strand
GTTTGTCGGGGAGGCGTCCGGGAGCGACAAAAACTATTCTTTCTGTATCCCGGCAGAAGAAAAATGCTGCGAAGTCCATCTATTTGAGTCAGCAATTGACCTGTTATCTTATGCTACGGAGCAAAAACTGAACGGGGGAAATTGGAGAGAAACGCACCTGTTATCCCTTGCTGGCGTGTATCAGCCTGCCAAAGAAATCGAGCAAAGCAAGGTTCCAGCGGCGCTGACCCGCTTTCTGAAAGAACATCCGGAGGTGGATCGGGTGGTGTTTCATCTGGACAATGACCGGACGGGAAGGCTTGCGACACGGGCCATCCGAACGGTACTGCCAGAGAAGTATAAGACCAGAGATGAGCCGCCAAAGCAGGGAAAAGACTGTAATGACAGCCTGTGTATCCGGCTGGGAATCCGGCAGACAAAGCGGGAAAAACACCACAGAGAGAGAAGCTTTGAACGGTAGAAAGAGAGGATTTTATGAAAACAGTTCAGTATGATCTGAGGATCATTCACAGAAAAAAGGTTGCGATAGGAGCCATTAACCGGAAAGAAATTGACCGGATTCTGCGGGATATGATCACGTCCGGAGAGGCTTTGAACATGGAGGGAGGCGAAGTAGTCGGCATTGTAGTTGAAGAAAAAGAGGCGAGGGATTGTCCAGGAGACTGTGACCACTGCTCCTATCTTTGCCCGGAAAGCGGAGAATGCATTGTAAATGATCGGGATGATCGATGCCGTAACTGCGAGTATGGCTGCAAAAAATGTGGCACTTGCAGACTGATTGACTATGGTGTCTGCGGAGATGAGGAGTGTGAAAACTGCCACTGGCGTTGCCCGGAGTGCGGCGGATGTACCCATCCGGAGGGAGAAAAACAGCCATGACAGCTTTTCTTGTCGGCAGGTAATGAGCCGCCGGAGGCGGGAACGGAGCGCAGGCGGAGTAGGATACACAATACCAGCAAGCAACGCCTTTGGATTGCCAGACTGTCGTCCGGCAGTCCTGCGGCAGCTTGTCAGGGAAAAATCCCTGAAACCCTTTAGAAAATGCGGAGGTAAGAATGAAGATGATCCAGTTTATCGTTGGAACAATGGTGGGCGGTATGATCGGCGTGGCTATGATGTGCCTTATGCAGATCAACCGTCTGTACAGACATGACCGGGAGGTGGAAGAATGATACGGATGGAGCTTCTTTTAAAAGAGAAGGAAACAAAGAAAAAGCGTTTGAAGAAATATCAGCAGATATTAACAGGAAAGGGGGATGAACAGCATGAGCAGCACGGTGGCAGTGAAGGCGTTCGCAGAGGGCGTAACACAGCAGATTAAGGAACATCTTCCGGATGAATACCGGAATGTAAAATGTGAGGTTACGCAGCAGCAGAAAAATAATGGTTCGATCCAGACAGGAATTATTTTTAACATACCGGGAAGAGAGCTGGCTCCGATAATCTATATGGAGCCGTTTTATGATCAGGCCCGCAGTGGCGAACCATTGGACAAAATTATGGATGATATTGTCCAGGTATCTGAGAAAGCCCTGGGCGTACAGGAACTTCCGAAAGAAATCAATCCTGCCAATTATGATTCCATTAAGGACTATCTTTCCCTGCAGATCATCAACACAAAAGCGAATCAGAAGATGTTATCGCTGATTCCGCATAAACAAATGGAAGATCTGTCAGTGATCTGCAGGATCGAACTGCCGGCTCCGGACGGCGATGGCATAGGGAGTATCAAAGTGACGCATGAGATGATGCGGTTATGGGATATCCGTCCGCAGGATGTGTATGAAAAAGCGTTGGAAAATTCCATGCAGAAAAAACCGCCGTATCTGATGAGCATGGAACAGGCTATGATGGAAGTAATGGGAGCGCCCTTTCAGGCAGAAAACCTGATGGAAAGTCTAACTATTAAAAGTCAAGACCTAAAATGAATATTTTGTATGAATTGCAGAAATGCATTTCAAATAAATCA
>NZ_SPGT01000024.1:0-44815 GCF_005845155.1 Clostridium sp. BSD2780061688st1 H5 | reverse complement strand
ATTAGCTGCACCCTTCCCACTGCCGGGCGGGTCAGGGACTTTCACCCGTTAGAACGTGTGCCCGCCGGGCACACAAATCCAAAAAAGGCAGATCCCTCTAGGGATCCGCCCTTTCATTCTTACATTCTATGATTCTATTCCTACAGGTTGTCTGCCGGGAAAAGAATGCCGTCCAGTGTCGTCAGATCATCCTGGTTGATGGAGTACACATTGTCGTTCAGCTCCACGTGAATCTCCACTGTCTGAGCCTCCCCGTAGGTGGGCTCTGCCACCCGCTGCACCAAAATGTCGTACATCTTCTGGAACACCATCTCGTTGATTTCCTCATCGCTCGGCATCTGAGAGATGTCTGTGATGTTTGCCATCTCTGCCTGCACTGCGTTCATCACCTCGTCCTGAAGGCCGTCAAACGCGGTGAAGGGCTCTGCGCTCACCTCTACCACAAATCCATCATTCTCTCCCTCTGTCGCGTCGCCCACTTCATATTTCGCCTGGGCCAGCATGTCCTTAAAGAGCTGGCGGTAGTTTGCAGACAGCTCATCGGACAGCCCTGCGTCCGTAAAGCCTCCCATGGACATGATATTATCCAGGTTGTCATCGAAAAGCTGCTGCGCCTCCTCCTCCGTGGAATCGGTCTGCTCTGTGTACTCCGAAAAATCCGCCTTATAGCTGGCATCCAGAACGGACTGCACATAGGTCTTGGCGTCATCCGTCGTCATGCCTCCGCAGGCAGTGAGAGCCAGCATCATCACGGCAACGAGCATCATTGAAAGAATCCGTTTTTTGATCTTCATATTCATTTCCTCCTCTTATCCAGTAGACTCTTTATAAACAGTTTACACTATGGGGAGGGAATTGTCTATCTATTTCAGTAACTTTTTACCAATTTCAAAACAGTCAAAGGTCGCAAAATAATCCTTTGGCGTCTCGGCCCGACGGATAAGCTGCGTGGTACCGTCCTCTCTGAGGAGAACCTCCGCTGACCGGAGCTTTCCGTTGTAGTTGTAGCCCATGGAAAAACCGTGGGCCCCGGCGTCGTGGATCACCAGCAGATCCCCGATGTCGATCTTCGGCAGATGACGGTCAATGGCGAACTTGTCGTTATTTTCGCACAGAGAGCCGGTCACATCGTAGACGTGGTCACAGGGCTCATTCTCTTTCCCCATCACGGTGATGTGGTGGTAGGCGCCGTATATGGCCGGGCGCATCAGGTTGGCCGCGCAGGCGTCCACGCCGATATATTCCTTGTAGGTGTGCTTTTCGTGGATCGCTCTTGTCACAAGACAGCCGTAGGGTCCCAGCATAAATCTGCCCAGCTCTGTGTACAGGGCCACGTCCCCCATGCCCGCCGGCACAAGAACCTCCTCGTACACCTTCCGCACGCCCTCGCCGATGACGCGGATGTCGTTGGGCTCCTGATCCGGCTTGTAGGGGATGCCGATGCCGCCGGACAGGTTGATGAACTTGATGTGGACTCCCGTCTCCTGGTGCAGTCGCACTGCCAGGTCAAAGAGCACCTTTGCCAGCATCGGATAGTACTCGTTCGTCACTGTGTTGCTGGCCAGGAAGGCGTGGATGCCGAACTCCTTTGCCCCCTTCTCCTTCAAAATCTTGAAGGCCTCAAAGATCTGCTCTGTCGTCATACCGTACTTGGCGTCTCCCGGGTTGTCCATGATATCGTTGCTGATCTTGAAGATCCCGCCCGGATTGTAGCGGCAGCTGATAGTCTCCGGAATGTGGCCAATGGCCTTCTCCAGGAATTCAATGTGGGTGATGTCGTCCAGATTGATGATGGCCCCCAGCTTGTCCGCAAGCTGAAAATCCTCCGCCGGCGTGTCGTTGGAGGAGAACATGATATCCTCCCCGGACACACCCATGGCGTCCGACAGCATCAGCTCCGTGTAGGAGGAGCAGTCGCAGCCGCAGCCGTAGTCCCGGAGGATCTGAATGAGGAAGGGATTGGGAGTGGCCTTCACGGCAAAATACTCCTTGTACCCTTTATTCCAGGCAAAAGCCTCCTTGAGAGCCTTTGCGTTTTCCCGGATCCCCTTCTCGTCATAGAGATGGAAGGGAGTCGGATACTCTTTTACGATCTCCTCCAGCTGTTCTTTTGTCACAAATGGTTTCTTTGTCATCACTTTTCTCCTTTCCTGTATTTCAAAAGTTCAATCTCATTTGCCAGCGCCCGCTTGTAGAGCTCCACAAAATTTCTCTGTCCGGAGTAGAGACAGGTGTTCGTGCTGTCCGGCCCCAGTTCCCCGGTGAGAGCCGACCTGGAATCCACGATGACGCCGATCTGGTTTCCTCCCTGCATATCCGGATAGACCTTTACCTGCTCTCCCGCCAAAGGGAACTCTCTGTCTGTGAGAAGGACGGTCTTCCTCCCCGACGCAGCCAGAGCCTCAAGCTCCTTCTCAAAGAGAGGCAGCTGCTCACAGGCGCACACCACATAGGCTCTCTCCCGGGGAGTGGAGAGAAGGTGCTTTACTTTATCCACGATATTGTGCTCGCCCTCGATGGTGATATAGCCCTCCTCCGCCGTCCTCCTCTCGGGGGCATTCCTCCGGAGCCACTCCTCTGTCTCCTGCAGCTTCCGGATCCTGTTACTGCAGAATTCTTCTACATCCACAGCCACGTATTTCCGTGTATGGCCCTCCTCCATCATGCGGGCTCCTCCCTTGTCCGCCAGGGACGCCAGCCCTCCGTAGGCGTTGGACCTGGAAATCCCTGTCAGCTTGGCCGCCTCATAGCCGCTGCACTTTCCCTCGTCCAGCAGGCAATAGTACAAGGTGGCCTCCTGACGCGTGAGCCCGAATTCCATCAGTCGATCTGTGTAGGCCCCATGCTCCATAAATCCGCCTCTTTCCCGACACTTCTCTGTCACTTTAGTAGTTCTTTACAGAAACACTATAGTACGTCCGGGGCCTCTTGTCAATCCTTTTCTGTTCCGGCGCAGAAGCTGTTTCGGAATCTGGCACATCCGGCGCAAAAGGCGGGGACAGGAAAGGCTTTTTTGCGGAATAGAAAAAGCCCGGCGGCAGAACCTTTTTGTCTGCCTTCCGGGCTTCTTTTGTATTTTCCTTTTTTCAGCCGCTGCGGCTCTACTCGATGACAGCGATGCGCATCATATTGCTGGCCCCCTCACGGCCCTTGTTCGCATTGCGAGAAGGCAGCCCCGCGGTCAGCACGACCACGTCCCCTGTCTCTGCCAGCTGCTTTGCACACACAAGCTCGATGGCGCTGGAGCAGATGTCCTCGGTGGAGTTGAACTGGATGGATTTCATGGGATACACACCCCAGTAGATCTGCATCCTGCGCAGCGTCCTCTCATCCGGTGTCACACCGATGATGGGGGTCTTCGGTTTAAATTTGGACACCACTCTGGCGGTAGCTCCCGACACGGATGGTGTAATGATGCATTTCGCGCCCAGATTGTAGGCTGTTGTGACGGAGGCATGTCCGATAGCTGTGGATATGCCCTTCATCCGGTGCTCCTCCGCCTTCTTGAGCAGCGTGTCGTAGTCCAGATGCTCCTCTGTGTTGCACACAATGTGCACCATCATCTGAAGCGCCTCCACCGGGTACTTGCCCTGGGCTGTCTCACCGGAGAGCATGACCGCGTCTGTCCCGTCGTAAACGGCGTTGGCAACGTCTGTGACCTCAGCTCTCGTGGGACGGGGATTGCGGATCATGGAGTCCAGCATCTGGGTGGCTGTGATGACCGGCTTGTAGTAGTAATTGCACTTCTGGATAATCATTTTCTGAAGGTAGGGAACCTCCTCCGCCGGGATCTCCACACCCAGGTCGCCTCTGGCCACCATGATGCCGTCCGCGCAGCGGATGATCTCATCGATATTTTTAATTCCCTCCGCATTCTCAATCTTTGCGATGATCGGGATGTAGGGAGCATTGCACTCCTTCAGGAAGGCGCGGATCTCCACGATGCACTCCGCGTTGCGGACAAAGGAAGCGGCGATAAAGTCGATCCCCTGCTCCACGCCAAAGCGCAGGTCCTCCCGATCCTTCTCTGTGATGGCCGGCAGGCGCACCGGAACGTTGGGCACATTCACGCCCTTGCGCTCCCCCAGCTCACCGCCGTTTTCAATCCTACAGACAATGTCCTTCTCTGACTTTGAAGTTACCTTCAGCTCGATCAGGCCGTCGTCAATGAGGATCGTGCTCCCCACAGACACATCGTCCACAAGGCCCGGGTATGAGATGGATACCCCCTTCTCATCTCCGGCCGTCACCTCTGTAGTCAGAGTGAACTTATCTCCTGTCTGGAGCTGCACCTTCTTCCCGTCCTTCAGAAGGCCGGTGCGGATCTCCGGTCCCTTTGTATCAAGAAGAATGGCAACAGGCTTATTCTCCTCCTCCCGGATCTTCTTGAGCATGTCCATTCTCATCTTCTGCTCCTGGTGATCCCCGTGGGAGAAGTTGAACCTGGCAATATCCATTCCACTTTTCACAAGCGCCCTCATAAGGCTCTCATCATTTGTATTAGGTCCCATGGTACAAATGATCTTTGTTTTTTTCATACGCATTTCTCTTTTTTCCTCCACTTCTTTACTCCTTTTTACTCATGACTCAGATATACATTCGATATACATTCTATAAGATCGGGCTTTGCGCCCTGAAAACGTCCCGGCTGTCCTTCCAGCCTTCTCTTTATCTGTATTTTCCCGCTGTTTCCATCTGCTATTTTACGTGGATATGGGAAAAGAGGTGATCCTGACAGTACTCATAGTTCCCGTTGCACTTGGAGCAGTACCGGAACTCCAAAGAGGGGTCGTCCAGCTCCGTCCTGCCGCACACAGCGCAGCGGTGCCGGGCGCCGTTCGCATAGTGGTGCTCCGGGCGCATCCTCTGCTGGAACTGCCTTTTCCTCCTCTGCTGCTTCGGTGAAAACCGCCGCATATTCCTGGAGCCCAGGAAGAAGATGACAAAATTGAGGATGGATACAGCAGCCGCGATGGCGTTTGACTGGTAGACAAAGCCAAACACGCTCCCCCCGTAGGCAGGCAGAAAGGCCTGTGCAATGGTATACAGGAAATAGAGGCCGTCCAGCCATCCAAGCCACTTCGCCTTCACCGGGATCATGAAAAACAGATAGAACTGCATCTCCGGATAAATGGCCGCAAAGGCCAGGAAAAGTGACATATTCAGATACCATGTACCAAGCGGAAAGGACACGCCGGTTATAAAGTATGCCGCAAAGGCGGCGATCACATGGAAAAGCATCCCCGCAAAGAAATACAGGTTAAAACGGAACGCGCCCCAGGTGTTTTCCAGCTCTCTGCCCAGCATATAATAGAGATAGAGGGCAAAAATCATAAAGATGTAGTTGGTCTGGGGCGGCTGTATGATAAAGGTCACGATCCGCCAGATCTGTCCGTGCAGGATGGCATTTACATCCAGACAGAGATACTGATAATAGAAGGAAGGGGCAAAAAGCTGAACAACCAGTCCCACAACATATAGTATAATAATGTAATACATCAGATTATGAATGGCATATCTGCCAAATCTGCGCTCCAGTTTATCCAGCCAGCTCATAGAAAAAATACCTGCCTCCTGTCATTGTAAAAAAAGTAAATACTGTAGTTCATTCTACCGTTTCACTATGCTTTTGTCAATTATACCACCTAAGTTTTACGGTATTTTAATATTTCTATAACATTTGTTAATTGTCTTTTAGACTATTTTGTCGTATAATGTTACAGGCTGAAAAGCCGTTTTACTTTTTAATAGGAAAGAACCCACATATTTCCAGGCGGGAGGTTCCCTCCCCATAGATCTTAAAATTGCAGATTAAGGAGTACATAATATGAGTCAACAGGAATTATTTACTTTGGGAATTGACATCGGTTCCACGACCGTGAAGATCGCTGTTCTGGATGATCAGAACGATGTCGTATTCTCCGACTACGAGAGACACTATGCCAACATTCAGGAGACTCTATCCGACCTTCTCGGGAGAGCCATCTACAAGCTGGGCTCTATCCGTGTGTCCCCTGTCATCACAGGATCCGGCGGCCTGACCCTGGCCAAGCACCTGGGTGTTCCCTTTGTCCAGGAGGTGGTGGCTGTTTCCACAGCCCTGCAGGACTACGCGCCCCAGACAGACGTGGCCATCGAGCTGGGCGGCGAGGACGCCAAGATCATCTATTTCGAGGGAGGCAGCATCGAGCAGCGCATGAACGGCGTATGCGCCGGCGGCACAGGCTCCTTCATCGACCAGATGGCCTCTCTTCTTCAGACAGATGCCTCCGGCCTCAATGAGTACGCGAAAAACTACAAGGCCCTCTACTCTATCGCAGCCCGCTGCGGCGTGTTTGCCAAGTCTGACATCCAGCCTCTGATCAACGACGGCGCCTCCAAGGAGGATCTGGCCGCCTCCATCTTCCAGGCTGTGGTCAACCAGACCATCAGTGGGCTGGCCTGCGGAAAGCCCATCCGGGGACACGTGGCTTTTCTGGGCGGCCCCTTACATTTCCTGGACCAGCTCCGGGCAGCCTTTGTGCGCACCCTGAACCTGGACGACGAGCACACCATCGCCCCCAATCACTCCCACCTCTTTGCGGCCATCGGATCTGCCCTGAACTCCACAAAGGAGCCCGTGGTACCCATCCGGGAGCTGCAGGAGCGTCTGGCCAGAAGGATCCAGATGGAGTTCGAGGTGGAGAGAATGGAGCCTCTCTTTGCCTCCGAGGCGGAGTACAATGAATTCATCTCCCGCCACGCCAAGCACCAGGTTCCCGTAAAGGATCTGGCCACCTACAGAGGAAAGGCCTTCCTGGGCATTGACGCGGGATCCACCACCACAAAGGCGGCCCTTGTGGGGGAGGACGGCACGCTCCTCTACTCCTTCTACCACAACAACGAGGGAGATCCCTTAGGGACCACCATCTCCGCCATCAAGGACATCTACAGCCAGCTTCCGGAGGGTGTAGAGATCGTCCACTCCTGCTCCACCGGCTACGGGGAGGCCCTCATCAAGGCGGCCCTCATGCTGGACGAGGGGGAAGTGGAGACAGTGGCCCACTACTACGCCGCCTCCTTCTTTGAGCCGGATGTGGACTGCATCCTGGACATCGGCGGCCAGGATATGAAATGCATCAAGATCAAGAACCAGACCGTGGACAGCGTGCAGCTCAACGAGGCCTGCTCCTCAGGCTGCGGTTCCTTCATCGAGACCTTTGCGAAATCCCTCAACTACACAGTGGAGGATTTTGCCCAGGAGGCTCTCTTTGCCCACAACCCCATCGATCTGGGAACCCGCTGTACTGTGTTCATGAACTCCAAGGTCAAGCAGGCCCAAAAGGAGGGCGCGGAGGTCTCCGACATCTCCGCCGGCCTGGCCTACTCTGTCATAAAGAACGCTCTTTTCAAGGTGATCAAGGTGTCCGATGCCTCTGAGCTTGGAAAGCACATTGTGGTGCAGGGAGGAACCTTCTACAACAACGCCGTGCTCCGCAGCTTTGAGAAGATCGCGAACTGCGAGGCCATCCGCCCCGACATCGCCGGCATCATGGGCGCCTTCGGCGCTGCCCTGATCGCAAGGGAACGGTATGTGGACTGCGAGGGCACTACCATGCTCTCCATCGAGGACATCGAGAGCCTGGAGTACCGCACTACCATGACCAAGTGCAAGGGCTGTACAAACAACTGCCGTCTGACGATCAACCACTTCAGCGGCGGCAGAAAATTTGTCACAGGTAACCGCTGCGAGAAGGGTCTGGGAAAGGAGAAGACAAAGAACAATCTTCCCAACCTGTTCGAGTACAAGAGCCAGCGCTATTTCGGGTACATCCCTCTCGCCGAGGAGGACGCAAAGAGGGGCGTCATCGGTATCCCCAGGGTGCTGAACATGTACGACAACTATCCCTTCTGGTTCACATTTTTCACAGCTCTTGGCTTCCGGGTGGTGCTCTCACCGGCCTCCACAAGGAAGATCTACGAGCTTGGAATTGAGTCCATCCCCAGCGAGTCCGAGTGCTATCCGGCCAAGCTGGCCCACGGCCACGTGCAGTGGCTGATAAACCAGGGCGTACAGCACATCTTCTACCCCTCCGTCCCCTACGAGCGGAACGAGTTTGAAGAGGCCAACAACCACTACAACTGCCCCATCGTCACCTCCTACCCGGAGAACATCAAGAACAACATGGATCCCATCGTGAACGGGGAGGTGGACTTTATCCACCCCTTCCTCTCCTTCGCAAGCGAGGAGACACTGTCCTCCCGCCTCATCGAGGAGCTGGGCGAAAAGTTCTCCATCACGTCATCGGAGATCAAGGAGGCGGTCCACAAGGCCTGGATCGAGCTGGAGGAGTGCCGGAACGACATGCGCAAAAAGGGCGAGGAGACAGTGGCTTTCCTGGACAAGACAGGAAACCGGGGCATTGTCCTGGCCGGTCGCCCCTACCACATTGACCCGGAGGTCAACCACGGCATACCGGAGCTTATCAATTCCTACAACATCGCGGTCCTGACAGAGGACTCTGTCTCCCACCTGCACCAGGTGGAGCGCCCCTTAAATGTCATGGATCAGTGGATGTACCACTCCCGCCTCTACGCGGCGGCAAACTTTGTGAAGACAAAGGATAACCTGGATCTCATCCAGCTCAATTCTTTCGGCTGCGGTCTGGACGCGGTCACCACAGACCAGGTGGCTGATATCCTGACCGGATCTGACAAGATCTACACATCCCTGAAGATCGACGAGGTCAACAACCTGGGAGCCGCAAGGATCCGTATCCGCTCTCTCCTGGCGGCCATCCGCGTGCGGGAGCAGAGAAACCAGAAGAGGGAGATCCACTCCTCCGCCATCACAAAGGTGCCCTTTACAAAGGAGATGCGAAAGGACTACACCATCCTCTGTCCCCAGATGTCTCCTATCCACTTCGAGCTGCTGGAGCCCGCATTCAACGCCTCCGGCTACCACGTGGAGGTGCTGCCAAACGACAACAAGCAGGCCGTGGACGTGGGACTCAAGTATGTTAATAACGACGCCTGCTATCCCTCTCTGATGGTAGTGGGACAGATCATGGAGGCCATCCTGTCCGGCAAATACGATACGGACAAGATCGCCGTTATCATCAGCCAGACCGGCGGCGGCTGCCGGGCCTCCAACTACATCGGCTTCATCCGCCGGGCCCTGAAGAAAGCGGGCTATGAGCACATCCCCGTGATCTCCATCAACTTAAGCGGTCTGGAGGGCAACCCGGGCTTTAAGATCACGCCCATGCTGGCGCTGCGGGGCATTTACGCCGCCGTGTTCGGCGATATCTTCATGAAGTGCGTGTACCGGCTGCGGCCCTACGAGGCTGTACCGGGCTCCGTGGAGGCCATGCACCGGAAATGGGTGAAGGTGTGCTCCGACTTTGTATCCCAGGGCTATCCTTCCAGGCGGAAATTCAAGAAGCTCTGCCGGGATATTATCCAGGATTTCGACAACAACATCGAGCTGCTGGATGTGAAGAAGCCCCGCGTCGGCGTGGTGGGCGAGATCCTCGTCAAGTTCCTGCCGGCAGCCAACAACCATCTGGTAGATCTGCTGGAGAGCGAGGGAGCGGAGGCCGTTGTGCCGGATCTCCTTGATTTCCTCCTCTACTGCTTCTACAACCAGAACTTCAAGGTGGAGAAGCTGGGCTTTGCCAAGTCAAAGGCCATTGTGGCAAACCTGGGCATCAAGGCTCTGGAGTGGTTCCGCTCTCCGGCCAGCAAGGCCTTTAAGGAGAGCAAGCACTTCGATCCGCCGGCTGACATTCACGACCTGGGCCGGATGGCTTCGGAGATCGTGTCGCTCGGCAACCAGACCGGCGAGGGCTGGTTCCTGACCGGCGAGATGCTGGAGCTGATCCACAGCGGTGCCACCAACATCGTCTGCACGCAGCCATTTGCCTGCCTTCCCAACCACGTAGTTGGGAAGGGCGTCATCAAGGAGCTGCGCCGCAGATATCCTCTGGCGAACATCGTGGCCATCGACTACGACCCGGGTGCCAGCGAAGTCAACCAGCTGAACCGCATCAAGCTGATGCTCTCCACTGCCAACAAAAATCTGGAGAAGGCAGAGGGAGAAGAGGAAGAAATCGCTGGATAAAAAAATAGAAACACAAAAAATACAGATGAATAACAAAATCCCCGGCAGAGCTTTCTGCCGGGGATTTTCACTTTCTTTATTGTTGTCATGCTGTTCTCTATTTTACGATCAGAGACTTTCCTGTCATCTCTTTTGGCTGTTCCATTCCCATCAGCTCGATCAGTGTGGGAGCGATATCTGCCAGGCAGCCGCCCTCTCTCAGCTTGTAGGAGGGATCTGCGTTGACAAGGATGAAAGGAACCTGATTGGTAGTGTGAGCTGTGAAGGGCTCTCCTGTCTCCTCGTCGATGAGCTGCTCCGCATTTCCGTGATCCGCGCAGATGAACATCTGGCCGTCCACCTCTTTGATGGCATCCACGGCCCTGCCCACGCACTCGTCCACAGCCTCGATGGCCTTGATGGCAGCCGCCTCAACACCTGTGTGGCCCACCATATCCGGGTTGGCAAAGTTGATGATGATGACATCGTATTTGCCGGACTTGATGGCCTCCACCAGCTTGTCGCACACCTCGTAGGCGCTCATCTCCGGCTTCAGGTCATAGGTGGCCACCTTCGGGGATTTCACAAGGATGCGGTCCTCGCCCTCGTTTGGCTCCTCCACGCCGCCGTTAAAGAAGAAGGTCACGTGAGCGTACTTCTCTGTCTCGGCGATGCGGGCCTGCTTCAGTCCGTTGGCAGCCAGGAACTCTCCAAAGGTGTTGGTGATCTCCTCCTTCACAAAGGCCACCAGCTTGTTCTGGATCGTCACATCATAGTCGGTGAAGCACACGAATGTGGTCTTTACGCGCTCTCCTCTGTCAAATCCTGTGAACTCGTCATCGCAGAAGGTCCTTGTGATCTCCCTTGCGCGGTCCGGGCGGAAGTTGAAGAAGATAATGGAGTCGCCGTCCTTTACTGTGGCTGTGGGAGCTCCGTTCTTCACGATGACAGTGGGCAGAACGAACTCGTCTGTGGTCTCCTTGTCATAGGATGTCTGGATGCCCTCGGGCCCGGATACAGCCTGCTCGCCCTCACCGTACACGAGGGCTCTATATGCCTTCTCCACACGGTCCCAGCGGTTGTCCCTGTCCATAGCATAGTAGCGTCCCATGACAGTGGCTACCTCTCCAACGCCGATCTCCTTCATCTTTGCCTCCAGCTCTTCCACGTAGCCCTTTCCAGACTCCGGCGGCGTGTCACGGCCGTCCAGGAAGCAGTGTACGTACACCTTCTCAATGCCCTGACGCTTTGCCAGCTCCAGAAGTCCGTAGATGTGAGTGTTGTGGCTGTGCACGCCTCCGTCGGACACAAGGCCCATCAGGTGGAGCGCGGAGCCATTTTTCTTCACATTCTCGCAGGCGCAAAGAAGCGCCTTGTTCTCAAAGAAATCGCCGTCCTGGATGGCCTTTGTGATCTTTGTCAGATCCTGGTAAACGATGCGGCCGGCTCCCATATTCAGATGCCCTACCTCAGAGTTTCCCATCTGTCCCTCGGGAAGTCCGACGGCCATACCGCTGGCATTTCCCTTCACAAAGGGGCACTCAGCCATCAGCTTGTCCATGACAGGAGTCTTTCCCTCTGCCACCGCGTTTCCTTCCACTTTATCTCTCAGGCCATAGCCGTCTAAAATCATAAGCACTGTTGGTCTCTTACTCATTTTCAATCTCCCTACTTTCCTCTTGTTTTAGTTTATCATTTCTGATCCTGACGCCGGATGCCTTCCATCCAGCGGTATGCCAGCTCCGTCCAGCACTGGCACTCCTCCTGGACTCCGCTGCCGTCAGGCCTTCTGGAGAGCTCGTCCGCCGCTCCCAGCCCGTGTATCCCCTCCTGGAAAATGTGGAGCTCCGTTCTCACCCCGAAGCGGTGAAGGGCCCCGGCCATCAGAAGAGAATTCTCCACCGGCACGGTGGCGTCCGCAAAGGTGTGCCACAGGAAACAGGGCGGCATATGCTCTGTCACCCTCTCCTCCAGGGAAAGGCTGTCCTTCTTCTCCTCACAGGCTTCCCCAAGAAGAGCCCGGAAGCTCCCCTGGTGGGCCACCCCCTCTTTTGAGGAGATGACGGGGTAACAGAGAAGAAGACCGGCAGGTCTTAAGAGCTCCGCCTTTACATGGAGCTGCTCCGCCAGAAAGGGCTCCTGCCACATGACGCCCAGACAGCCGGCCAGATGCCCTCCCGCCGAGCAGCCCTGGACAAAGATCTGCTTCTCGTCCACCTTCCAGTTTTCCGCGTTTTCATGGATCAGAGACATGGTCCTTCCAAGCTCCAGAAGCGCTGCCGGGAACACAGCCGGGGCCGTGGAGTACCGCAGGATCGCCACATGGTATCCCTTCCCCAGGAAATACATGGCAATGGGCTCCCCCTCCCGGAAGCTGGTCCTCTCATATCCCCCGCCTGGACAGAGGATCACAAGGGGCCTTTTCTGTATGAAGAGCTTTTCTCCCGGCGTATCCAGGATGTAGAACACCACATGGGCGTCCGGAAGGGAACCCTCCTCCTTCAGTTTTACAGTTTCCAGTATCATATCCAGCCTCCTTAGCTCTTCCGAAAGCTGCCCAGGGGCTGCTTTCTTTTGCATGTATAGAACCAAAATCCCGCAGGGCCTGGTATTTCAAGTCCCCTGCGGGTCAACCTCATGTTTTATTTGTAGTTTACGATCTTGCCGAAGTCAGCTTTCAGAGAAGCGCCGCCCACAAGTCCGCCGTCGATGTCAGCCTGGGCAAACAGCTCTGCCGCGTTGCCGGCGTTGACAGATCCGCCGTACTGGATACGGATGGCCTCTGCTGTGGCCTCGTCGTAGATCTCAGCGATGCATGCCCGGATGCCTGCACACACTTCCTCTGCCTGCTCTGTTGTGGCTGTCTTGCCTGTTCCGATCGCCCAGATAGGCTCGTAGGCGATGACTGCTGTCTTTGCCTGGTCAGCTGTCACGTTCTGGAAGCCAACCTTTACCTGCTGGCGGATGAAGTCCATGGTCACGCCCTGCTCTCTCTGCTCCAGAGTCTCGCCGCAGCACATGATCGGTGTGATGCCGTGCTCAAATGCCTTCAGCACCTTCTTGTTTACATCTTCGTTTGTCTCGCCGAAGTAATCTCTTCTCTCGGAATGTCCGAGAACAACGTATTTCACGCCTGCGTCTGTGAGCATGGCCGGGGAGATCTCGCCTGTGTAGGCTCCGCTCTCTTCAAAGTACATGTTCTCAGCGCCAACCTGGATGTTTGTTCCCTTGCAAGCCTCTACAACCGGAATAATGTCGATAGCCGGCACGCAGAAGACAACGTCCGCGTCCTCTGTGGCTACCAGTGGCTTCAGCTCCTCTACCAGAGCAACAGCCTCGCTGGGAGTCTTGTTCATTTTCCAGTTACCTGCAATAATTTTTCTTCTTGCCATTGTTATTTTCACTCTTTTCTTTATTTCTTTTAAATTGATAGCGGGTGGGATGTTCACCTTACTAAACTCGGATTGCGCCCCTGTGGGGCTTGTCCTCGCTAAGTGCAGTGAACTAAGTGCGCACTAGAATTCGCCCGGCGTCCTTCGGACTTGGGCTCATTAAGGGGGGTGGGATGTTCACCTTACTAAGCTCGGACTTCGCCCCTGCGGGGCTTGTCCTCGCTAAGTGCGGTGAACTAAGTGCGCACTAGAATTCGCCCGGCGTCCTTCGGACTTGGGCTCATTAAGTGCTTACTTATCGTTAGCAGCGGCTACGCCTGGGAGCTCTTTGCCCTCCAGGAACTCGAGGGAAGCGCCGCCGCCTGTGGAGATGTGTGTCATCTTGTCGCCGTAGCCGAGCTGGTTTACAGCCGCTGCGGAGTCGCCGCCGCCGATGATGGTCACTGCATCTGTCTCAGCAAGCGCCTTTGCCACTGCTTCTGTGCCGTGTGCAAAGTTAGGCATCTCAAAGCATCCCATAGGTCCGTTCCAGACAACTGTCTTTGCATCCTTCACAGCGTCAGCAAAGATCTTCTCTGTCTCCGGTCCGATGTCCATGCCTTCCCATCCGTCCGGGATCTCCCCTGTGGGCACAATCCTGATGTTGGCATCGTTGGAGAACTCATCTCCGATCCTGTTGTCTACGGGAAGAAGCAGCTTCACGCCCTTCTCCTTGGCCTTCTTCAGCATGTTGGAAGCATAGTCAAGGTAATCATCCTCGCAGAGGGATGTACCGATCTTTCCTCCCTGGGATTTTGCGAATGTGTAGGCCATGCCACCGCCGATGATCAATGTGTCCACCTTGTCAAGCAGGTTCTCGATCACGGAGATCTTGCTGGAAACCTTTGCTCCTCCAAGGATGGCTACGAAAGGTCTTGTCGGGTTGTTGACCGCATTGCCGAGGAAATCGATCTCTTTCTGCATCAGATATCCAACAACCGCTGTGTCCACATATTTTGTCACGCCCACGTTGGAGCAGTGCGCTCTGTGAGCTGTTCCAAAGGCATCGTTTACAAATACGTCGCAAAGGGAAGCCAGGTCCTTGGAGAAGGCGTCCTCGTTCTTTGTCTCCTCCGCTCTGTAACGCGTATTCTCGAGGAGGATCACATCTCCGTCCTTCATAGCCTCCACAGCGGCTCTTGCGTTAGGGCCTACCACCTCGGGATCGGCGGCGAATTTCACTTCCTGTCCGAGCAGCTCGGAAAGGCGCTTCGCAACAGGCGCTAAAGAGAGTTCCGGCACGGGTTTTCCCTTTGGCTTTCCAAGATGAGAGCAGAGGATTACCTTTCCCCCGTCAGCGATCAGCTTCTTGATGGTGGGAAGAGCCGCAACAAGACGGTTCTCATCTGTGATCTTTCCGTCAATGAGAGGTACGTTGAAATCGCATCTCACAAGGACTCTTTTTCCTTTTACATTGATATCGTCTACTGATTTTTTGTTAAGCATGCTACTGCCTCCTTATGAACCTTATAAATGTTGGTCACGCTCATGCCAGGCGGGCCTTCTCCCTCCCGGCAGGGCATCTCATAAAAAAGGGTCCGGTCCACTGAAGACCGGACCCTTTCGTGAGTCTGAATTATGCTAATTCTGCGAAGTATTTGATTGTTCTTACCATCTGGCTTGTGTATGAGTTCTCATTGTCATACCAGGAAACAACCTGAACCTCTGTTGTTCCGTTGTCAAGCGGCAGAACCATTGTCTGTGTTGCATCGAACAGAGAACCATATCTCATTCCTACGATATCGCTGGATACGATCTCATCTGTGTTGTATCCGAAGGACTCGTTGGAAGCAGCCTTCATTGCAGCGTTGATCTGATCAACTGTCACATTGCCCTCAACAACTGCTGTCAGGATTGTTGTGGATCCTGTCGGAGTCGGAACACGCTGTGCGGAACCGATCAGCTTGCCGTTCAGCTCAGGGATAACAAGGCCGATAGCCTTAGCAGCTCCTGTGCTGTTGGGAACGATGTTGCATGCAGCGGCACGTGATCTTCTCAGATCGCCTTTTCTCTGCGGTCCGTCCAGTGTCATCTGATCGCCTGTGTAAGCGTGGATTGTGCACATGATACCGGATTTGATCGGTGCGCAGTCGTTCAGAGCCTTTGCCATAGGTGCAAGGCAGTTTGTTGTACAGGAAGCGGCAGAGATAACTGTATCCTCCGGCTTCAGTGTCTCATGGTTAACGTTATATACGATAGTCGGCAGATCGTTTCCTGCTGGTGCGGAAATAACAACCTTTCTAGCGCCTGCTTTGATGTGAGCAGAAGCTTTCTCTTTGGATGTATAGAAGCCTGTACACTCCAGGACAACATCTACGCCGATCTCGCCCCAGGGAAGCTCCTCTGCGTTAGCCTTTGCATAGATTTTGATTTCCTTTCCATCTACGATGATGGAATCCTCTGTAGCCTCTACCTTATCAGCCAGAGCGTATTTGCCCTGAGAAGAATCGTATTTTAACAGGTGAGCTAACATTTTCGGGCTTGTCAGGTCGTTGATGGCAACTACCTCATATCCCTCAGCTCCAAACATCTGTCTGAAAGCAAGACGTCCGATACGTCCAAATCCGTTGATTGCTACTTTTACTGCCATGATTACATTCCTCCTAAAGTCTATTTACTGTTTCACAGCTCTTGTCGTCCTTCAACTTTGTTAAAGAACTCTCAACCACTACCAATTGTACTAAATCTCATACAAAAATTCAAGAGCATTTTCCAATTTTATGTAAGGAGTTTGAAAACAGGCTTTCTCCCCTTAAATTCAGTGTAATACCGAAAACCGCAGGACTTTAAAATGTCATCCGCCTTTTCAAAATCCCAGGCAATGTGTTCCGGTCTGTGTCCGTCGGCCCCCACGGTGATGATCTCGCCTCCCAGCTCCCGGTAGCGCCGCAGGATGTCCGGATGGGGATGGGCAAAGGGAAGGCCGTACTTGAGCCCGGCCATGTTCAGTTCAATGCCCTTTCCCCGCTCGATGACCGCCCGCAGAATGGCGTCGATCTCGTCGGCGTATTTCTGGTAAGAGTAGTCCGCCGCGCCGTTCTTCCCGTAGCGCACCACGTAGTCGATGTGGCCCAGCACGTCAAAGTCCGGCGTATTTTTTATATCCTCCAGCATTTCCCGGAAGGCGCTTCTGTACACCTCCTCATCGGTGCGTCCCTCAAACACAGTCCCCAGCGCCGGGTCGTCCCCGTCCACCACATGGAGGGAGCCAATAACAAAATCAAAGGGATATTTCCTGGTAAACTCTGTAAAAAATCCGCCCAGATGAGGCTGCATGCCCAGCTCCACACCGATACGGATGTCGATCCTTCCTCTGTACTCCTCCTGAAGCGGACGCAGGGTTCGGAAATAGTCGTCCGCGTCAAAGATGCTCTCGTCCCCCCAGCCCATGTAGTCCTTGTCGTAGTGATCGGTAAAACAGATGACCTCCAGGCCCTTGGCGATGGCCCCCTCGATCATCTCCCTTGGCTCCGCCTCTGAGTCGTGGGAAAAGGATGTGTGCATGTGTACGTCTGCCCTCATTATCTTACCCTTCTTTCCTTCTTATTTTGCCTGTTATCCCCGCCCCAGGCCAGGCCGGGCTAGGGCCTGCTGCCTGTGATAGTCCCTCCTCCGAGGACGTACTCCCCGTCGTAGAGAACCACCGCCTGTCCCGGCGTGATGGCCCGCACAGGCTCGTCAAAGGTGCACAGGATCTGGTCGTCGCCTGTCTTCTCCACCTGGCACCAGGCTCCCCTGTGATTGTACCGGATCTTGGCGAAAAGCCGCCTGGGCTCCGGCAGGTCGGGAACGGACATAAAGTTGATGTGATCCGCCGTCACGTACCTGGACATGGACTCCTCGCCCGTGCCCACCACCACCTCGTTGGTGTCGGGGCGGATCTCCAGCACAAAGACCGGGCGTCCAAGAGCCAGTCCCAGCCCTTTCCTCTGCCCCACAGTATAGTGTATGATGCCTTTGTGCCTCCCTACCACTGTCCCGTCCGAGAGAACAAAATTCCCCTCCGGGAACTTGTGACAGACGGTTCTCTCGATAAAGGAGGCGTAGTCCCCGTCAGGCACAAAGCAGATATCCTGGCTGTCCGGCTTGGACGCCACGGGAAGCTGCAGATTAAGGGCCATCTGCCGGATCTCCTCCTTCGCGTAGGCCCCCACCGGCATCAGCGTCCTCGCAAGCTGCTCCTGGGTGAGATTGTAGAGGGCGTAGGTCTGATCCTTCCTGGCTGTGGCGGAGGTCCGAAGGGACCAACGGCCCCCCGGCAGCTGCTCCACCCGGGCATAGTGTCCGGTGGCAATATAGTCCGCCCCGATATCCAGGCTCCTCTTTAAGAGGGACTCCCACTTCACGTACCGGTTGCACGCAATACAGGGGTTGGGGGTCCTGCCGCAAACGTACTCGCCCACAAAATAGTCGATGACGCTGCGCCGGAACTGATCCTTAAAATTCATCACATAGTAAGGGATCTCAAGTCTTGCGGCCACCCTCCTGGCATCGTCCACGGCGCTTAAGCCGCAGCAGCCCCCGTTCTCCTCCTGGACTGCCTCCTCCTCGTCCTGCCAGATCTGCATGGTCACGCCGATCACGTCATATCCCTGTTCTTTTAAAAGCCAGGCCGCCACGGAGGAGTCCACTCCCCCGGACATGCCGACCACAACCTTCTTCTCCATTGTCTTTATCCTTCCGGATCAATACTCCTCTTCTTCCTCTTCCTCGCCCTCGTGGATGTCAGACTTGGGCTTTTCCAGTCCCTCGATCTTGATGCCGTTCTTCTGGGCGTAATCCCAGAGAGCCGCGTGGATGGCCTCCTCTGCCAGAAGCGAGCAGTGTACCTTCACCGGCGGAAGTCCGTCCAGGGCCTCCATCACCGCCTTGTTGGTGACCTCCATGGCCTCCTTTATGTTCTTGCCCTTCACCAGCTCTGTGGCCATGCTGCTGGTGGCCACCGCGGCACCGCAGCCAAAGGTCTTGAACTTCACGTCCCGGATGATCTGGTTCTCGTCAATGTCCAGATAAATCCTCATGATGTCCCCGCACTTTGCGTTTCCCACTGTTCCCACGCCGCTGGCGTTCTCTATCTCTCCCATATTCCTGGGATGCTGAAAATGATCCATTACCTTTTCTGTGTACATGTTTATTCCTCCTTAATATGCCGCCCCGCCGGGCGGCTGTTCTTCTGTTTTTACAGGCTGTTCTTCTTTACAAAATCCTCGTAGAGAGGAGACATCTCCCGCAGCCGGGCCACGATCTCCTTCAGGCTGTCCACCACGTAGTCGATATCCTCCCTTGTGGTCTCCTCGCCAAGCGTCAGGCGCAGGGAGCCGTGAGCGATCTCATGGGGCAGGCCGATGGCCAGCAGCACGTGGGAGGGATCCAGGGAGCCTGATGTGCAGGCCGAGCCGCTGGAAGCGCAGATGCCCTTCATGTCCAGCATGATGAGAAGGGACTCTCCCTCAATAAACTCAAAGCTGAAGTTGGCGTTGTTGGGCAGTCTGTCCACCGGGTCTCCGTTGAGACGGCAATAGGGAATTTCCTCCAGCACCCGACCGATAAGGTAGTCCCGAAGCTCGATCTCCTTTGCGGACCTCTCCGCCATGGTGGCAACGGCTCTCTCCACCGCCTTGCCAAGGCCGATGATGCCGGGTACATTCTCTGTTCCTGCCCGGCGCTTTCTCTCCTGTGCGCCGCCGTGAATAAAGGAGCGGATCTTCACGCCCTTGCGGATGTAGAGGAAGCCGATCCCCTTCGGCCCGTTCAGCTTGTGGCCGCTGGCGCTGAGCATGTCAATGCCAAGCTCGTCCACGTCGATGGGCACCTGCCCGAAGGCCTGCACCGCGTCTGTGTGGAAAAGGACTCCGTGCTCATGGGCGATCCGGCCGATCTCTTTGATAGGCTCGATGGTGCCGATCTCATTGTTAGCGAACATGACGGAGATGAGGATGGTGTCCGGACGGATGGCCGCCTCCACCTCCTCCGGCCTCACAAGGCCGTTCTCATCCACGTCCAGATAGGTCACCTCAAAGCCTCTCCCCTCCAGGTACTCCCCTGTGTGAAGGATGGCATGGTGCTCGATCTTTGTGGTAATGATGTGTTTTCCCTTTGAGGCGTAGGCCTCGGCTGTTGCCTTCAGGGCCCAGTTGTCGCTCTCCGTGCCGCCCGCTGTAAAATAGATCTCATTGGTCTTTGCTCCCAGCGCCCGGGCGATAATCTCCCTCTGCTCTGTCACCGCGTCCTTGTTCTTTGAAGCAAAGCTGTAGACGCTGGACGGGTTTCCGTAGTTTTCGCTGAAATAGGGGAGCATGGCCTCCACTACCTCAGGGGCTGTCTTTGTTGTCGCCGCGTTATCCAGATAAATCAGTCTGTCCATCTTATATCCTCCTGCCTTGTATTTCATTTTGTTTTTTGTTCTCTTTTTCCAGGTCTATCTCCGGCTGCAGGCCTTTTCTTTCTCCTCTTCCTCAGGCCGCAGCTGTCTGCTCTTTTCCGCCAGGGTATCCAGCATGATCCCGTTGACCGTGTCGTTGATGCTGTCGTTGATCTTCTTCCACACGTACTTGGTGACACAGCTGTCCGCTGCCTGGCAGCCCTCATCCGGGTGGTAGGCCGCGCACTCGGCGGGCTCCAGCTTTCCCTCCAGGGCCCTGAGCACATCCCCCACGGAGATCTGTCCGGCCGGACGGGCCAGCACGTATCCCCCCGCGGCTCCCCGGATGCTCTTTACGAGACCGGCTTTTTTCAGGAGAGCCATGAGCTGCTCCAGATATCCCTCGGAGATGTCCTCCCGGGAGGAGATGCTGCTGATGGAGACCGGTTCGCTCTCACTGAACCTGGCCAGATCCACAATAGCCCGCAGGCCGTACCTCCCTTTTGTGGATAGCTTCATTGTCCTCACCCTCCTTTTTAATTCCTAGTATTTTACTTGGAATTCCTGTTAGTAGGATAGCACCGGCCTGTCCGTCTGTCAAGCACCTTTCCTCATTTTTTGCATCCGGACGTCCGCATATACTCCCATTTTTCTGAATATGCTGTAATAAAAATGTTCCGGAGTCTGCCATGATACAGAAAAATACGATCATAAAGGGGGCCTTTGTCCTGACCCTGGCCGGAGTCGTCACCCGCCTGATGGGCTTTTTTTACCGGATCTTTTTAAGCCGCGCCTTCGGAGAGGAGAGCGTGGGCCTCTACCAGCTGGCCTTCCCAATCTACGCCCTCTGTTTCTCCTTCTGCGCCGCCGGCATAGAGACAGCCATCGCCCGCAGCACCGCCGCCAGCCGCTCCCTGAAGGATCCGGGCCGCACAAAGGCCGCTCTGTACAGCGGCTTCACCCTGTCCCTCCTCCTTGCCTTTGCCCTCATGCTCTTCATCCAGAAGGAGGCGGACTACCTCTCCTGCCGCTTTCTGGGTGAGCCCCGGTGCGCCCCTCTCCTTGTAATTCTCTCCCTGGCCCTCCCCTTCTCGGTGATGCACAGCTGCATCTACGGCTACTATATCGGCCAGAAGCGCACAAAGCTCCCCGCCCTGTCCCAGCTCCTTGAACAGACCGTGCGGGTGGGGGCTGTGGTCTTTCTGTACTGGTTTTTCATGGACCGCTCCGTCCACACCGGGATCGCCCTGGCAGCCGCCGGCATCGTGGCCGGGGAGGCGGCCGCCGCCCTGTACTGCCTGGGAAATCTGCGCAAAGCCGGGGACATGGCCTCCCCGGGGCGCCTGCCCCTTTGGGCATACAAAAAGGGACTGGGGGAGATCCTCTCCCTGGCAGTCCCTCTCACCGGCAGCCGTGTGCTCCTCAATATCCTGCAGAGCGTGGAGGCCGTCTCCATCCCTGTAAAGCTTCAGGCCTTCGGCCTTAGCGCCGGGGAGTCCTTAAGCACCTACGGCGTCCTGACGGGCATGGCCCTCCCCTGCGTCCTCTTTCCCTCCGCCATGACAAACTCCATCGCCACTATGCTGCTGCCCACAGTGGCGGAGATCCAGGTCACCGGGGATGTCCCGGCTATGAAGAGAGTCATAAAGAAGGTCTTCTTCTGCTGCTTTTCCCTGGGGCTCCTCTTCTGCCTGGCCCTTGTAGTGACGGGAAATTTCATAGGCAGGCTCCTCTTTCACAGCGCCGCCGCGGGACACTTCATCATCACCCTGGCCTGGATGTGCCCCTTTCTCTACACAAACGGGTGCCTCCTTGGCATCCTGAACGGCCTGGGGAAAACCAATATTTCCTTTGCCGTAAATGTGACGGGGCTCCTCCTTCGCATCGGCAGTGTGTTCCTCCTCATTCCCCTCTTCGGCATCCAGGGGTATCTGTGGGGGCTGCTGGCCAGCCAGGCCGCTGTCTTCGCCCTCTGCCTGGCCTACCTGCGCTTTTTCTTCTTCACGCTGTAGCCAAAGCTGCCCCGCTTCTTTCCAAGCTCCATATACTCCCCGTGGGAGTAGGCCACAAGACCTGCGTCATTGAGATGAAACCGTCCGGCCTCGTCCATGTAGGCTGTGTCCGCCTGCACAGCCTCCACCCGGGCCAGGAACATGTGGTGGCTCCCCAGCTCCTTCACCTCCGTCACCCGGCACTCGATGTTGACAGGGGACTCCTCTATGACCGGGGCAAAGGCAAGCTTAGCGGCCTTTCCCGGCGTCAGGTGCATCTCCTTCCATTTATCCACGTCCCTGCCGGATCTGACGCCGCACCAGTCCGCCGCCCGGAGCAGCTTTTCTGTGGTCAGGTTGATGACAAATTCTCCGCTCCTACGGATGATGTCATAGCTGTACCTCTGGGGCCGGACAGAGATGTAGACCATGGCAGGGTTGGTGCAGACCGTTCCCGTCCAGGCCACAGTGATGATATTGGTCCTTCCCTCCTGGTCCCCGCAGCTTGCCATCACTGCGGGCAGGGGATAGAGCATATTGCCCGGTTTCCATATCTCTTTTGCCATACCTCTCTCCTCCTTACTGCTGCAGCGCGCTCACCAGCGCCGGGATGAGCTGCTTCTTTCTGGACACGACTCCCTTCAGGAGGACAGGGTCCATATCCTCCGGCAGCTCAAAGGCCTCCAGCACAGTCTCCCGCGCCCCTGCCCCGGAGCAGAGAAGCTCTGTGGACTCGTGAAGGATATGGGTGAGCATGAAGTAGACCATGTTCAGCTTGTGCTCCTCCCGGGCCTGATCCAGATAGGGGAGCAGCTTCTCCCTGATATCCTCCAGCTCATCGCTGCTCATGGAGTTGATCTGCCCCACGCCGAACACTGTGTCGCCCACTGTGAACTGCTTGAAGTCCTGGAAGCAGATTTCCTTTGCGCTCTTGCCCTTCAGGTTACTGCCTGCGTTGAACATCTCCGCGGCCAGATCCTCCAGGACGACCCCCGCCGTTTCGGCCAGCTTATTTGCGGTCCTTCTGTCCATCTCCGTACAGGTGGGGGAGCGGAAAAGGAGGGTGTCCGAGATGATGGCCGCGCAGAGAAGCCCTGCCGTCGTCGGCGGGATCTCCACGCCGTACTCCTCGTACATCTGGGTGACGATGGTGGCCGTGCAGCCCACAGGCTGGTTGCGGAAGAACACCGGCCCCATGGTCTCAATGCTCCCGATCCTGTGATGGTCGATGATCTCCAGGATGTCCGCCTCCTCGATGCCGTCCACAGCCTGGGACTTCTCGTTGTGATCCACAAGGATGACCTGCTTCTTCCTGGCGTCCAGGAAGCGCCGCCTGGAGATGAAGCCCTTGAAGTTGCCGTGCCGGTCCAGAATGGGGAAATCGCGGAATTTTTTCTTCGTCATCTCCTCCTTGATGTTGTCCACATAGTCGTCCATGTGGAACACGGTCAGGGGACCCTTGCTCATGAAATACTTCACCGGGATGCTCTGGTTAATGAGCCTTGCCGCGGTAAAGGTGTCGTGGGGCGTCTTGATGACCACGATGCTCTGCTCCTCCGCCTTCTGGATCAGCTCCTCGGAGATCTCCGCCCCGTGGCAAACTACCAGACAGCTGGCGTTGATGTCCACAGCGCAGGCCTGGGACTCGTACCTGTTTCCCAGGATCACCAGGTCGTCCTTCTCTATGAACTCGGCCATTCTGTCCGTGGTGGAAGCCCCCACAGCCACTTTTCCCTTCACAAAACAGCCGTGCTCATTTCCTGTGACGATCTCCCCGTCCAGGGTGCGCACAATATTGCGGTACTGGGTCCTGGCCTTTGCCAGGATGGTGTTGTCGTACACGTCCATGTAGGATTTCGCGATGTCCCCGGTGGAGATCAGCCCCACCAGCTCCCCGTCCTTCAGCACCGGAAGGGTCTTGACAGACTGGGTTTTCATCAGCTCCCACGCCTCCTTGATGGACACGCCCGGGGCCACCCCGGTGATCTTGTGGATGTCCAGGTCCTTCACCTGGAGCTTCACATCCTGGAGAAGCCTCGGAGCGTCCACCTTGAACCTGCGCAGCACGTACTGTGTCTCCTCATTGATCTGGCCAGCCCGCTTTGCCACAAACTCCTTCCCCGTGACTTCCTTCTTCAGCCCGGCATATGCAATGGCAGAGCAGATGGAATCCGTGTCCGGATTTTTGTGCCCTACAACATAAACTTTTCTCATATCTTCAACTCCCTGCTTGTATCTTTTCCAAATTTTTGATCTGTAAAATAAGCTTGCCATTTTTTCCACTTCCAGTCAACTAAAAATTCCCGGATACTTTGCTTTTTTCTTTGAACAAAGTCCCCTTTTCGTGATATACTGTTACTAGTATGTGGAAACACATAAATACGGTTATGAGAAAGGACTAACAAAATGAGCGAAGAATTATTACAAGAGGAAAACAAACCGGAAGAGACAATGGCTGACTACGAGGAGCATCTTGACGATGCCAATCCGTGGAACGTGGTACAGCGCTACATGGAGAACAAGACTACCCTTCCGGTAAAGGTGGAGGGGATCGTGAACGGAGGCGCCATCGCCATGGTGGAAGGCCTGCGCGGATTTATCCCCGCATCCAGGTTATCCTTATCCTATATCGAGGATCTGGAGACATATCTTTTAAAGGACATCGAGGTCCGGGTCATCGAAGTCAACCAGGCTGAGAACCGCCTTATCCTGTCCGCAAGAGAGATCCTCCGGGAGAAGGAGAAAAAGGCCATGGAGGAGAAGATCGCTAACGTGAAGGTGGGCAGCGTTGTGAAGGGCAAGGTGGAGAGCCTGCAGACCTACGGCGCTTTCGTCCGTCTGGAGGACGGACTCTCCGGACTTGTACACGTGTCCCAGATCAGCAGAAAGCGGGTGAAATCCCCCAAGGACGTTCTCTCTGTGGGCGATGAGGTGACTGTAAAGATCATCGGCCTCAAGGACGGCAAGATCAGCCTCAGCATGAAGGCTCTGGAGGGGAAGGACGAGGAGGAAGACATCAAGGTGGAGATCCCCAAGTCCGAGAACATCGGCACAAGCCTGGGCGACCTGTTCAAGAACATCAAGCTGTAAATCTTCCTGGCAGGCGGTAACGCCGTTACCGCAGCCGTACAAATATCAAAAGAAGCAGGTATTGGCCAATCATCAATTCAAATGATTGGCCAATATCTGCCATTCTCTTCCACTATTCTTTATCATATCTTTCATCACTCCCCTCCCCCTTTCAAACCAATCTCAGCATATGCGCTGGTTATCTCTTTCGCAATTTTTCTCGATTATTCTAAAAGCTCCGAATTTTTATTAGATAAAGGAGAAAATATTATATGAACACAGATGTTATTGGTAAAAAAGATGGTTTTGTAATACGTTTAGCTAAAGCAGATGACGCAGTCAATTATTATGAACAGAATTATTGTCCATTAGATAAGGAAGTGGCACGATTAACCGGCTGCAAAGAAGAAGTTTCAAAAGAAGAAGTAGTATCCTTCTTTTTGAAATCACTTGAGGAAGATGATAGGTATTTCTTTTTGATTATAGCACCTGATGGAGAAATTATAGGTGAAAGTGTACTCAATGAAATTGACTGGGATTTGAAATGTGCTAATTTCCGAATTGGTATTTACCGTCAAACAGAAAGAGGAAAAGGTATTGGCACATGGGCAACGGAAATTACTCGTGATTTTGCTTTTGAGAAACTAAAATTACATCGTTTAGAATTAGACGTGTATTCATTCAATCCTAGAGCCGAAAAAGTATATTTAAAAGCAGGTTTTAAGCGAGAAGGTGTTTTAAGAGACGCTATTATGGATGGAGATACGTATGCAGATGATATATTGATGTCGATTTTAGAAGATGAATGGAGAACATTAAAAATGCAACGATAAATTGTACTTTATAAGTATATTTGGTGGAATGAAATTTTCGTAAACGGACGGAGTGATCCAGACACGGCGGTGGGAAAATCTCTTAGATTTTTCCGCCGTTTTAAGTGTCTGGTTCACTTCGGCAATTGAGCGAGCCTGTCTGTCCTCCAAAAGCTGACCCAGGCGATCACCGATGAGCTGGCACAACGAAAGGCTTAAATATCGGATCTGTGTTCCAGCGCAAGCCGGTACATCCGGGAGACATGGCTTGAGTAGGCTGTCAGAAAATAGGACAGCTCCTGCTGCCCGGCATCCGCCCGGCTGTAGCTGACCCTTCTCACCTCCGGCAGCGTCTTTTCGCCCCGCAGGCCCAGCAGCCTCTGGATCTGCGCCAGCACATACTGGGCGTGGGAAATATAGTTTTCCATCTCTTCATCCTCCCCCTCGCTCAAGTGTCCGGAATTGACAAAGAGCAGAATCTGCTCCATCTCCGCCACCATCTCCCAGGATATCTTAAGAAGCTCCCGGTAGGTCTCCCAGGGCTGTCCCCGCCTCTTGTCCAGATACTCCATCATCTGTCCGTGAACCAGATGGTACTCCACCTGGGCATCGCAGATAGTCCCGTAATCCGTGGGCCGCTCCAGAGCCCTCTCCAGCATCCTAAGGTACATGTGGTGCATATGGAAGACCACGGTGAGATTGTATCGGAACTGCTGCCCCATGCTGGTGGGGAAGAAAAACCGGTTGATCACAAGGACAAGGGCGACAGCCCCCATCACATAGATCATCCGAAGCTCCACAGCTGTCTCCTCCCCCATGGCCAGGGTCACCATGGAGAGGGCAAAGCAGGTCACACAGACCGCGTGCACGCAGGTTCCCGGCGTGGCGGTGTACATGCAGATGACCATGAGTGCCGCCAGGACAAAATGCCCTGCCATTCCGGGCATGACAGGAAAGAGCAGGCTCATGATGACGCAGCCTCCCGCAGTTCCCAGAAACCGGGTCAGCATGCGATAGCGGCTGTCCTCGTACATGGGCCGCAGGAGCAGAAAGGCGTTGAGGGGCAGCCAGTAGGCGTGGTCGGCGCCGCTTATGTGCACAAAGAGAAAGCTGAGGGTCAAAACCGCGCTCATCCGCAGGGCAAACCGCATCTCAAAGCCGTCCGGCCGCATCTGGTACAGCAGCTTCCCCAAAGGCCGCTGGTGCCTTGGCATGGGCCAGGAAGCCCCTGCCTCCTCCCTCTCTCCCTCGTCAAATTTCCGGAGGATGATGAGGAAGGGCTGGAGAAAATTCTGAACCGAGATCTGGATCTCGTCCCCCCCTGCCCCTGCTTCCAGAAGCAATGCCTCTCCCGCCTCCTCCAACGCCGTTCTCGCCGTCTTTTCCCAGAAGGCTGTGGATGCTGCCCTCTCCAGATAGACGGCTGTCTTTTCCACCAGTTCGGCGGCTCCCTTTTGCTCCAGCATGGCCGGGGCGTATCTGCTGCCCACAAAGTAGGAGGCCCGCTGGAACAGGAGGGCGAACATGTAGGAGATCTTCCCCTCCCGGGTGGCCACCTCCCTTCCGCCCCGCTTGGCGTAGGTCTCCTGGTACTGGAGCTGCTGCAGCTCATAGAGATCCCCAAGGCTCTCCGGGGATTTCTCCTCTCCCCGGAGCTGCCGGCGCAGGCAATCTGCCAGGACAGACAGACCCTCCTGCTCTCTTCTGTAGCTCTTTTCCTGGGGATACCGGCACTGGTACAGCTTCACCAACAGGAAAAAGCAGGCCAGGGAATACAGCATGGCCTCTGTCTGCACAAAAAATCCCGCCAGGTCCACGGGCAGGAGCTGCAGAAAGGTAAAGGTCATGAGCCCGGAAAAATAGCCCATCCGGTTGAACCGGGTGGCCTTCAGGAACACAAGGGCAAAGGGCACGATCAGGTTGAGCCCTGCAGACAGCGGAAAGGACCAGGTGGCGATCCAGGCCAGCAGACTGAGTCCCAGCTGGCTTGCCGCCGCCCGGGCGAGACTCACCCAGGACCTTCTCTTCCGGTAATTGGTCTGGAAGAGCACTGTCACGAGGGACACCACCATGATGTACTGTGTCCCGAACAAAAGCAAAACCGTGCAGAACAAAAACAGGTAAAAGCAGATCACAGGGAGGGCGTTAAGGAAGCTTTTCCAGACAAGCCTGGCCTGGCCTTCCAGACGCTCTCTTAGCATTTCTTCCTCTCCAGAAGGCAGAGGGGAACACCGATCTTAAAGAGAAGAGACAAAAAAAGCATCAGCGCTGTGCAGGCCTCCGCGGCCGCCCGGCCGCCCCTGGTCTTCTCAATCTTCGCCCTCAGACGCCCGACCTGGTCCCCCAGCGTCTCCTCCCTCTTCCCCGCCGTCTCCAGAACGACCTTGAGAAGGGCAAAGAGCTGGACTGCCAGGAATATCCCTGCCAGCGCATCCTTCACTTTGCTTCCCGTTCCTTTTATGACTGCCCATCCGCCGGCTGCCACAGACATAAAGGTAGCAATGTGGTGCAGGCATACGACAGCTTTCATTTCTCTTTCTGTTCCCATGATCTGATTTCCTCCTGTGATCATATATATGCGCCTGTTTTCTATTTTATGACAGAATGTCCCATTTTTTCAGAAGCTCTTCCAAAATCTGGGCCGCGTCCTCCACGCAGGCCATGCAGCAGGGAAGGGGCTGGGGACCGTCCTGGGTCTTTAGGTCCCGGCAGTACAGCGACCCTCTCCTCTCCTTAAAGATCTCTGCCGCCTCCTGGAATTTAGCATATGTATCCAGCTTTGTCCGGGTGGGATCCTCCATGTCCCCGGCGCTGTTCGCCAGACTGATGATGAGGAACATCCCCATGACCGCTCCGCAGGTGTCCTTCAGCCCGCCGATGCCGGACCCGAACCCCTCTGTCATGCGGAACATATCCTCCTGGCTCACCCCGTATCTCTCACAGACCGTGCAGGCCACAGACTGACAGCAGTTGTAGATCTTATTAAAATTCTCCGCCGCTTTCTCCCTAAGCTTCAGTTCCTCCATCGCGTTTCACTCCTTCGCTCTCTGTTTTATCCGCAGCCGTCTCCTGGGGGTGCAGGAAACGGGCCGCGTCCTTCACGAACATCAGGCGGTTCCCGTACTTCTCCACATAGGCAAAGGCCGCCCGTGCCCCCGCCTCGTTCCCGCAGTCCTGCTCCAGAACCGCCTGCTGCCAGGCTCTTCCCACCTTTGACCAGAGCTGCTGGCTTACCGGGTCGGACAGGTGGAGCCACTCCTGGTAGAAGCGCCAGGCGGACTCATAGTCTTTGTTCGCCCGGGCCCGCTTCAGATTGTTCATGGCGCAGAGGAGCCGCATGTTCTTTGTGTCCTGCTTGCCGCTGATTCTTCTCTGGAACTCGTTTTCCAGCTCCCTTACCTTGTCCCCTATGCCAAAGCGGAAGCAGAGGCCGCTTTTTAGGGCATAGTAATTCAGCCGGTTGGTCTTCTTGAAGGAAGAGGGATCCGTGTGCATGATGGTGTCCATGGCCTGCTGGAAATTCCCCTGGTAGTACTGGGCAATGGCCAGGTTCAGCCGCTTCAGGTTCTCATTTCCCATAAAGCCCATGTGGTAGACGCAGGCCTCAAAGAGGAAGGGGTCGCACTCCTTCTGGAGCGCCCCGTAGATCCAGGTGGTCCCGGTCTTCGCTACAAGAGCCAGGATAAAGAGCACCGCAAAGTGTGTGATGATCATGCAGATTTGCAGCATATCCCATTTATATCCACTCACCCAGAGCCGGACGGGGAAATTGCTGCTCAAAATCATCCAGAGAAGATGGATAGCTACCAGAGCGTAGGCAGCCCATCCCAGCCACTGCCTTAAGCGGCAGCGCCGCACTCTCCTGTCAACCTCCCGCTGATCCACCGCTGTCATTTCTTCCACTGTCATTGTACCCCATCTCCTTTCGCCTCTTTTTCCAGGTCACGGATCCACACATCCACGCAGGCGTCGCTGGGCATCCGCCAGTCCCCTCTGGGCGAGAGGGCCACCGTACCCACCTTGGGGCCGTCGGGAAGACAGGACCGCTTGAACTGCTGGCTGAAAAATCTCCAGCAGAAGGTGCGCAGCCATTTGTAGATGGTCTCCTCATCGTACTCGCCCGCGAAAGCCTCCTTGGCGATGCGGTAGATCTTAGAGGGCTCGTACCCGAAGCGGAGGAAATAGTACAGATAGAAATCATGAAGCTCGTAGGGCCCCACCAGATCCTCCGTCTTCTGGGCGATCTGTCCGTCCTTGGGAGGAAGGAGCTCCGGGCTCACCGGCGTGTCCAGCACGTCGTAGAGCACAGCCTTAAGCTCCTGATCCTTCTCCGTGTCCGCGCAGTAGCGCACCAGATGCCGCACCAGCGTCTTTGGCACGGAGGCATTGACTCCGTACATGGACATGTGGTCCCCGTTGTAGGTAGCCCAGCCAAGAGCCAGCTCAGACATATCCCCTGTGCCCACCACAAGGCCCCCTGTCTGGTTGGAGATGTCCATGAGCACCTGGGTCCGCTCTCTGGCCTGGGAGTTCTCGTAGGTGACGCTGTGATCCTCCATGTCGTGGCCGATATCCCTGAAATGGCTGGCAACCGAGTCGGCGATCCGCACCTCCCGGAGCTTGGCCCCCAGCTTCAGCGCCATCTGGCAGGCGTTGTTGTAGGTCCTGTCTGTGGTGCCGAAGCAGGGCATAGTGACAGCGATGATCTGTCCCCGGTCCATGCCCAGCCTGTCAAAGGCCCGGGCTGTCACAAGGAGGGCCAGGGTGGAGTCCAGGCCTCCGGAGATGCCCACCACCGCACTCTTCGCGTGGGTGTGGGCCAGGCGCTTCTTCAGCCCCATAGCCTGGATAGTGAGAATCTCCTCGCATCTTCTGTCCCTCTCCTCCTTTGCGTCCGGCACAAAGGGGCGGGAGGGGAACCTTCTGGAAAGCCGCGTCCGGGTCATCTCCACATGGAAGGGAACTCTCAGAAGATGGCGGTCCCGGGCTGTCTTGAAGGTGGTGTTCTTCCTCCGCTCGCTGATCAGCCGCTTTACGTCGATCTGGGCGTAGATGACGCCGTTTCTGAACCGCTCTCCCTCCGCCAGGGTGGTACCGTTCTCGGAGATGATGTTGTGGCCGCCAAAGACAAGATCTGTGGTGGACTCTCCCTCCCCGGCGTTGGCGTAAATGTAGGCCGCCATGAGCCGGGCCGACTGTCCCTCGATGAGACTCTTCCTGTAGGCCGCCTTGCCGATAGTCTCGTCGCTGGCGGAGCAGTTGACAATGACCGTGGCCCCCTCTCTGGCCGCGTCAATGCTGGGCGGCACCGGAGACCAGACGTCCTCACAGATCTCCGCCGACACGATCAGGTCCGGCATGGCATCCGCCTCAAAGAGGATCCGGGGGCCAAAGAGGATCTTCTCCCCCTCAAACGGGATGTACCGCACGTCCTCCGGCCCCTCCCGGAACTGGCGCATCTCGTAGAATTCTCCGTAGTTGGGCAGAAAGGTCTTGGTGGTAAATCCCAGGATCCTCCCCCTGTTCAGGGCCGCCGCCACATTGTAGAGCTCCCCCTCCACTGCCAGAGGCATGCCCACAAAGATGAGGGCGTCCTTCTCCCTCGTGGCCGCTGCCACCTCTTTGATGGCTCTTCTCACCTCCCCGAGGAGCACGTCCTGGGTAAAGAGATCCCCGCAGGTGTAGCCGGTGAGGACCAGCTCGGGAAACACCACGATCTTGGCTCCCTCCGCTGTCGTCTCATCTATGAGACGGCAGATCTGCTCTTTGTTGTACGCCACATCCGCCACACGGATGTCCGAGGTGGCTGCCGCCACCTTTACAAAACCATGTCTCAAGGTCCACACTCCTCTCTATTTTCTGCTTCTTTTCAGTATGCTCTTCAGCTCGTCCACTGAGTAATTGTAGGCTGTATTGCAGAAGTGACACTTCACTTCAATATCCTTCCCCTCATCGATCATCTCCTGGATATCCTTTGCCCCGATGCTGGCCACGGCCCGCTCCACTCTCTCCTTGGAACAGTTACAGTAGAACCGGGCGGGCATGGTGTTTGTGACCTCCAGATCCAGCCCCTCTGTCAGATCCGAAAGAAGCTGCTGGGGCGTGTAGCCCTCCTCCAGAAGCTTTGTCACAGAGGTGATCTTTCCCACATTTTCCTCCAGGCGACTGATCACCTTCTCCTCGGCAAAGGGCATGAGCTGCACGATAAAGCCCCCCGCGCATTTTACCGTGTTGTCCTTCTCCATGAGCACGCCCAGCCCCACAGAGGAGGGCACCTGCTCTGAATTGGCGAAATAGTAGGTCAGATCCTCTGCGATCTCGCTTGTCACAAGGATGGTCTGGCCCGAGTAGGGCTCCTTAAGGCCCATGTCCTTGATGACGGTGAGGAGGCCGATGCCCACGGCTCCCCCCACATCCAGCTTCCCGTTCTTCGGGGGCAGGATCACGTCCGGATTCTGCACGTAGCCCTTCACATTCCCCTGACTGTCCGCTGTCACTGTGATGCCTCCCAGGGGGCCATCGCCGTTAATCTGGAGAGTCAGCACGTCGGTGTCATTTTTCATCATGCTGCCCATCATAACGCCCGCTGTCAGCAGGCGCCCCAGGGCCGCTGTGGCCACCGGACTTGTGTTGTGGCGTCTCCTGGCCTCCTCCACCAGGTCCCTTGTGGTGGCCGCGAAGGCTCTGATCTGCCCTCCCGCGGCGGTTGCCCTTACGATGTAATCTGTGTTCTGTGTCATCTATTCTTGATCCTTTCTCTTGTTCTCTTTTTTGACTCATGTACCATTTTAATATTTTTTCCCATACTTGACAAGGGAGCGCGGATCATTTTCCGCACTCCCTCGCCATGATGGTTATTCTCTCGCTGCCAGGCCCCGCATCCCTGTCCGTGTAGCCCTCCCGGGCTGACAGAAAGGTCAGGCCGCTCCTTTTAAGGAGCTCCTTCATCTCCTCCAGAGTGTAGGCCCTCTGGAAATGCTGCTCCTTATATTTCCGGTAGAGATCCCCCTCCTCCCGGATAAACAGAGTCAGCTCGTAGGAGTTGATCCGCCCCTCCTCATCGTAATAGTTGTCCCAGATGAAGCTGCAATCCTCCCTGTCCTCGGCGATGGTCTGCTCGCCCAGCACCTCCCTGTACTTGTACTCTGTGTTGAAGTCAAAGAGAAAGATGCCTCCCGGATCCAGGTAATTGTTCACAAGCCGGAACACCTCCAGAAGCTCCTCCGGGTCTGTGATATAGTTGACACAGTCGCAGGCGCTGACCACTGCCCGGACGGTGCCGTAGAGCTCAAACTCCCGCATATCCTGCAGAAGGTAGAGGATGTCGTGGCCGCTTGTTTCCTTCTTCTCAAAGGCCTGCTCCAGCATCTCCGGGGAGCTGTCCACCCCGATCATGTCGTAACCGGCGTCCGCCAGCTCTTCGGTCATGCTGCCCGTCCCGCATCCCAGATCCAGGACAAGGCCCTCCTCTATCCCCTGCTGCCTCAGCTTTTCCTCTATGTAGCCGGCCCACTCCCGGTAGGGCACATTATCCATGAAAGTGTCATAGACCTCCGAAAAGCTGCCGTATGCCTCAGCCATCTATTTCATCCTCTCCACACGCTGCTGGATCGTCCTGTTGAAATTCTCGATCTTTCTCGCGTAGGGCTCTGACATGTATCTGGAATTAAGCATGAAATCCGCGGTAGCCAGGTTGTTGGCGATGGGGATGTCATAGACCACAGCGATGCGCAAAAGCGCCTTCACATCCGGGTCGTGGGGCTGTGCCTCCAGCGGATCCCACAGGAAAATCATGAAATCGATCTGTCCCTCCACGATCTTGGCCCCGATCTGCTGGTCTCCTCCCAGGGGACCGCTGCAGAACCCTTTCACCGGCAGCCCCGTCTTCTCGGCGATGAGCTTGGCCGTGGTCCCTGTCCCGCAGAGAAAATGGCCCTTCAGTATCTCTTTATTCCTGTCGCACCAGTCCACCAGCTCCTTCTTCTTGCCGTCGTGAGCGACCAGAGCGATATGCTTTGTCTTTCCGATCTCAAGCGTGACAAATTCTTCATCCAACATTGTGTGACCCTCCTTGCATGTTGTCCTTATTTTCCTAATCCCACTGCTCCATGCACTCAAATCTCGGAACGGTGAGAGCAGCAATCAGCACTGTAATTATCATACTATAAATCGGCACGATTAAAAAGAGCAAATTTGCATTTATCAGGTAGGCCGCCGGGATGCTGGCCAGGGCTCCGATGCCCAGGATGCCTCCCTGGACTCCCAGCAGGAAGAACTGCTTTCCCGTAGTCCCCAGGGTATCGCCCAGAAGGCTGTCCCCCAGCACCTTGATGTAGAGCCGGTTGGCCTGGAGCACCACATAGGACAGGATGATGGCCGCGATCTTCCAGATAGAAATGCCCCAGGCCAGTCCCACGGGAACGCAGAAGATGACCGCGTCCACCAGGGCCTTCAGGTGCTCCGTGCAGGTGGCGTACCAGAGCTTCTTTGCCGCCGGCTCGGGGATCAGGTAAATGTAGGGCAGCTCCAGCTCCTTCCCCCATTTTCCCATGTACCCGGTGCCCACAAAGACCATGTAGATGGCAATCCCCATGAGCAGAAGATCCGGTGGCAGCTCCTCGTCGGGCCTGCCCACAAAGAAGATGCAGGCCACTGCCCCTATGAGGGCTGCCAGGGTAAAGCCTGTAAAAATGAAGAACCGCTCCTTTTTGTACTCCAGGAGCTGCCGGCTGAAGATCGCCTTGGCCCCCGTGCCCCAGCCCGCGAGGGACGCCTTTTTCAGCTTCTTCTTTCCAAAGCCTACACTGTTCTCCCCCTTCTGGTTCCTCCTTTTCAGCTCCGCGTAGTCATCCGCGAATTTAGCCGCGTCCTCGTAGTAGGCTCCTGTACACCGGATCCTCCGGGCCACCAGGAGCATCCCCGCGCAGGCCAGAAGAAAGAGGACAGTCCCGATCACATTCCACCGGTCCGGCCCCGTCACGAGAAGGCTTACCGCCGACACCTCCCAGCCCGCCACCGGAAGGAGTCTGAGGGCCGGGGACTCAAAGAGGGCAAGGACTGACTCCTTATTCAGCCCTCCTCTCACAAGATACCAGGCCACCACCGCGGCCACCGCTCCCACAAGGACATAGATCAGAAGCCGCAGAAGGCGGATCAGCCCCTGAAACCTCTCCTCCCCGGAGTAGAGAAAGACCATCAGGCTGGTCTCAAATGCCGTCTCAAACACAAAGCAGAAGACAAAGAGCAGAATAGCCCTGACCGGCTCCACGTGGAAGATCGTCACTGCCGCCACGGAGAACAAAAAATCTGCCACAAGGGATACCGTGTAGTTCAAAATCGCCCCGTGGAGCAGCACCAGCTTGGAGCTGATGGGCGCGGTGAAGATAAAATGGGCGTGGCTGGGCCTGAAGATCACGCCCTTCAACTTTGCGTAGGACAGAAAATTGCTGCAGAATATAAAGTAGAGCCACACTGTCATGACGTAGACGATTCCCTGCTTGTAGGCAATGCCACCGGCCGCCGCCAGGGAGGCAAAGGCTGCCAGGATCCCCACCACATAGAAGATGCCCAGCGCGATATAGAGGTAGGTCACCGGCTTGCGCACCGCCTTCCTCGCCCGGTTGATAAAGCTTCTCTTTGTCAGATACAAAAGCGCCCTCATCTCTTCTCACCGCCTGTCACTTCAAAGAACAGGTCATCCAGATCCCTGTCCCCCACATCCTCCTTCCGGAAGGAGGCCTTGATGCGTCCCTTCTCCATCACGAACATGACGTCCCAGAGCTCCTCCACCATCTCCAGCATGTGGGTGCTGATGAGGACTGTCACCCCCTGACTCTTCAGCTCCAGTATGACCTCCTTGAGCTCCCGGATGGCCTGGGGATCCAGGCCCACCATGGGCTCGTCAAAGAGGATGACCTGAGGCTTGACCGCCAGGGCGCAGAGGATGCTGACCTTCTGCATCATCCCTTTGGACAGCTCGCCGCCCAGCTTGTCCGCCTTGTCTGTCATCTCAAATCTCTGAAGAAGGCTCTCCACCTCCTGGTCAGTGATGGAGCTCCTGTATGCCATCCGGATGTACTCGATATGCTCCCGCACGGACAGTGCTTCGAACATGGAGGGGATCTCGGGCACGTAGCCAAAGATCCTCTTGGCCGCCAGCTCCCTGGAGGGGATGCCCTGTATCCGTATCAGCCCCTCGTACCTGAGAAGCCCCGCTATACTCTTGATGATGGTGGATTTTCCCGCGCCGTTGGGGCCAAGAAGGATGCCTATCCTCCCGTCCGGCACAAAAAAGCTGACCTGATCCACCGCCAGGTTTTTCCCATACATTTTCCTTAGTCCCTGTACCTCTAACATGGTCTCTTCCCCCTGTGCATTCCGCGATGTTTTTTGTATTAATATTATAATACAATTATACGCATGAAAACCATCTCTGTCAACAGCAAAAATGGAACGCGGCAGGCCCAGTCACTCTTTCTCTCCCGCCGGTATAGGAAGGGGAGGATCTGCTCTGCCTCCACCGCCCCTTCCCATAGGGCTCGTACTCCCCCTTCGTCCGTGTCAGCAGCCCGTACGGGAAAAGGACTCCGCGCCTGCGAAGTCCTTAAGGCAGTCCGGGAAAACACGCCTCCTCTACAGAATGATGCAGACCATCCCCCCATTGATGTCGTTCACCACCTTCTGCATGGTGTCCTGCAGCTTCGCCTGGCTGTCATCTCCGATCATGGAGATCCGGCTCTGCATGCCGTCCATCACCAGCTCCTCGATGGTCTTCCCGAAAATATTCGTCTCCCAGATACCTCCCTCTGTGTCCTTCCTGTCCCTGATATACCGGATCAGGTCCTCCGCCTGCTGCTCGCTGCCCACAATGGGCGCGATCTCTGTCTCTATGTTCGCCCTGATGAGGTGAATGGAGGGGGCGTGGGACCGGATCTTCACACCGTACTTGTTGCCCTGGCGTATGATCTCCGGCTCATCCAGGGTGATCTCATCCCGGCCCGGCTTTACCACCCCGTAGCCTTTCATCCTGACACTGTCAAAGGCTCCCTTGACGCACTCGTACTCATTTTTCATGGCGGACAGCTTCTTCAGCTCGCAGATGAGGCCGTACTGCCCCTGGATCTGTGCCCCGGTCATCTCGCTGAGCATCTCGTAGTAGAACTCTTCCCCGATGTCTATGCGTATTTTCACGCAGCCTGTGTCCATCTCGATCTTTTCCAGACGCATCTCCTCTATGTAGGGGCTCTCCGGCGTGTCTATTCCCGAGACAGCGTCCCGTATCTGACCGATTCTCTCCAACAGCTCCCGGGCGCAGGCTGTCAGGTCCTGCCTGATCCTGTGGTCCGGCGGCAGCATCTCTGCCCACCTGGGGATAAAGAACTGAAGCTCCGACACAGGAAACTCAAAGAGCACAGCCTCCATGATCCGGTGAATATCCTCCTCCTTCAGCTGCTCGCAGTTCACCGGCAGAGCCTGCACCTGGTAGGTATCCCGGATGTGCTGCGTGGTCCTTTTGGCCTCCTCCCCCGCCGGGCGGCGGCTGTTCACCAGCACCACAAAGGGCTTCCCGATCCCCTGGAGCTCCCGGATGGTCTTCCCCTCCGCCTCCTCGTAGCTGCTCCTTGGGATCTCCCCGATACTGCCGTCGGTGGTCACCACAATGCCGATGGTGGAGTGCTCGTGGATGACCTTCTCCGTTCCCACGGCAGCCGCCTTTGTAAAGGGTATCTCATAGTCAAACCAGGGAGTTTTCACCTTCCGCTCCTGCCCCTCCTCCTCGTGTCCCGACGCCCCCTCCACCATGTAGCCCACACAGTCGATGAGGCGGATCTTCACCGACACATCCTCCGTCAGATCGATCTTTGCCGCCTCCTTGGGGACAAATTTGGGCTCTGTAGTCATGATGGTCCTGCCGGAGGCAGACTGGGGGAGCTCATCTACCGTCCTGGCCTTTACGTTCTCATCCTCCAGGTGGGGAAGGACGAGCACATCCATAAACCGCTTGATAAAGGTGGACTTTCCGGTTCGAACCGGCCCCACCACTCCTATGTATATTTCCCCGTTTGTCCTGACCTGTATGTCCTTGTATAACTCATAATGATCCATAGTTCGCGCCCCTTCCACATGTGCTGTTAGAATATATGCCGGCGCTGTCCCTTTTAGAATTTTCATTTGATAGATTTCATCTATGATTTCCATGCATATTAAGTATTTGATTGACAATGCCTGTTTTGTTAAAATAAAGACATACAAAGTTTTTATCATAAAGGAGAGATGAATTATGGAAAGACACCAGATCACCGGGCACACAGAGCTGATCGGACTTATGGCCTACCCAATCCGCCATTCTCAGTCACCTGCTACCCACAATGCCGCCTACGAAAAGCTGGGCGTGGATATTGTCAACCTTGCATTCGAGGTGGACGCAGACGACCTGGAGGACGCCATCAAAGGCCTCCGAGCCCTGAAAATGCGTGGTTCCAATATCTCCATGCCGAACAAGACCATCGTCCACAAATATCTGGACGAGGTGTCTCCCGCCGCCAAGCTCTGCGGGGCCGTCAACACCATCGTGAACAAGGACGGATACCTGATCGGCCACAACACGGACGGCATCGGCTATGTGCAGTCCCTGAAGGACAACGGCATTGACCCTACAGGCAAGAAGGTCACTATCGTGGGCTCCGGCGGAGCCGCCACAGCTGTGCAGATCCAGTCCGCCCTGGACGGCGTGGCCGAGATGTCCATCTTCGCAAGGGATGATAAATTTAAAGACAACGCCATCGAGACCGTGAGAAAGATCAATGAGAACACAGACTGCAAGGCTGTCTTCTATCCCCTGGAGGATCTGGACCGCTTAAAAGCGGAGATGGCTGACAGCTATCTGTTCACAAACGCCACCGGCGTGGGCATGAAGCCGCTGGAGGGCATCACCTACATTCCGGACGCCTCCTTCTTCCGCCCGGACCTGATCGTGACAGATGTAGTGTACTCTCCCCACGAGACAGCCATGCTGAAAATGGCCAGAAAGGCCGGCTGCAAGACAATGAACGGCCAGGGCATGATGCTCTTCCAGGCCATCGCGGCCATCGAGCTGATGCTGGGCCAGAGAGTGGACAGCGAGTACATGAAGGAGAAGCTTGGCATCTCCTATGCCTACACAGACGATGACGAGGACTAGGGAGGAAAAGGTTCATGAATACAGTAAAGGTAAGAAATCTGGAGCTGGGAAGCGGCATCCCGGCTGTGTGCATCCCAAATGTGGGAAAGACGAAGGAGGAAATCCTCTCCCTCACAGAGCAGTACAAGTCCATGTCCATGGACCTGATGGAGTGGCGCGTGGACTGGTTTGAGGCTGTAGAGGACACCCAGGCTGTGCTGGACGTGCTGTCCGGCGTCAGGGAAAAGCTGGGGGACACTCCTCTTCTTTTCACCTTCCGCACAAAGAAAGAGGGCGGCGTCCATGAGATGGACACTGCCGCCTACGTATCCCTCAACAAGGCCGTGGCCGCCACAGGCCTGGCGGATCTGATCGACGTGGAGATTTTCACGGGAGATGAGATCGTCTCTGATCTCATCAGCGCCATCCACGCATCCGGCACAAAGGTGGTGGCATCCAACCACGACTTTGACAAGACTCCGGCCAAATCCGACATCGTCTACCGGCTGCGCAAGATGCAGGATATGGGAGCGGACATCCCCAAGATCGCCGTTATGCCAAAAAGCAAAAAGGACGTGCTCACTCTGCTTGCCGCCACAGAGGAGATGGCCTCCGACTATGCGGACAGGCCCATCATCACCATGTCCATGTCCGGCCTTGGCAGCATCAGCCGTCTCTCCTGCGAGGTCTTCGGCTCCTGCCTCACCTTCGGCTCAGGCTCCATGGCATCCGCTCCGGGGCAGATCGGCGCCGAGGAGCTGCGCCAGGTCCTGACATCCGTCCACAATGCCCTTGGCGTGTAAAATAAGCACAGGCTTACAAGGGCCGCGAGACAGCTGCGGACATCCCGCAGGGCATCTGTATAAATAAAATTTTAAAGGGCAGGCGCCGGACTTACTCTTTTGTCCGGCGCCTGCCCTGGCTTTTGTGTTTGCCATGTCTGAACATGCTGAAATCTAATGTCTCTCCTCACTCCACTTCAGGAAGCTGCCTGTCTGAGCATCGATCTCAAATTCATACTCTTTCTGGTTGTAGATGATGTCTCCCTCGTAAATGTAGTAGCCGTCGTCAAAGTCCAGCTCCATGCGGAGATCCGCCTCAGTGGCGCCCGGCACTCTCTCCAGGGCCGCGGCTTTTGCGTCCGCCTCACTGACAGCCACATTGGCTGCCCCCGCTGCATTTCCTGCATTCCCGGTATTCCCCGCGTTTTCGCCGGCCGGCGCATCACCTGTCCCGGCGGCTGCACTGTCCTGGCCAGGGGCTGCTGCGCTCTGGCCGGCTGTGCCCTTCGTCTCCACATCCGCGCTGAGGATCTCGCCGTTGGCGCCGTTGATGTCATAGCTGTACTCCTTCTCGTCCACGCTGAACTGCACATCATACTGGAGGATGCCGTCATCCCTGTCCTTTTCCACCTTCAGCCTGGATGTGTCGGACTCGCTAACCCCCGCGTCCTCAAAGGCGATCCTCTTGGCCTCGTCCTGGCCGATATCCCGGCCGGAGGCTCCACATCCTGTCACAATACCTGCCGCCAGTGCCGCGGCCAGAAGTGCTGTTGCCAATCTCTTATATCTTCTCATCTTTTCTTTCCCTTTCCCGGCCCTGCCCGGGCCGGTCCCTTTCCTGATTATTTGATTGCTGTGTTCCTTTGTTGTACTTACTATAACCAGAAAAGATTAAAGAAAGATTAAAACAAGATAGAATTTGTAATTTTTTTTAAACTGTAGCGCATTGGATACCCTATCCTGCCCGCTATCCGCTTTAAGAGCAGGCTGCCCGGCACTCACCATACCGGGCAGCCACTGGATTACATTCACTGGTGCCCGTGTCCGCCCTCCTCTTCATTTTCTCCGTGATGGCGGTATCTGTTGCCTTCGCTCTCTCCTGCGTGCTCTCCTTCGTCTTCTTCTGTGTCGGTACCTGCATCCTCCTCTGTCCCGGACTGGCCGCTGCCCTCTGTCTGGCCATTCTCACAGTCCTCTTCAGACTGAACCGCCTCGGGATCCACGCCGTAGGACTCCAGCAGCTCCTGGATCCGGCGCATGGACATCCCCCTGACCTCCTCCAGGGTCACAGACGGATCCACATCCCTCAGCGCCAGGTAGGCCCTGTATTTTCCCACAGACATGCCCTCCTGGTGGGCCGCCTCCATCTCATCCATGCCGCTTAAGTGGCACTGCATGTTTTGGTGGCCCCTGGCGCAGGTCTCCACGTGATCCAGTATCTGGCTGCTCTGCTCATCGCTGTCTCCCGCCACCGTGAAGGAGAGAAGGCCGTCCTGGGCGAGATAGTCCTGCAGCCCTGTGCTGTCCAGAAGCTCCTGGATCCCCTCCTGGTAGGGCAGGAAGCGGATGTCCAGCTCATCCAGCAGCTCCTTTGCCTCCTCGCTGTAGCCCTCCACGGACACGATCCTGTCAAACCGGTTGATGCCAAGCTCCAGGGATGGATTGATATCAATGCTGATGTAGGCCGTGGGGGTGAAAAAGACATAGCTGCCCCCCGATGCGAGAGCCACGAGAACAAGGCAGGCTGCCGCCGCCACCGCTGCCCTGACAGGAATTCCCCCGATCCTCTTTTTGCTGTACACTCTTTTTTGCAGATAGTCCCTTGTGTGCTCCTTCAGCTCTTCATCGGCCCGGACCTGGTCAAAGGCCGCTCTCCATTTTTCACTCAATGTCCATCACCCCTTCCAGCTTCTCTTTTAACAGGTGTCTGGCCCTCGTAAGGAGTGTGTAAACAGTGTTGACCTTTTTTCCCAGAAGGCGGCCGATCTCTTCTGCTTTGTACCCCTCATAGTAATAGAGATACACCACATCTTTATATTTCTCCGGCAGGGACAGAACCGCCTCCAGCAGCTCGCTGTAGTCCTCCTTCTGACCCTTGACCCTCTCGGGCAGCTGGTCCAGGGGCACGGTCCTTGTCCGGAAAAAGCTCTTCAAAAGATCCCTGCAGGCGTTCACTGTCACCCTGATGATCCACGCCTTCTCGTGCTCCGGGCTCTCAAAGACCTGGGAGCTGAGGACGTATTTCAGAAAGACAGTCTGAAAGATGTCCTCTGTGTCCGCCCTGTTTTTCAAATGTACCATGCAGATCCTCTTCACAGTATCCGCATAGAGCTCTATGGCCCTGTTTGCCTCTTCCTCACTGCGCATGCCCCTTCATACCCTCACTTTGCCTTTCAGCGCCAGATACACTCCGCCTGGTGATGCCCTCCTGCACGTTCACCCTGGTGTCCGCCCCAGTGTTCGCCCCGGTGTCCGCTCAGATGTCTGCCCTGCCCGCTGCCGCCGACTGTATTCCCTTCTGTCATGGCCTGATAGTGGTCGCAGATGCCGTCCCCATCGCTGTCCGTGTAATGCCCGCCATACTGCTCGCAGTACTCGCAGACCCGTGTGCTCTGCCCGGCCAAGCCAGCGCTTCCCTGGCAGTTTCCGCCGCTTCCATATCCGGATCCGGCTGCGCCATACCCGGGTCCCGCCGCAAAGACCGCTGTTCCCCCGATCATGGCTGCCGCCGCCACTGCTCCGATCACTGCTGTAATTTTCTTCATATCTGATCCCTCCGTCTTTTTAAATGAAATTGTTTTTTACTGTTTCACTATGAATACGATCCAGCGCTTCTGTTTCATTCAAAAGTCCGAAGGATTTTTCTTTTTTATTTACAGGGGAAATCTGCAGGTGAAGACGCTGCCCTTCCCCTTTTCACTCTCCACAGCCACCTCCCCGCCGTGCTCCAGGGCGATCCATTTTACAATGGAAAGGCCAAGCCCGGAGTGGCCGGCATCGCTGCGGGAGGCGTCCGCCCGGTAAAACCGGTCCCAGATGCGGGGGAGATCCTTCTCCTCAATGCCCTGGCCGTTGTCTGCCACGGCAAGGACCGCCATTTTCCCCTCCCGGCGCAGGGACACCTTTGTAGTGCCTCCCTCCCGCCCGTAGGAGATGGAATTGGAGATCAGGTTCACGAGAAGCCGGATAAAAAAGCTCTCGTCTGCCTCCATCACGATCCCCGGCTCAATGTCCGTCTCTATGGAAATATGCCACTCCTGCGCCAGAAGCTGCTGCTCCTCCGCTGTCATCTGGGTCAACTCGCTGATGTCCAGTGACTCCTTTTGCAGTGCCTGACGCCCCTGGTCTGCCCGGGACAGAAGAAGGAGCTGGGAGATCATGGAGGACATGTCCCTGGCCTTTCTGCGGATCGCCTCCAGCTGTTCCCTCTGCTCCTCAGAGAGGGAGGGATCTGCGAGCAGCTCCTCGCTCTGGAGCAGGATCACCGCAGCCGGCGTGCGAAGCTCGTGGGACACGTCCGAGGTGAACTGCCTCTCTCTGGCAAAGGCCTCCTGCAGCTCCGCCAGCAGCTGGTCAAAGGTGTCCGCCAGATGGTAGATCTCATCCTTTCCGTCCGGCAGATCCACCCGCCTGGACAGATCCTCCTCCTCCCGTATTTCCTTTACCGTATCCGTGATCCTCCTGACAGGCAAGAGAGCTCTCCTGACAAAAAAGTAGGACAAAAGGATCATCACCACTGCCAGACCAGGCAGGAGAATGAGGGCAAACCGCAGCGTCACGGTAAAGCTGTTCTCCGCCCTGGTGACCGAGGTAATCCCCCGGATGTAGACGGAGCCGTACCCCTGGATGCGCTGCTCCATGTCAAACACATAGAAGGTTTCCTGCCCCTCCCGGACTGTCCGCAGGATGTCATGCTCAAAATCCGGCTGGCCGCCAAAGCCGGCGGGGATCCGGCCGTACAGAAAATCTCCGTCCACACTGTACACGGACAGATAGACCCCGTTCTCCATAGTGTAGAAGTCCGAGTCCACCTCCAGCTTTCCGTCTTCCTCCTCCAGCTCCTCCACGCTGCCCTGCACCTGCTCTTTTAGATCTGACTGCACAGAGGAGAGAACCTCCTGGGTGCTGAGGGAAAAGAGGATAGCCAGAGCCGCCACAATGAGGAGGAGCATAAATCCCCCGTACAGGCAGGTCAGCTTCAGTTTGATAGACCATCTCTTCATCATTCCGCCCTCAGTACATAGCCGGCTCCCCGGACTGTGTGTATCAGCTTCCTCTCGTGCCCCTCGTCGATCTTCCTCCGCAGATACCGGATATACACGTCGATGACATTGGAGCCTCCCGAGTAATCATAGTTCCATATGTGCTGCTCCAGCTTGTCCCGGGAGAGCACGATCCCATGGTTCTGCATCATGTACCGCAGGAGCGTGTACTCTTTTCCCGAGAGGGTGATCTCCTTCCCTGCCCGGGTCACCCTGTGGGTGTCCGTGCACAGGGTCAGATCCCCCACGGTCAGGCAGTTTCCCTCACCGGACTGCTCCGGCCTTCGCAGCATGACCCGTATCCTGGCCAGCAGCTCCTCCACCGCAAAGGGCTTCACCAGGTAGTCGTTGGCCCCCGCGTCCAGTCCTGCCACCCGGTCCTCAATGCTGTCCCTGGCAGTCAGAAGGAGCACCGGCAGAGCCTTGTCCCTTTCCCGGATCCTCCAGAGCACCGTGAGCCCGTCCATGACCGGCATCATGATGTCCAGCACCACCGCGTCGTACTCCGCCCCCGCCAGATAGTCCAGAGCCTCCTGCCCGTCAAAGCAGGAGTCCACGCTGTAGTGCTCCGCCCTCAGCCGGGCGGTCAGTATCCTGTTCAGACTCTTCTCATCCTCTGCTATTAAAATGCGCATGCGTTTCCCTCCATCCGCTCTTGTGTTTTTTCTTTTATTTTTTATTTCCCTCCTGCTCTCTCTTCTTTTAACCTTACATGACAAAGGAGGATCCGTCAAGCAGACGGATCCTCAGACTGTAGACAAAGGTGGTGCTGGAGCCCTAGCTCCAGCACCACTCTTTTTGCCAAAATGCCAACTCCCATATTTTCTTATAAAGGATAAAAAAGCATCCTGATTTTTTGTCCTGCCT
>NZ_SPGT01000023.1:0-57540 GCF_005845155.1 Clostridium sp. BSD2780061688st1 H5 | reverse complement strand
TGAAAGAGCCTTTTGATAAAAGAAAGGGTGCCCCTTTCCTATAAATTTAAAAATTCATAGTTTTGGGACACCCTCTTTTCTGTTCATTCGCTATTCCAATCCAAGCTGTGACTTGCTGGATACGGTGCCGTCCTGGAAGGATACGGAGGCGTTGTCAGAAGCGTTATCTGACGTATTTTCAGTGGTGTCCGAGCGGCTGCCGCTGTCATCAGACGGATCCTTAATTGCCTTTACCACCGCGGCCAGAAAAAGGATTGCAAGGACGATCAGGACAATCCGAAGGCAGCCGCCCTTTTTCTTCTTCTTTTCCGGCTCCTCCATGGTCTCCATAGCCATGGGGGGAGGAGTTTGCTGTCGCGGTGCCTGTTGCCGCGGAGTCTGTTGTCGGGAAGTCCTCGGCTGTGAAGCGCGCTTTTGCGCAGTGGAAGCAGTGGCGCGGGCTTTCTGACCGGTTGTCTGACTGGTTTCCTGATCAGAAGCCTGGCCGTAGTTGTATGGAGACGATGAGTGGATGTCGGAAGGGGAGGGGCGGCGCCTGGCGCTTTGCTTTGCGCCGGCGCGGCTCTCACGGTCCCGGTCCTCAAAATTTCCGAAGCCTTCGTCTGTGTCAGCATTCTTTTCTTCCGGGATGAGCTTGAATTTTTTCCGGCAGTTGTCGCAGAGGCCAAAGCTGGGATCTCTCTGGCTTCTGCGCAGCTCCTGCCCGCATCTTGGACATTTCATCATAATATGTTTTTCCACCTTTCAAAGCGCCGGGAAGTGGCGGTGCATGGATCATCCATTATCCATGGACGATTGATAGCTAATCAATATCGATAAGAAATCAGCGCTGTCCGCGGGATTTCCGGTATACGATCCGGGCCTGCACAAGCAGGTACAGAGGATAGATTAGGCAGAGGGCCGGGAGCAGATAATTTGCCGGGAAGCCCAGCTTCTCAATAAATCCCTGTATCAATATGAAAATAATGATAAGCGGAAGGATATAGGTCAGGTATCCCTTTGTCCATTTTGGCAGCTTCAGCCCCTTTCCGCTGTTTACTTCCTTGTAGTAATTGTCCCATCCCCAGGCGTACCGGCTTGTACAGAACAGAAGGTACAGAAGGGAGCCAAGGGGCAGGAGGGTGTTGGACAGGATAAAGTCCTCCAGATCCTGAACTGTGGAGCCCGCTCCGAAGGGCTGGAAGCCGCTGAGCACATTGAAGCCCAGAGCGCAGGGCAGAGACAGGATCATGATGGCGATAATATTTACGAGAACAGCCTTCTTCCGGGTCCATCCAAAATCCATGGCAAAGGCGATGATATTTTCAAAGACCGCAATGACTGTGGTCAGGGCGGCAAATGCCAGGAACATGAAGAACAGAGCGCCCCACAGGCGTCCTCCGGCCATCTCACTGAAGGTCTGGGGCAGGGTCACGAAGATCAGGCTTGGTCCGCTTCCCGCATCCACGTTGTAGGTAAAGCAGGCCGGGAAGATGACAAGTCCGGACAAAAAGGCTACGGTGGTGTCCAGGATGACTACGTTCAGACTTTCGGAAACGAGAGAGTGCTGTTTATCAATATAGCTTCCGAAGATCGCCAGCGCGCCGATCCCAAGGCTCAGGGTGAAGAAGGACTGCCCCAGGGCAGCGAACAGGATCTCACCGAGAGAATAATTTTCAAGCGCAGTCTTAAAATCCGGTATCAGGTAGAAGGAAAGTCCCTCCTTTGCTCCATCCAGGAAAAAGCTGTGTATCACAAGCACGATCAGGATGATAAACAAAAGTCCCATCATGTACTTGGATATCCTTTCAACGCCGCCCTTGAGTCCACGGGAGCAGATGAGGAATCCGATGACCGTGACAGCCAGCATCCAACCCACCTGCTGGGCGGGATCAGCCAGCAGCTCGCTAAAGGCGTTTCCCACCTGGGCGGTGTCCATGTGGGCCATGGAGCCGGAGGCCATTTTCCAGAAATAGGCCAGCGTCCATCCTCCTACAGTGGTGTAGTACATCATGAGCATGTAGTTGCCGATCAGGGGAATCAGCTTGGTCCAGTGCCATTTTGTTCCGGCAGGCTCCAGAACCTCAAAGGACTTTGCGGCGGACTTCTGGGAGGCCCGTCCCACAGAGAATTCCATTGTCATGATGGGCAGGCCCAGGATGGCAAGGAATATCAGATAGATGATCACAAAGGCAGCTCCCCCGTACTGTCCTGTGATGTAAGGAAAGCGCCATACGTTACCAAGTCCGATGGCGCACCCGGCGCTTATGAGAACAAAGCCAAGCCGGGAGGAAAATTTTTCTCGTTTCATGTAAAAAACCTCAATTTCCACACTCTCATCTACTATATTCTAAGGAAAGAGAGGGGGATTGTCAACCGGGAGGAAATATAGGAATTCGGGGAAATGAAAGGGTTGTAAAAAAATTGCTTTTTTATTAAGATAATAGAAAAGACATCAGAATACAGAGAGAATGAGGTGGGTAAACCATGAACGATAAAAAGGGATGTAAGGAGAGGCTGATCGAAAAGCTGGAGGGGGAGCACACTAAGAAGGCGGAGAGAAAAATCGCCGACTACTTTTTGAAAAATTTCGAAAAGACACTGCACAGCACACTGCTGGAGCTGGCGGAAGAGATAGGCGTCAGCGATGCGTCTATTGTTCGTTTCTGTAAAAGCATCGGCTATGTGGGCTTTCAGGAGTATAAGATCAATGCCGCGCTGGAGAGCGTGCCCGCGCCTAAGCTTTATAATTCCAGTCTGACGGCCCAGGACAGTCCCTCGGAAATATGCAGTAAGATTTTCTCTATAGAAAACTCCGCGCTGCAGCAGACTAGTATGGAGATGAACGTGGAGGTGGTCGAACAGGCTGCGGAAGATATGCTTTCTGCCAGGAAAATCATGATCGTGGGAACCGGGGGAAGCAGTATTGTCGCAAAGGATCTCCAGCACAAGCTCCTGAAGATCGGAGTGTTTTCTCTGGTAAATGAAGATAAGGATCTGCAGCTTATGACGGCTTCGCTTCTTGGAAAGGGGGATGTTCTCCTGGCAATTTCCGCCTCCGGGGGCAACAGGCATACGGCCCGGGTAGTGGAGATTGCCCATGGAAACGGGGCAAGGATCATTACTCTGACAACCAAAGCAAAAAATATTCTGGAGGAGCAGGCGGATCTGAGCCTGTACACGGTGAGTGAGAAGACGATCTTTGAGTCAGAGTCCTTCAGCGTGAGACTGGCGCAGCTAGCTGTGCTCGACTGTCTGGTGGCGATCATGGCTTTCCGCAATTATGACAGGTCGCTGGAGGCGATGAGCGCCACTCGGCTCTCCACTTCTTCCGATAAGGAATAGGATATAAAAAGGAAACGCTACATCATAAAAAATGTAGTGTTTCTTTTTTTATATCTAAAAGAAGTAAAAAAACTAAATTCTAAAACAGGGGAAATCAGCAGCAAAATGTAATAAATAGACAAAAACACGGGAAAAACTGAGATATAAAACTGTGCAGATTAGTAAATTTTGAAAATGATGTTGTAAAATTATTACATTTGTGCTAGTATCAATTACAGAAGAAATACATATGTAGGAGGAAGAAACATGAAAGCAGTAGTTTTAAACGGCCCAAATGACTTTACTGCGGTAGAAGATTATCCGAAGCCGCAGATTGGTCCGAGAGATATGCTGTTGGAGATGAAGAGGACAGCAATCTGTGGCACAGATATAAGAATTCTTGAAGGAAAAAAGACAAAGGATGTGCGCTACGGACACATCATCGGGCATGAGATCAGCGGCGTGATCTGTGAAGTGGGGGCAGAGGTCGAGGGATATTCCGTTGGCGACAGAGTCGCTGTGGAGAATGTAATCCCGGACGGCACATGCGCGATGTGCATCAGCGGCCACGACAATGTATGTCTCCACAGACAGGCCATCGGCTACGAGTTTGACGGAGGATTTGCGGAGTATGTATTTATTCCGGAGGTGGCAATCAGGGGCGGAAATGTAGTAAAACTTACTGATAATATTTCCTATGGAGAAGGAGCCCTGATCGAACCTCTCTCCTGCTGTCTGAGAGGGCAGAGAAACGCAGGGGTGAAATTCAACGATGTAGTTGTGATCGTTGGGGCAGGTCCTATCGGACTGATGCATACCCTGCTGGCAAAGGCAGCAGGCGCCCGGAAGGTCATCGTCAGTGAGCTGAATGAGTTCCGCCGCGGCAAGGCTCTTGAGTGCGGAGCGGATATCGTTGTAGACTCGGCAAATGAAGATTTAAAGGGAATCGTGATGAGTGAGACAAACGGCGTGGGAGCGGACGTTGTCATTGTCGCTATCGGCATCCCGGCTCTGGTCAATCCAAGCATCGAGCTTGTCAGAAAGAATGGAAGCATCTGCCTGTTCGCCGGATTTACAAAAGGTGTGAAAGCAGAAATTGATCCGAACCTGATCCACTACGGTGAGATTAAGATGTGCGGCTCCAGCGCCTACAGGCGCCAGGACTACCAGGAGGCGGCCCAGATGGTCATGAGCGGAGCGGTAGATATGAAGCCGATCATCACAAACGTATTTAAAATAGAAGATTTCCAGAAGGCCTACGAAGCTGTAAAGAGCGGAGCGGACCTGAAGGTGGAGATCGAACCATAAATGAACGGTAGCCAAAAAGCTTGCCAACCCGGAACTATATCCGGAAGCCATAAAATGTAAATAATAGATATAAGAAAAAGGAGTGTATGAACAATGGCAATGATGGGAAAAGAAGTAAGACTTGCGAGACTTGTAAATCCGAAGAGCAATAAAATGATGGCGATCACAGTGGATCACGCAATTTCAAGGGGAATTGCACCGATGACTGGTATTCACGATATCCAGGGAGCTATTGACAAGATTGTTGCCGGAAGACCGGACGCTATGACAATGACAAAGGGAATTCAGGAGAGATGCTGGGGACCTCACGTTGGATCCGGAATTTCCGTACTGCAGAAAATCTCCAACTATTCCCCGACAGCTCCGACAAATGATATCGTTTTCGGATCTGTGGACGCTGCTATCAGAATGGGCGCTGACGCTGTATCTATGGGAGCTATGACACTGGGCGATTTCCAGAACGAGCAGTTCGAGCGTATCGGCGAGGTGTCTGACTATTGCGACAAGATGGGTATGCCTCTGATCGGACATGTTTATCCAAAGGGAGAGAGCGTTCCGGTTGACAAGAGAACCGCATGGGAGAATATCGCTTACTGTGTGAGAAGCGCCTGCGAGCTTGGAATGGATGTTGTGAAGACAACCTATACAGGAGACCCTGACAGCATGGCCAAAGTAATCGCCTGCGTGCCCTCCTCCTTCCGCGTGGTGATCCAGGGCGGCGATGCCTGCAAGACACTGGATGATTACCTTCAGATGACTCGTGACGCCATGGACTGCGGAGTAGGTGGAGTTACAATGGGACGTTTTGTATGGGATTACAAGGATGTAACAGCCCTTGTCATTGCCCTGAGATATATGATCCATGAGGGGTACAGCGTAAAAGAGGCAAAAGAGCTGCTGGCACAGCTTGAGAACGATAAGAACTACGATCAGTTTTAATTAGACACAATCAATTTTAAGTTTTAAAGGAAAATTTTACAGGCGGGATGTTGTATGGAAAAAGAATATTTACTCGGCGTCGATGTGGGAACGACCAGTATCAAAGTGGCGATTATCGACAAAGATGCCAATCTGCTGGGAATCAGCAGCAGTTCTTACCGTCTGATCACGCCAAAACCGGACTATGTGCAGATTGACACGGAGGACATGTGGGAAGCCTATCTGAAGTGTATGAGACTTCTGTTCGAGGGAAAGGGGATCGATCCTGGAAAGATCGCCGGAATAGGAATCTCAAGCCTTTGTCCGGGGCTGGCCGCGTTTGGCGAAGACGGGGAGATCCTTGTAGATCCTATTATTTATTCCGACAGGAGAAGCACAAAGGAGGCTGAGATCATCCTGGATGCAGTGGGGGAAAAGAAGCTGTTTGAGATCACAGCCAACAAGTGTATGTCCGGAGCCCATTCGGGAACCTCCATGCTCTGGATCAAGAGAAATCTGCCGGATATCTACGAGAAGACAAAATACTTTGGCCATGTCAATACGGTCATGGCCCAGAAAATGACAGGAAACTATGCCATTGATTACTCCAACGCCTCCTACACCAATCTGTTTGAGACGGCGAAGGGGCACGATGGCCAGTGGTCGGATTACCTCTGTGAAAGGATAGGAATCCCAAAAGAGAAGCTGCCGCCGCTGATGGACTCCGCGGATGTAGTGGGCGGTCTTATCAACAAGGAGATGATCAGGATGGGGATTCCGGAGGGAACGCCCGTCGTGATCGGCGGAGCCGATACACCCTGCGCCACTCTTGCGGCCGGGGTAAAGGCAAACGGGGATGCCTGCGAGTCTGTGGGGACCACGGATGTCCTGACGATCTGCGTGGATAAGCCGAATTTTGACGAGAGCTTTATCAACCGCTGTCACGTGGTGAGAGGCACCTGGATCTACCAGGGGGCCATGTCCTACACGGGGGCTGCCTACCAGTGGTTCAGGGATAAATTCTGTAGTGATATGAACGAGAGGGCAGCAGGCAGTAATCGGAATGCGTTTATGCTGATGAATGAGGAGGCGGCCCAGTCGGAGCCGGGAGCGGGAGGAGTTGTATTCCTTCCCTACATGCAGGGAGAGAGAAGCCCGGTGTGGGATTCCTACGCAAGAGGCGTGTTTTTCGGCGTGTCCCTGCGAAGCTCCAGAAAGGATTTTAACCGTGCCGTTATGGAAGGCTGCGGTTATGGCCTTCGTCAGCTCTGTGAGATCGCGGAGCGGGTGACCGGCCACAGGATGACAGGATTTTCCTCCATAGGAGGCGGAGCAAAGAGCGAGCTGTGGGCTCATATCAAAGCGGATATCACAGGAAAGGATATTGAAATCCTGGATATGAACGACACGGCGCCGGTGGGAGCAGCTCTGCTGGCCGGAGTGGGAGCCGGAATATACAAGGATGCGGTGGAGGCGTCTGACAAGGTGAAAAAGACCGTTTACAAGGTGATCAAAAGCAGTGACGAGAACAAGGACGCCTATGAAAAGGGATACCAGGTCTACACACATCTGTATCCGAGAATAAAGGATCTTTACAGGATCAATCAAGGGAGTTTTGTTGAATGAAAATAGTAGTATTAGACGGATATACAGAAAATCCCGGCGATCTGAGCTGGGATAAGCTGAAGGAGTTTGGTGACCTGACTGTATATGACAGGACTCCGGTGGACGATGAGGAGGAGATCATCAGAAGGATCGGTGACGCGGAGGTTGTATTTACCAACAAGACGCCTGTCTCCAGGAAGGTCATCGACGCCTGTCCGAACATGCGCATGATCAGTATGCTGGCCACAGGCTACAATGTTGTGGATTATACATACGCAAAGGAAAAGGGCATACCTGTCACAAACGTGCCCACATACGGGACAGCCTCAGTGGGACAGTTCGCCATCGCGCTGCTGCTCGAGATCTGCCACCATATTGGTCATCACGACAGGACCGTGCATGAGGGAAAATGGGAAAACTGCGAAGACTGGTGCTACTGGGACTATCCCCTTATCGAGCTGGATGGCAAGACCATGGGAGTCATTGGATTTGGGCGTATCGGCCAGACTACCGGCAGGCTGGCAAAGGCGCTGGGGATGCGGGTACTCGCCTACGACTCTTACCCGAACGAGGCGGGAAAACAGATCGCGGAGTATGTGGATCTGGACACGCTGCTGGCACAGTCGGATGTGATCGCGCTCCACTGTCCGCTCTTCCCGGATACCGAGGGGATCATCAATAAAGAAAACATTGCCAAAATGAAGGACGGGGTCATCCTGATCAACAATTCCCGGGGCCCGCTGGTCGTAGAGCAGGACCTTGCGGACGCCCTGAATACAGGAAAGGTTGCCGCGGCGGGACTGGACGTTGTCTCCACAGAGCCCATCAGAGGGGACAATCCGCTTTTGAAGGCGAAAAACTGCATCATTACGCCCCACATTTCCTGGGCGCCGAAGGAGAGCAGACAGAGGATCATGGACTGCGCGTATGACAATCTGAAGGCGTATGCGGAGGGAAAACCGGTCAACGTGGTCAACAGTTAGAAGGAGCGAGTGTCATGAAGGAACAAATACAGTTTGTGGATGAGGGAGTCAGGGACTGGATCTCTGACGAAGAATTTAAAAATTTCCAGGCCACTGCGGAGGCGGCGAAAGAGCGCCTCATGAAACGGGAGGGAGCGGGAAACGACTTCCTTGGGTGGATGGATCTTCCGGAACAATATGATAGAGATGAGCTGCGCAGGATCAAAGAGGCGGCCAGGAAAATCCAAAATGATTCTAGGGTGCTTCTGGTCATCGGCATCGGCGGTTCTTATCTGGGAGCCAGGGCAGCCATTGAGTTTTTACACCACAGCTTTTACAACAGCCTCTCCGACGACGAGAGGACGACACCGAAAATCTATTTCTGCGGAAATTCCAATTCCTCCAAATACCTGGCGGATCTGATGGACATTCTTGGCGATCAGGATTTCTCCATCAATGTGATCTCGAAATCAGGGACAACCACAGAGTCCGCGGTAGCCTTCCGCATCTTTAAAAAGAAGCTGGAGGAAAAATACGGGAAGGAGGAGGCGGCCAAAAGGGTCTACGCCACCACCGACAGACAGCGCGGAGCGCTGAAAAAGATGGCTGACAAGGAAGGGTACACCTGTTTTGTCATTCCGGACGACGTGGGAGGCAGATACTCTGTGCTGACCGCAGTGGGGCTTCTTCCCATCGCCGTGTCGGGGGCCGATGTGGATGCGCTTCTTGAGGGGGCGGCAGACATGAGAAGGCAGGTTATGGAAGCTTCCTATGAAGAAAATCCTTCTGTGCGGTATGCGGCCTGCCGCAATATCCTTCTCAGAAAGGGAAAGGCCGTGGAGGTGCTGGCCAACTATGAGACGAGCCTTCACTATGTATCTGAGTGGTGGAAGCAGCTGTACGGGGAAAGCGAAGGAAAGAACCAGAGAGGCCTCTTCCCGGCAGCAGTGGATCTGACCACAGATCTTCACTCCATGGGACAGTACATGCAGGACGGGGCAAGGATCCTGATCGAGACTGTGATGAATGTGGAGGAATCCCCCCGCACGGTGGAGATCCCCGCTGAGGAGGAGGATCTGGACGGACTGAACTATCTGGCCCATAAGACGGTAGATTTTGTCAACAAAGCGGCAATGGAAGGAACCATCGCGGCACATGAGGAGGGCGGTGTCCCCATCATGCGCATAAACCTTCCCAGACAGGACGAATATACACTGGGACAGCTGTTCTACTTTTTCTGGTTTGCCTGCGGAGTGAGCGGCTATATAGGAGCCATCAACCCCTTCGACCAGCCGGGGGTAGAGAGCTATAAGAGAAATATGTTTGCGATACTTGGCAAGCCTCAGAAATAGTCTGGAATTATTTGTTTTAAAGGAGGAGAGAAAATGAAAGAAAATAACAACGCTGTTCAGGAGAACAGGCCAAAGGATCTGGATCTGCTGAACAAGATGAAGAACCTGCCCGGAGGACTGATCATTGTACCTCTGCTGATCGCCGTACTGCTGGCCACGTTCTGCCCCCAGGTATTTGAGATCGGCGGCTATGTGACAGCCCTGTTCTATGAAGGAAATTCCTGTATGATGGGATTTTTCCTGATTGTCTGCGGATCTGCCATCAATGTAAAGCAGGTTGGTATGCCTCTCTACAAGGGCGTGACACTGACAGCCACCAAATTCCTTCTCGGCGTAGTCATCGGTATGCTGGTGAGCGCCATCTGCGGACCGGAAGGATTCCTTGGGATCACTCCCTTTGTGTGGATCGCGACCATCACGAACTCAAACGGATCTCTGTACATCTCCCTGTCCTCTCAGTTCGGTAACGCGACGGACACAGGAGCCATCTCCATCCTGTCCCTGAACGATGGGCCGTTCTTCACCCTGGTAGCCCTGGGCGCGACAGGACTTGCATCCATCCCCTTTAATTCCTTTGTCGCAGTGCTTGTTCCGCTGCTCATCGGTTTCATCTGGGGCAACCTGGACGCAGGCTTCAGAAAGGCCTGTGCGACAGCACAGCCGATCGTCACCTTCTTCATGACGATCCCCATCGGAGCGCAGACAGATATCAATACCATCGTGACCGCCGGAGCGGCCGGTATCATCCTTGGCCTTGTATCCGCGGCAACAGCAGTGATCTTCTTCTTCACAAACAACATTCTTCTTCCGAAGAAGGAGAGAAACGCCATGGGCGCTGCCATCGGTACGACAGCCCTGAACTCTGCCATGACACCTGCGGCAGTAGGCGAGGCGGATCCGTCCATGGCTCAGTACGTGGACATGGCCACAGCACAGTGCGCCACAGCATCTGTTGTCACCCTGTTCCTCTGCCCGTTCATCACAGCGTTCTTTGACAAGCTGATGCAGAAGAAGCAGCTTGGCATCTACTCACCGGAGGGATGGGCGCGCTACAAGGTTGACCCCAGCGTGCCGGCACCCGCTGAGATGTAGACAGAGTACATAATATATAAATATGAAGAAGTAAACAGGCGGACATACCTCCAGGGAGCGATCCCCGGATGTGTGTCCGCCTCTCTTTTCGGGGTGCGTTTTCGTATAGCGGATACATTTTCTGGAAAAAATAATGGTTGACACAAGGGAAAATATCGTTTATATTTGTTTTTGTAAATAAAAGGGAGTAACTGGCATGTAGGCCGGGGGTGGCCGCATGTTTGCGATATCGTCAATACGATGAGCACTCATCCGTATCGTAATGAAACAGTGAGACTTTTATTGCATAACAGATCGTATGCAATAAAAGTCTCTTTTTTATTTCGCTTCCTTTTATATAAATATCATATAAATACCTTTTACTGCAGACAGAAATGCAAATGAAGAGAGGAGAAATGCTATGTTAACAAGCGAACAGGCCAGACAAAACCAGGAAAAATATGGTTTTAACGAACTGGTGGAAGGGAAGAAGAAGAGCACGCTGCAGATCTTTCTGGAGCAGTATAAAGACTTCCTTGTCATTATACTGATCATCGCGGCCATTGTGTCCGGATTTCTGGGAGATTTTGAGAGCGCCATCGTTATCCTTGTCGTTATCACCATGAACGCGATCCTGGGGACAGTGCAGACCTTAAAGGCAGAGCAGTCCCTGGACAGCTTAAAGCAGATGTCAGCGCCGGAGGCAAAGGTTATCCGAGACGGCGTGCTGAAACAGATCCCGTCCCGGGAGGTCACCATCGGTGACCGGGTGATCCTGGAGGCAGGAGACTGTGTGCCGGCGGACGGAAAGCTGGTGGAATGTGCCAGCCTGAAGGTGGACGAGAGCGCGCTGACAGGAGAGAGCTTATCAGTTGAGAAATCCCTGGACGAGGTGCCTGAGGGAGCAGCCCTGGGCGACCAGACAAACCGGGTGTTCTCAGGAAGCTTTGTAACCTACGGGCGGGCGGCCTACGAGGTTACCGGCATCGGTATGGGCACTGAGGTGGGCAAGATTGCCAGCCTTCTGAAAAATACATCTGAGAAGAGAACACCCCTCCAGGTAAACCTGGACGATTTCGGGAAGAAGCTCTCCATACTGATCATCATTTTCTGTGCGATCCTGTTCGGCGTCAGCATCCTCAGAGGAGACCAGCCGGGAGATGCCTTCCTCTTCGCGGTTGCTCTTGCGGTGGCAGCGATCCCGGAGGCTTTGAGCTCTATCGTGACCATTGTGCTTTCCTTCGGTACTCAGAAGATGGCCAAGGAGCACGCCATCATCCGCAAGCTCCAGGCAGTGGAGGGACTGGGAAGCGTGTCCATCGTCTGTTCCGATAAGACAGGTACATTGACACAGAACAAGATGACAGTGGAGGACTACTATGTGGACGGAAAGAGAATTCCGGCGGCTCAGATCGATCTGAATGATCCCAACCAGGAGAGACTGCTGAACTTCAGCATCCTCTGCAATGACTCCACAAACACAGACGGACAGGAGATCGGAGATCCCACAGAGACAGCCCTCATCAACCTGGGAAGCAAGCTGGGAAGAGAGGCCCTGGAGGTCCGGGATCTGTATGAGAGAAAGTCGGAGATCCCATTTGACAGCGACAGGAAACTTATGTCCACAGCGCACATCCTTGACGGAAAGCACACCATGGTGGTCAAGGGAGCCGTGGATGTCCTTCTCACAAGGATGACACATATCCGTCTCGGCGAGACAGTTGAGCCCATGACAGAGGAGAGAAAGGCACAGATCGAGGCGCAGAACATGGAGTTCTCCAGAGATGGTCTCCGGGTGCTCGCATTTGCATATAAAGAGATAGAGGAAGACAGAGATATCGCCCTTGAGGATGAGAACGACCTCACCTTCCTTGGCCTTGTGGCCATGATGGATCCGCCGAGGGAGGAGTCCAAGGCGGCTGTCGAGGAGTGTATCCAGGCCGGCATTAAGCCTATCATGATCACAGGAGACCACAAGGTGACAGCGGCGGCCATCGCAAAGCGCATCGGCATCCTGAAGGATGAGTCTGAGGCCTGCGAGGGCGCGGTGATCGAGGACATGACAGACGAGGAGCTGCAGGAGTTTGTTCCGAAGATTTCTGTGTATGCCCGGGTGTCACCGGAGCACAAGATCCGCATTGTCCGGGCATGGCAGGACAGAGGGAACATCGTTGCCATGACAGGAGACGGAGTCAACGACGCGCCGGCTCTGAAGCAGGCGGATATCGGCGTGGCCATGGGTATCACGGGAACCGAGGTCTCCAAGGATGCGGCGGCCATGGTGCTGACAGACGACAACTTTGCTACTATTGTCAAAGCAGTGGAGAACGGGCGGAACCTGTACAGGAACATCAAGTTTTCCATCCAGTTCCTGCTCTCTGGAAACTTTGGAGCTATCCTTACCGTGCTTTTTGCATCCATCGTGGGGCTCCCGGTTCCATTTGCACCGGTACACCTTCTGTTCATCAACCTTCTGACCGACAGCCTTCCGGCTATTGCCCTGGGACTTGAGCCCCACTCCAAGGATGTCATGTCAGAGAAGCCGAGGCCGATTAATGAGTCTATTCTGACAAAGGACTATCTGCTCCGCATCGGAACGGAGGGACTGTGCATCGGCGCCATGACGACCATCGCGTTTCTGATCGGTCTGAATGAGAGCGGCAGCCTCCTGGCAAGCACGATGGCCTTCGGCACACTTTGTACATCCAGGCTGGTACATGGATTTAACTGTAAATCCAACAAGCCTGTCATATTTACAAACAGATTTTTCAACAATATTTACCTGATCGGCGCATTTGTACTTGGACTTCTCCTGATCACGGGCGTTCTCATGATCCCCGGACTTCACAACCTGTTCAGTGTACAGACGCTGGATGGAGCACATCTCCTGATCGTGTACGGACTTGCGCTTCTCAACCTGCCGATCATCCAGCTCTTAAAGAAATTGAGGAAATAAAATGGATTTAAGCAGGGAAAACATTAAAAAGATAAGAGGACTCATTATTTTCACGGCACTCCTTGTGGTGTGCCTGTGGAAATATGACGTGGTATTTTCAGTGCTGCGCTTTATCTTTGGCGTGACATTTCCGTTTATTCTGGGAGGCGCCTTTGCCTTTGTGCTGAATGTTCCCATGAACTTCTTACAGAGGCATCTGTTTCCGAAAAAGGTCACGGAAAAAAGCAGATTTCTGAAAAAGGCGGCCCGCCCCTTCAGCATGATCGCCGTGATCCTGCTTGTCATTGGCGTGGTAGCCCTTGTCATGCTGGTGCTGATCCCTCAGCTTGGAAGCACGCTGGGAACCCTTGGCAACAGCATTCAGGACTTTATCCCGAGAGTACAGAAGTGGGGGGAGGACATGTTCCGGGACAACGACCAGATCAGCCAGTGGCTGGAAAACCTGGACTTTGACTGGAACCGGATCATGGAAGTGGGGATGTCCTTCTTCCGCAACGGCGCCGGCAGCATGCTGGACTCCACCATCACTGTGGCCCGCAGTATCATCAGCGGACTCACCACATTTTTCATTGCCTTTGTGTTTGCCTGCTATATCCTTCTCCAGAAGGAGAAGCTGAACGTGCAGGTGCGAAAGGTACTCTATGCCTTTATCCCAAGGGGAAGAGCGGAGGCGGCGCTGGAAGTATTTTCGCTGACCTACAGCACATTTTCCAGCTTTCTCACAGGCCAGTGCGTGGAGGCCATCATCCTGGGGACCATGTTTGTCGTCGCCATGACGATCTTCAACATGCCCTACGCTCTGCTGGTGGGTGTGGTCATCGCCTTCACAGCGCTGATCCCCATATTCGGGGCCTTCATCGGATGCGCCATCGGAGCGTTTCTGATCTTCATGGTGGATCCTGTCAGGGCCCTCGGGTTCATCGTCCTCTTTCTGGTGCTGCAGCAGATCGAGGGGAATTTCATATATCCCCACGTGGTGGGCAATTCCGTGGGACTGCCCTCCATCTGGGTGCTGGCAGCAGTCAGCCTGGGCGGCAGTCTGATGGGGGTTGTGGGTATGCTGATCTTCATCCCCATCGTCTCTGTGGTCTACGCCCTCTTCCGAGAGGTGGTGTATCTGAAGCTGAAGAAGCAGCAGATCACGCCGGAGGAGATCGAGGCGGAAGTGAAAAGAGAATAGCATTGCAGGAAAGACGGGCGGTATATCCGCTCGTTTTTTTCATAGGATATAAAAAAGATAAATTTTACAGGGAGACAGACATGCTGAATTATCTCTGGGCGGGAATGATCGTTGTCGGCATCGTGTATGCGGCGTGTACGGGACATATCGTGGAGGTGACCAACGCGGCGCTGGACTCCTCCAAGGAGGCCATCACTCTGTGCATCACCATGGCGGGGGTGATGGCCTTCTGGACAGGGCTCATGGAGATCGCCCAGAGGGGCGGGCTGATCCGGGCGCTGACAGGGCGGATGGCGCCGGTGCTTAGGTTCCTTTTCCCGGGACTGCCGGTGGGGCATCCGGCGAGAGAACACATTGCCACGAATTTCATCGCCAATGTGCTGGGGCTTGGCTGGGCGGCCACGCCGGCAGGGCTTCGGGCCATGGAGGAGTTGGGAAAGCTGGAGGAGGACAGAAGAGCGGGCCGGGCGGCAGGGCCGGCAAGGAAGCGGGGGATCGCCAGCAATGAGATGTGCACCTTCCTTATCATAAATATCTCTTCGCTCCAGCTTATCCCGGTGAATGTGATCGCCTATCGCAGCCAGTACGGGAGCGTGAACCCGGCGGCTATCGTGGGGGCCGGGATCCTGGCCACATCGGTGAGCACAGGGGCGGCGATCCTGTTTTGCAGGGTGATGGAGAGAAAAAGGAGGGCCTGACGCCCTCCAGCTATTTAATCTTGTTTTGCAGTTTCTTTTTCCTTCCTGCTAAGCAGAGGCCACACAGTCAGCAGCATGGTGACGAAGCAGGCCGTGCCGCCCACAAAGTTGGAGATGGGCTCGGCCAGGAACACGCCGTCTGTGCCAAGTCCGCCCACAGCGGGCAGGATCAGGGTCAGCGGGATCACGATGATCACCTTCCGGAACAGGGAGAAGAAGACCGCCTGCTTGGAGCGGCCCAGGGCCACGGCTGTGGACTGGCCGGCAAACTGCAGGGACATCATGAAGATGCCTGCAAAGTAGATGCGCATGGCGGGCACGCCCTTCTCGATCAGCTCCGGATCGCTGTTGAAGAGGTGGATGAAAAAGTGTGGGAAGAAGAACAAAAGGGCCCAGGCGAAGAAGGAAAATACGATACACGCCCAGGAGGTGAATTTGATCGCTGATTTCACCCTTCTGTATTCCCCGGCGCCGTAATTGTAGCTCATGACAGGCTGGGCGCCGTTTGTCAGCCCGTTGGCAGGCATGGTGATGATCTCCCGCACGGAGTTAATGACCGTCATGATGCCCACGTACAGGTCGCCGCCGTAGTGCTGCAGGGTGGCGTTGCACATGATCTGCACAGATCCGTTCGTGACGGACATGATAAAGCCGGACAGTCCCAGTCCGGTGATTTTTTTTATGATTGGAAGCTCCGGTTTCATGTAAGCGCGGGACAGAGTGATGACCGCCTTTTTCCCGGTGAGGAAATGGAAGACCCACACAGCGGACACGAACTGGGAGATGATGGTGGCCAGCGCGGCTCCCTGGACGCCCATGCCGAACACAAAGATAAACAGGGGATCCAGAACCAGGTTCAGCACAGCTCCAATGGATACAGAGAGCATACCTGTGACGCCGAAGCCCTGGGCGTTGATAAAGTTGTTCATGCCAAGGCTCACCATCACAAAGAGCGTGCCGCACAGGTAAATAGTGAGGTAGGCGTCCGCATAGGGATAGGTTACATCGCTGGCGCCGAAAAGATACATCAGCGGGCGGCGGAAAATGTAGCACAGGACGGCAAGGATCGCACCGCTTACAAGGAGCATGGTAAAGGAATTTGCCATGATCTTTTTTGCCTTTTCTGTCTCGCCTCCTCCCCTGGCAATGGAGAAGAGAGGGGCGCCGCCGGTGCCGAACAGGTTGGCAAAGGCAGTGATGATAGTGATGACGGGAAGAGTGAGGCCGATCCCGGTCAGGGCCTGGGTGGAGGTGTGGGGAATGTGACCGATGTAGATCCGGTCCACCACATTATATAAGACGTTGATGAGCTGTGCGCAGGTCATGGGGACAGCGAGCCTCAAAATATTTCCGGCTACGCTTCCCTTGCTGAAATCGCTGGAATTCTGTGCTGTATTCTGCATGAGATCACCTTCTGCTACGTAAAATTTCTGTAAATAGTATAGACGTTTTTGAAATGGTTTTCAAGATTTCTTCATATACATAAGAGAGGTGTATTTCAGATGTGATCAGCGAAAAGAGGGATAGCGATGGAACTGTTTATGATCATCTCGAACATGATCATCCCTGTGGTGATACTGGGGGTCGTCTGCTTTGGGGTGTCCAGAAGGGTGCAGGTGTACGATGCGTTTATCGAGGGGGCAAACAGCGGATTTCATATTGTGGTGAAGATCATGCCAACTATGGTGGCGCTGATGATCGCGGTGGGGATTTTGAGAGCGTCTGGATTTCTGGATATGATGGCCTCCCAGATCGGTCGGCTGACAGACCAGATCGGATTTCCGGGAGAGCTGGTGCCTCTCACTGTTGTGAAAATGTTTTCCTCCTCAGCAGCCACCGGGCTTCTACTGGATATTTTCAAGGAATTTGGTACGGATACATACATAGGCCTTGTAGCCTCTATCAGCATGTCCTGCACGGAGACGATCTTCTATACCATGAGTGTATATTTTATGACGGCAAAGGTGACGAGGACGAGGTTTACCCTGGCCGGGGCCCTCATCGCCACATTTGCCGGGCTGGCCGCCAGCGTGGTGCTGGCCGCGGGGATGGCGGGGTAGATCATCCCCGCAGCGACGCAATAATGCGGTGGGGCTTCAGGAAGAGCTCCATGGCGTCCAGAATGGAGGGGACGCACAGGTCTGTGGCTGTCATGAGCCTTCCGTACATGCCCTCCTGACCCAGCACGGACACAGAGAAGGCGGCCTCCCGGCACATGAGAAGGTCGTTTCGGCCATTGCCGATGGCGGCGCAGTTCTCCTTGCCAAGAGAGTAGAGGATGTTCTGCTTTTCCTGCATGGCGGCATCATTTGGGAAGGTCAGGATGTCCACCGGCAGACCCTCGCACATCTGACGGGCTGTGCCGTTTGTGTCAGCCGTCAGCACATAGATGTGGAACAGGTCAGAGAGCTGGCGGATCTTGTTTGCCACCGCCTCCGAGATGATGCCGTCCAGGGCGATGGTGCCGTTATAGTCCAGAAGAAGATATTTCAGGTCCAGTGAGGGATAGCCGGGAATTTCTATTTTCATGAATCTTTCGTCCTTTCTGTGAAAGCCGGTCAGCCGGCGTTTTTCTGTGTGGATTTCCGGGCTCCGGTGAGGAGCCCTGCTTAGAATAACATAGCATATTTGTGGGGAAATATCTATATACGGAAGGAGAAACCAGGAGAAAATAAAAGTAAAAAAATTAATTTATTTACACTCTTGTAATCTTATGATATTCTGAAGATAGAAGGGAGGGAGCGGTATGGAGAAGGAGCAAAGGCTTCTTTGGCAGTGCCTGGAAATCTTCGGGACGGATGATCCGGAGCAATGGAAGAAAATTATGGAAAAGGCAAAGAAGTACGATGAGCTGATGCGTGGAGCCAGGCCGGTAAATCCCAGGGGAGCCGGGAGAAAAGGGCTGGAAGAGGAGAAGGCCGATGCGATACGCAGAATGTACCGGAAGGGCGTATCTGTCGCGGGAATTGCAAGGGAGATGTCTGTCAGCCGGCCTACGGTCTACCGGTATGTTGGAGAGCTCAGGCGGTGGGAGAGTCATCCCTCTGTTCAGATGCAGCTGGAATATATGTACAAAGACAGAGTGTGTACGGTCATCGATGTGGATTGGAAAAATCAGACAATCTATGTGGAAAACCATACGGACCAGCTTCCTCTGACAGCCTTTGGGGTCAATAAAACGCCTGGCTGGGAGGAATTCAGGGAGTTTCTGGAGGACAGATGTGTTCCCAGGACAAGGTTTCATTTAAAGGAGCTTCTGAGAGATATGGGGGTGGACTTTTACGACCCCATGCTGATCATAGAAGAGACAGAGGGGAGAATGGCTGAAGACGATCAGTGGATCAGAATACATTACCGGGAGGGCGCGCTATGTCAGGAAGGATAAAGCTGGATATTCTGAACCGGGATGATCTGAGGGGGCACTCGTCAAAGGGAAACCAGCTGAAGGCAAGGGGTGGAAGCTACTGGTATAAAGCGGACTGCATGGGATACGAGGGGCTGGCGGAGACAGTTGTATCCTCTCTTCTGTCCCGCTCAGGGATTTTGGAAACGGTTCTCTATGAACCGGTGGAAATGGAATATAGATCACATGTGTATACAGGGTGCAGAAGCAGGAGCTTTTTAATGGAGGGTGAGTCTCTTCTCACAGTGGAAAAGCTGATCCGTCTGTACACAGGGAAAAGCGCGGCAAGGACCATGGCTCACATGGCGGATGTGAAGGATCGCATCTGCTATCTGGTGAATGTGATCACAGAGATTACGGGATTGACAGATTTTGGGAAATATCTTACGGCTATGCTGGAGATAGACGCCTTTTTCCTGAATGAGGACAGGCATACCAATAACATTGGGGTGATCTATCAGCCGGAGACCAGACGGTTTCGGCACTGCCCGTATTTTGATCATGGCCTGGCGCTGCTTGCGGACACAATGACGGTCTTTCCCCTGGGGGAAGCCTTGGAAAAATGTATGGAGAAAATCGAGGCAAAGCCGTTTTCAAGAAGCTTTGATGAACAGATGGATGCTGCGGAAGAAATGTATGGCCAGCAGGTGCATTTCCGGTTTTCTGTAAAAGAGGCAATAGAAGTACTGGAGGAGTGCAGATCCTGCTACTCTGAGGATGTGCTGGAGCGGGTGGAACAGATCCTGCGATGGCAGATGTGGAAATACAGGTATCTGTTCCAGTAAAGCTTCTCCACTGCAAAGACGATCCGTCCCTACCTCGCTTCCCGCACCGCCCTCTCCACGATCTCAAAGGGCGCGGGCCCGGTGTCCAGCACGGCCTTGTGAAACCGTTTCTGGGAGAAGTCCTCTCCCCATTCTCTGACGGCCGTCTTTTTCAGCTCCAGAAATTCCACATACCCGATATAGTATTTCAGATAATTGCCCGGGTCTCCGAGGATAAGGTCGTAGATGTCCCGTATGGTCTCTGTGTCCGTGATGCCGAAGCTGCGGAAGAAGGCCACCGTCTCGGTAAGAGACCAGCCGTCGTAGTGGATGCCCATGTCGGCCAGGGCGTAGAGACCTAAGATGACAGAGGCGTTCCGCTGCTCCAGGAGAGCTCTGTCTTTATCCATGCCGGTGAAGTAGTAGGAGAGCATTTCCACATAGGTGGCCCAGCCTTCTGTGTAGCCCCCGAAGGAGAGGAGACTGCGGACAGGGTCAGGATCCGTGGAGGCGTAGTACACGTTCTGGTAGAGATGCCCCGGATAGCCCTCGTGGGCCAGGGTGGTGAAGAGTGTCAGGTCGTCGGGGAGGTGTCCCTGGTTGATGTAGATCACATTTTCCTCTGCGTTGTCCACCGCGGGCACCATGTAGAAGGCGGGGCTTACGTACTCCGCCATCTCCTCCTGCACGAATTTGATCTCTGCAGTGACCTCCGGCAGGGAGGGGAAGGAGGAGGCAGTCTTCTCCCTCAGATCTGCCAGGATGGCTTCCGGGTTAGAGTCATCCAGGGTGAAAATGGAGGCGGCCTGTGTCTCCTCCGGATCTTCTCCTTCTCCCTGGGACAGGGGAGCTACGGACTGCATGGCGGACAGATCCTCCATCATTTGCTCTCTGGTCAGGTTCTGGAGCTGGGGGACTGTGCGGGCGGAGCCGGTGTCCCGCTTCACGATGTACTCATAGTATTTTTTCCCATCCGGGTAATAGCACAGGCCGCACTCGTTTGTGCCTGTGTCCTTCAGGGCGGACACGGCGGCCGTCAGACGGTTGTAGGCGGGGAACAGGCAGTCATACACCAGATCCCGGTGCTGCAGGATGCAGGCCTCTTTCTGGCTGTCGGTGAGCTCTGTCAGCTTTTCCAGCCTGGACTGGAAGGAGGAGAAAAGGTAGTGGCTGTCTCCCAGGGCGGTGAAGGCGGCGCACTCGTCCAGCACATCCTGGGCGTTCCTTGAGGACATGAAAAGCCCGGCCCTTGACTTTGCCTGCTCAAAGGAGATGAGGGAGTCAAAGTAGGCGGGAACCTCCTCCAGGAGAGCCAGGTAGGTGTCCACGTCCTCCGGGGTGTCAAAGGAGAACTCGCACAGGAGGATGGGGAGCTGGGCCTGGACGCCGGTGAGGGGACTTAAGGGCTCCTCGTAGAGGGCGTAGGGAGAGCCCTGGAGGGCTTTCTCCAGCCAGGACTTCAGCACATCGAAGGTGAGCTGGTTTTCCGGGGAGAGCTTTTTGTACCGGAAATCCTCCAGGAGGGCCAGGCAGTTCTCAAGGGATGCGGCGGAGGCGGCTGTGTCGGCGCCAAAGGATCCCAGGGTCACAGGCGCGTCCTGGATGCCGTAGCTTTCCGGCTCCTTTACCGTATAGTGGAGTGTGATGGTGTCGGCTGCCACCTCCTGCCGGAACAGCTCCAGGGTGAACTGGCGGAAGAGGTCATTTTCGTCAGGACCGGGGAACAGGCTGCAGGAGGTCAGACAGGGAAGCAGCAGGCAGACGAGAAGCATGAGGGAAGTACACTTTTTGCGCATGGACGCCTCCTGGAATGAACAGAGTATTTTATCTATAGATATGCGGGGCAGACGGGGAAAATTCGCCCGGGAAAAGCGGTTTTCACGGGTTTGGGAGATGTGGTATAATGGTTGTGCATTTGTCCCATATGAAAAGACAGGAGAAGCATATGAAATACCTATACGAAATCCCGGACTCCTTCTGGAGCCTGTTCCGCTCCAGAAACCGGGATATATACATAGAAGCGCTGCTTCAGATCAACGAGGAATACGAGTACAACAATTACTTCCTGAGCCGGGAGGTGTGCCTGGAGATCCTGGGGAATTTCTATACCCAGAAGAAGATCACCCTGGAGTCGGAAGAGTCGGAGGACGAGCTGGACATGCTGGAGACGCCGGCATCCAGGATCCTGAACTGGCTCCTTAAGACTCAGTGGCTGAAAAAGATCGAGGATTTTAATACCCTTGTGACCAATATTGTCATCCCCGACTACGCAGCCATTTTCATAGAGGCCTTTGACCGGCTGACCCGGGAGGGGATGGAGGACACGGAGCTGTACATCCAGAACGTGTACGCCACTTTGTACTCCTTCCAGAACAATCCCAGGCTGAACAGCGCCATGCTCCGTTCCGCCCTGGTGAACACGAGGAAGCTTAATAAGGCTCTGCAGGATATGCTCCACAATATGGACCGGTTTTACGGGCGGCTGCTGGAGCAGAAGGAGTACGGCCAGCTCCTGGCCGAGCACCTGGAGGGGTATGTGGAGGAGGTTGTCCGGAAGAAATACCACATTTTAAAGACAAGCGACAACTTTTACATTTACAAAATGGATATCAAAGAGTGCCTGGAGAAAATGCGGGAGGACGAGACGATCTACGACCGCATCGGCGAGGAGGGGCTGGACATCCTGGACCGGATCGAGAGGAGCTTTGACGACATTGAGCGGCGCATTGCCAATATGGACAAGGAGAACACAAAGTACATCCGGGCCACTGTGACCAGGCTCAACTATCTCCTGAACGGGGAGACGGACACAAAGGGGCTTGTGATCCAGCTTCTGAACCAGCTCGGAAAAGAGGGAAAGGAGGAGGAGAGGATCCGTAAGACTGCCTCGCGGATGAACCTGTCCCTCTTTGAAATCCTGTCGGAGAAATCCCTCTACAAGAGGAGAAGGCCGAAGAAGGATTTTGTCAGCCAGCTTGAGCGGGAGGAGGAGCCCCGGGAGCTCTCAAAGGAGGACGTCCTGAAGCTGAACCGCATCCACACCCGGTATACGAGGAAGCAGATCGAGGAGTTCATTGAGGAGCATATGACCGGAGAGCAGATGCGGCTCGCGGATATGAAGGTGGAGGATGACGAGGATTTTGAGAAGATCATCCTGGCCTACGACTACAGTACAAAGCACGGCAGCAGGTACCAGGTGATCGAGGAAGGCGGCCTGGTGGAGAGCGGGAAATACCGCTATCCGAAGCTGACATTCGTGCGCAGGAGGGTGTGAGAAGGATATGATCGATTACACAGAGCAGCTAAGCGATGAGGAGAGGGAGCAGATTACCGAAGTGATCCGGCTTCTGTACAGGCAGACCTTTATTCTGGAGAGAAAATACGACAGGAGGGCCGAGAGATGGCAGTACAGCAGGGAGTATAAGATCTGTGTCCAGCACATGGAATTTTTGAAGGCGTACTTCCAGGTGGCGGGCATTGAGCTTGTGGAAAATATCTACCTGGGCGTGATCTACATCCGGGACGGCATGCTCATGGGCGAGAAGCTTCCGCGGCTTGCCACCATTTACATCCTTGTGCTGAAGATTCTGTACGACGAGCAGATGGCCCAGGTGTCGTCCAGCACAAGGATCGTGACAACGCTGGGGGCGGTGAACGGCAAAGCCGGGGAGTTCCAGGTGATGAAATCCCTGCCGTCTCCCACGGAGATACGGCGCAGCATTGCCCTTCTGAAGAAATATCAGATCATAGAGCCTCTGGACATTCTGGAGGAGTTAAACGAGGGGACCAGGATGATCATTTACCCTACCATCAACATGGTACTCACCGGGGACGATATCCGTGCGCTCTTAAAGACATTTGGCGAGGAGGAGAACAGTGGAGACGAAACAGGCGTTCAAAATACTATCGAAGATCTGTCTGAATAACTGGCATTATATAGACAGAAAGGTGCTGTCGCTGAACAAGGAAGTAAATTTCTTTACCGGCCACTCGGGAAGCGGAAAGTCCACAGTCATTGACGCGCTTCAGATCGTCCTGTACGCCAACACGGATGGGCGGGGCTTTTTCAACAAGGCGGCGGCCGATGACTCGGACCGGAGCCTGATCGAGTATCTGCGGGGCATGGTCAACATCAGCGACAACAATGAGTCCCAGTATCGGAGAAACAAAAATTTTTCCAGCACCATCGTGCTGGAGTTCACAAACAGCGTCACCGGAGAGCAGGAGTGCGTGGGCGCCTCCTTTGACGTGGAGACGGCCACCAACGAGATCAGCCGCCTCTTCTTCTGGCACAGGGGCGAACTCCTTCCCAACCTGTACCGTGGAGAGGGGCGGGTCCTGTCCACCGTGGAGGTGCGGGAGTATCTGCAGAGGAATTTCCCCCAGGACGGCTACTACTGCGGCCCCAGCAATGAGAGGTTCCGCCGCCAGCTCTACGACGTGTATCTGGGAGGGCTGGACAAGGAGAAGTTCCCCAGGCTTTTCAAGAGGGCGATCCCCTTCCGCATGAACATCCGGCTGGAGGACTTTGTGAAGGAGTACATCTGCATGGAGCAGGATATCGAGATCCAGGACATGCAGGAGAGCGTCATGCGCTACGGGCAGATGCGCAGCAAGATTGAGGCTACACTGAAAGAAATTCAATCGTTGACAAAAATAGAAGAAAGTTTCTCTCTCTATAAGGAGAAAAAGACAGAGGAGGAGAGCTGGCTGTACCGGGCCCTGCGCCTGGAAATCCTCCAGCTTCGCCGCCGTCTGGAGGGCATCCGGGACCGGAAGGCCCAGGAGGAGAAGGAGAAAAAGGAGCAGCAGAGCCTGAAGGAGAGGACAGACAGGGAGGCGGAGGAGCTGCAGAGGCAGTACGAGGACATCATCGTCCGCATTGCCCAGACCGGGTACGAGGAGCTGAAGGATAAGCTCTCCCAGGTCAATCTGTTCCTGGAGCATCTGTCCGCCAGCAGGAGCAGCCTGCAGAAGACAAAGGAGAGCATGGAGGAGTGGAAGAAGCAGGACATGGTGTCCAACCCCATGCTCAGAGATATGGAAAAGCTCTGCCAGGGCAGCATCACAGAGGAGGAGCTCCAGCGGCTCAAGGACAATTTCACCGACATCCGGCGGGAGCTGGAGGAGGAGAGAGGCGAGCTGGGCGCCCAGCTTCGGGCTATGAAAAAGGAGATGCAGGCGGCCCGCCAGGAGATCGCTGACCTGAAGCAGGGAAAGAAGGCCTATCCCCGGGAGCTGGAGGAGGCCAGATACTATATCCGGGAGGAACTCCAGAAGAGGGCCGGAAAATTTGTGAACGTACAGATTTTGGCGGATATGCTGGAGGTCAGGGACGAGACATGGCACAATGCGGTGGAGGGCTATCTGGGGAACAACAAGCTGTCCCTCATGGTGGAGCCGGCCTACGCAAAGGAGGCCATGGAGATCTATGAGACCATGGATAAAAAGAAATTCTGGCGCGCCGCCGTGGTGGACACGGAGCGCCTCATGCAGGGCAGCCACCCGGTCAGGGAGGGTGCTCTGGCAGAGGAGGTGAAGGCGGGGACAGACTTTGCCCAGGTCTACACGGATTTCCTTCTTGGCAGGGTGATCAAGTGCCGGGATATCGACGAGCTGCGGCAGCAGACTGTGGGCATCACCCCCGGGTGCATGCTGTACAAGAGCTATAAGCTGCAGCATATCAATCCGGAGAATTACACAGAGCGCGCCTCTATCGGCGAGAACAGTCTCCGGAAGAGGAGAAAGAGGCTGGAGGAAAAGCTGGAGAAGCTGGAGAAGCAGAGGGTGCCCCTGGAAGAGCGCCAGGAGGAGATCCGCTCTGTCCTTGCCATGGACTATCTGGACCGCCCCGCCGGAGAGTACTTGAGCATGATAAAGGATATCCGGATGATCGGCGAGAAGGAAAAAGAAAGAGAAATGCTGCAGAGCCAGATACAGGAGCTCAAGGAGGAGAATGTAGGCAGGCTTGAGCGGGAGAAGGAGGAGCTGAGGGAGCGCCAGACAAGGAAAAAGCAGCAGGCAGACGGCATCCAGAAGGCCATCTGGCAGCATGAGAGAAGGATCCAGGAGGCGGATCAGGAGTATCTGGATTTGGATGAAGAGTTAAATGAGAAACAGAAAAGTTTCAAAGAAAACGAAGAATTTGCGGAGAGCTTCCAATCCTATATGGAGAGCAGGAAGAGCTCCAACTATGAGTACCTGAAAAATCTCTGCTTCCGGGAGCAGGCTGTCTGCCGGGAGGAGAGGGAGAAGAGATACCAGGAGCTGGTGGACATCCGCAGCAGCTACCTGCGGGAGTACCCCCACCGCACATTCTCGGCCAGCGCGGAGGACAATGGAGATTACGAGAAGCTCCTGAACACGCTCCAGTGCGACCATCTGGAGGAGTACAAGGAGAAAGCGGCGGAGCAGGCCAGGACCGCGGTCCAGCATTTCAAGGAGGACTTTATCTACAAGATCCGCAGCGCCATCAAGGAGGCGCTCCAGCGAAAGGATGAGCTGAACCGGATCATCAGCCGGCTGGACTTCGGAAAGGACAAGTACCAGTTTGTGATCACCAGGAACAAGGGGGCCTACGGGGAATACTATGACATGTTCATGGACGACTCCCTGGAGATCGATCCTTCCCAGCTCTCCTACAATATGGAGAACCAGATGAACCTGTTTACCATGGAGCACGAGGAGAAGTACGGGGAGCTGATAGGGGAGCTGATCCAGATCTTCATCCCGCCGGAGAACGCCTCCGCCGAGGAGATGGAGGAGGCAAAGCAGAATATGCGGAAATACTCGGACTACCGCACATACCTCTCCTTTGACATGCAGCAGATCGTGCGGGGCGAGAAGAACATGCACATTGGTCTTGGAAAGATGATCTCCAAGAACTCCGGCGGGGAGGGCCAGAATCCCCTCTATGTGGCGCTTCTGGCCAGCTTTGCCCAGCTCTACCGTCTGGACTATTCGCCCAGAGTCCGCAGGAACCCCACCATCCGCCTTGTCATCCTGGACGAGGCCTTTTCCAAGATGGATGCGGAGAAGGTGGCTACCTGCATCGAGCTGATCCGGGGGCTTGGCTTCCAGGCTATCATCAGCGCCACCAACGACAAGATCCAGAACTATCTGGAGAACGTGGACAAGACCTTTGTCTTCGCCAACCCGGACAAGCAGAACATCTCCATCATGGAGTTTGAGAAGCAGGATTTTGACGAGCTGATGGAGGAGGCTGAAGAATAAGCCGGGATACAGGCGGAAGACACACCGGGAGCGAAGATCGGCGCGGAGAACAGGAGCGGAGGTAATTCTGTGGACGGATACAGAGGCGGCTACATTGTCAGGAAGATCATTGAAAATTATGAGAAGAAGAAAAATGACTGGAACCATTCCCTGGAGGGGCGCCGCAGCCTGAAGATCCATCAGGAGGATTTTGATAAAGCGGAGAGGGAGGCGGGCGCCCCGAGGGGAGCAGGCCGTGACCTGGTGGTCCGGGAGATGCTGGAGCTGGAGCGCCTGGGACTGATCCCCAAAAAGGAAGTGCGCTGGCAGAATTATAAGCAGGATTTCAGCGAATTTCACTACTATAACAAAGACATGCCCGTCTATTATAAAATGGCGGGAAAGACGCCCAAGTATGAGACTGCCGCCGCGTACAAGCGGGAGCTGGAGGAGCTGGCCGGTGCACTGCGCAGACAGTGGCTCAGGGACTATGTCAGAGACCGCTGGAGGGAGGCGGACAGCGGAAAGCTGAAGGCAAAGGAGTTGAGCCGGATCTTCGGACAGGGGAGAAAGGAGCAGTACTTTGCCTGCCTGAAGGGGCTGGATGAGCTGGAGGAGCCTGTCTATGTACAGATCTTCAGCAGCCGGTATCTGGGGCGTCCCAAGATTTTCAGGGATGACCCGGCCGGGTTCAGGGGCTGGGTGGTCCAGATGGCACGGGACTACCACCCGGATATAGACAGAGCTATGGATGACTCCCAGGTGCTCTCCTGGCTCTACATAGAAGAGTACTCCCAGCAGATGGAGGTGAAGGGGCCGCTGCGCCTGGAGATCGAAGGGCAGACTGTGGACCTGGGAAAGCTGCGGTACGGCACGGTCCTGAACAGCGAGACGCTGAAGAGCGCCCGCATCTGCCGGCAGCAGAACATCCGGCGGATCGTGACGATAGAGAACAGGGCCAGCTTTATCTGCGAGCCCTTTGAGGAGGAGACACTGTATGTCTTCACCCACGGCTTCCTCTCTCCCAAGGAGAGAGATTTCCTGAAGAACCTTGCGGAAGTGCTGAAGGACAGGACCGTGGAATATCTGCACAGCGGGGACATGGATTTCGGAGGACTTCGTATCTTCTGCTTCATCCAGGACAATCTCTTCCCGGATGTCAGGCCGCTGTATATGAGCGCAGAGCTCTACCGACGCCACCTGTTGTCGGGATATAAGATGGAGCCGGGAGCGCTCCGGGACCTGGAGAGGATGAGCGCAGACCTGCCGGAGGAGCTGGAAGAGCTCAGGCAGGAGATGCTGAAGACCGGCAAGGGTTTGGAGCAGGAGATGCTGCTCATATGATCTCACATGCAGCGGCAGAAACGGGCTTCCGCGCAGGACCAGTTTACGACCCGGAACCAGTCGTCGATATAGCTGGCGCGCATGTTGTAATGCTTCAGATAGTAGGCGTGCTCCCAGACGTCTATGGCCAGCAGCGGCAGGCAGCAGCGCAGGTTTGGCGTGTCCTGGTTCGCGGAGGTGGCGATGCATAAAGCGCCCTTTTCCCAGACAAGCCACGCGTAGCCGGAGCCGAACACAGAGAGGGCGGCCTCCTTAAAGCAGGATCTGAAATGTTCCGTGCTGCCGAACTGTCTGGTTATCTGCGTAGAGAGGGCGGGCGCCTGTCCTCGGGTGCCTGCCTTTGTCATGCCCTCAAAGAAGAAGCGGTGATTGAACACACCGCCCGCGTTGTTGAGCAGAGGAGTCCGGAGCTGGCAGGGCAGTCTGTCACGGCTGACTAGCAGCTCTGTCAGAGAGTACTTCTGAAGAGATGGATCAGCTTCAAGGAGCTGGTTCAGGTTGTCGATATATGTCTGGAGATGCCGGTCATGGTGCAGCCGCATGGTATTTTCGTCGATGAAGGGCTCCAGGGCGTCATAGGCGTAGGGGAGCGGGGTGTTGAAAAAGGGATAGTGATCATTCATGTTCATTTCCAATTAGGGTTTTTAACAGTATATGCATGGAGCTGACACCTTGACATTTCTCTTCCCCTATGCTACGATTTGAGACAGATTATTTTTCATAATAGAAACGCTGTGACGAAGAGAGTAGGTTCGGGAAAGTTTTACAGAGAAATTTCCGTATGCTGAGAGGAAATGGATGGAAGCGGGCTGAAGATGGCTTCCGAGCGGCGCAGACGAACAGGGAGAAGCCTAAGTGCTCAATGTAAGTCTGCGAAGGGACCGCCCTCTACAGCGGAGAGATGTCGGCCGAACCGGCACCTTATGAGGTTTCTGCTGCGAGGCAGGAGTGAATGAGAAGTGGTAACACGGTAAATTCGTCTTCTCTGATTTCCAATGGGAGTCAGAGAAGATTTTTTTATGAAAAAAGGAGAGTAGAGAGTATGGAAAAACAGAAGTATTACATCACAACAGCCATTGCTTACACATCAGGCAAGCCCCACATCGGGAACACCTACGAGATCGTGCTGGCAGATGCCATTGCCAGGTACAAGAGGAGCCAGGGGTATGACGTGTTCTTCCAGACCGGAACCGACGAGCACGGGCAGAAGATCGAGCTGAAGGCCGAGGAAGCCGGCGTGACGCCAAAGGAGTTTGTGGACAATGTGGCAGGGGAGATTAAGAGAATCTGGGATCTGATGAACACCTCCTACGACAAGTTCATCCGCACCACGGATCCGGATCACGAGAAGCAGGTGCAGAAGATTTTCAAAAAGCTGTACGACCAGGGAGATATTTACAAGGGATATTACGAGGGGATGTACTGCACTCCCTGCGAGTCCTTCTTCACAGAGTCCCAGCTTGTGGATGGCAAATGTCCGGACTGCGGCCGGGAGGTGCAGCCTGCAAAGGAAGAGGCCTATTTCTTTAAGATGAGCAAATATGCGGACCGGCTCATCGAGCACATCAACACCCATCCCGAGTTCATCCAGCCGGTGTCAAGGAAAAATGAGATGATGAACAATTTCCTCCTCCCGGGACTGCAGGATCTGTGCGTGTCCAGGACCTCCTTTAAATGGGGAATTCCGGTGGACTTTGACCCGGACCATGTAGTGTACGTGTGGCTGGACGCCCTGACCAACTATATTACCGGAATCGGATATGACTGTGACGGGGATAGCACAGAGCAGTTCAAGAAAAACTGGCCGGCAGACCTCCATTTGATCGGAAAGGATATTATCCGTTTCCACACCATTTACTGGCCCATCTTCCTCATGGCCCTGGATCTGCCCCTTCCCAAGCAGGTGTTTGGGCACCCATGGCTTCTCCAGGGAGACGGCAAGATGAGCAAGTCCAAGGGAAATGTGCTCTACGCGGATGAGCTGGTGGATTTCTTCGGCGTGGACGCTGTGCGCTACTTTGTGCTCCATGAGATGCCCTTTGACAACGACGGCGTGATCTCCTGGGAGCTGATGGTAGAGAGAATGAACTCTGACCTGGCAAACACCCTTGGAAATCTGGTAAACCGCACGATTTCCATGACAAATAAATACTTTGGCGGCACAGTGACAGACAAGGGCGTGTCCGGGGAAGTGGACGCGGATCTGAAGGCTGTGACAGAGAACATGCCAAAGGCAGTGGAGAGCAAAATGGACGACCTGCGGGTGGCGGATGCCATCACAGAGATCTTTACCCTGTTCAAGCGCTGCAACAAATACATTGATGAGACCATGCCCTGGGCCCTTGCAAAGGACGAGGTAAAGAGGGACCGCCTCGAGACTGTGCTCTTTAATCTGATCGAGAGCATCAAAGCCGGCGCGGCGGCGCTGGAGCCCTTTATGCCTGAGACATCAGAGAAGATCCTGGCACAGCTGGGAGACGGCAAGGTGACAGAGAAGCCGGAGATCCTCTTCCAGAGACTGGATCTTGAGGAGGTCATGAAAAAGGTGGAGGAGCTTCATCCCCATGTGGAAGAGAAGGAAGAAGCGGAAAATGTGATCGATATAGAGGCAAAGCCGGAGATCACATTTGAGGAGTTCGGAAAAATGCAGTTCCAGGTGGGCGAGATCATCGAGTGCGAGGCTGTGAAGAAGTCCAAAAAGCTTCTCTGCTCCAAGGTGCGCGTGGGAAGCCAGATCAAACAGATCGTGTCCGGCATTAAGTCCAACTACACGCCGGAGGAGATGGTAGGCAAGAAGGTCATGGTGCTTGTGAACCTGAAGCCGGCCAAGCTGGCAGGTGTGCTCTCAGAGGGCATGCTGCTCTGCGCTGAGGATGCAGACGGCAATCTGGCCCTCATGACGCCGGAGAAGGATATGCCGGCAGGAGCACAGATCTGCTAAAAGCGGGCGGAAGCAGGAAAGAACTCCGTAATTTGGAAAACAGAAAATATACAGAATGTATCTTTTGAAGGCAAAAAGCTGCGGGGCCAGTGCTCCGCAGCTTTTTTGCAGCCACAGGCATATAACAATTCATATTAAGGATTGCATAAGTGCAAAAATTATGTTATTTTAATAGCATCAGGACAGCACAGGATGCTGCCGGAAACAATTATTTTCACGCCGCAGATGTCAGAGCGGCAAAGATCTGATTTTCGGAGCCTGTATTCCAGGCATTAGCTCCGATTTGTAAACAAAGGAATAATGCAGGAACAGGGCTTACGTCTTTGAAGCTTCTAAGAGATGTGCTAATATGAAAGCAGACCCCTTTCCTGTATGAGACACACAGGAAAGGAGAAGACAAGTGACGAAGAAAAATGACAAGTTTATCATGCTTCCCACCGTGGACGTGTGCTTTAAGGAACTGATGTACAATCCCAAGGTGAGAAAGGGCTTTATCGCCGCCCTGCTGGGAGCGGACCCGGCATCCATCCGGGAGACAGTGCTGCTTCCCACGGCGCTGCGCAGGAATACCCGGACGAGAAGCTGGGCATCCTGGATATCCGGGCCCTGATGGAGGACGGGGCGCAGGTCAACATGGAGATGCAGGCGTACCCCTTCGGGCAGTGGGACGCCAGATCCCTGTTTTATTTGAGTAAAATGTACACAGATCAGATTGGGAGGGGCGATCCCTACACGAAGCTGAAAAAGTGTATCCATGTGAGCATACTGGACTTTATCCGCTTTGCGGATGACAGGAAATGCCACCGGACCATCAGCCTGTGCGATGAGCAGACAGGAGAAAAGTACACAGACCTTCTGGAGCTGCAGATCCTGGAGCTGAAGAAGCTGCCGGGGGATCTGCGGGAGGACGACGAGGTCATCCAGTGGATGCGTTTTCTGGCTGGGAAGGACCGGAAGGAGTTGGAGGATATGGCAAGTACAAGCGAATATATCGAGGAGGCTTACAGGGAGCTGGAGAGGATGAGCGCGGACGAGAGGGCCAGGCTGGAGTACGAGGCCCGGCAGAAGGCCATCCGGGATCACGATGCCATCATGAGCAGCGCCTGGGAGACCGGCATGGAGAAAGGCATAGAGAAAGGAATGGAGAAAGGTCTGCGGAAAGGCAGAGAGCAGGGCGTACGCCAGGAGAGAAAGGATATTGCCCTTCGCATGCTGGAAAAGGGCATGGACATGGAGACGATCGCGGATCTGACCGGTATGGATGTGGAAGAAGTCCGGAAGCTGTCAGAAAAGTTTCGGGCAAAAGAGTGAACCAAATCCTTAACAAAAAATTAATTTTCCCGTTATATGATTTGCTGAGAAATTATGGTATAATTGTTCTACTTACTTTAGATCAACAAGAGAATTGGATGGAAGCGGCATGATTTTTGATACCCACGCGCACTACGATGACGAACAGTTTGATACGGACAGAGACCAGCTTCTTGCCTCTATGGAGGCGGGAGGCGTGGGCACGATCGTCAATGTGGGCGCGTCCCTTGCTTCCAGCCGGACATCCGTTTCCCTGGCGGAGAGGTATCCCTTTATCTATGCTGCCGTGGGTGTCCATCCGGACCACACGGGGGAGCTGGATGAGGACAAGCTTCGGGAACTGCGGGAGCTGTGCGGCCAGGAGAAGGTTGTCGCGGTGGGTGAGATCGGACTGGACTACTATTGGGATGAGGCTCCCAGGGAGGTGCAGAAGAGGTGGTTTGTGCGTCAGCTTGAGCTGGCCCGGGAGCTGGATCTGCCGGTGCTCATACACAGCCGGGAGGCAGCGGCAGATACGCTGGAGATCATGCAGGAGCACGCCCGGGGATTGGAGGGTGTGATCCACTGCTTTTCCTACTCGAAGGAGCTGGCCCGGGAATATGTGAGAATGGGCTTTTTTATAGGCGTTGGCGGCGTCGTAACTTTTAAAAACGGGCGAAAGCTCAAGGAGGTTGTGGAGGATATTCCGCTCACATCTATTGTCCTGGAGACGGACTGCCCCTATCTTGCGCCTGTCCCCAACAGAGGAAAGAGGAACAGTTCTCTCAATCTCCCCTATGTAGTGGAGGAGATTGCGGCGCTGAAGCATATTTCCTGCGAAGAGGTGGTGGCGCAGACGGAAGAAAACGCCAGAAGATTATACGGAATGAGGAACTGACCTCCGTGCGATCCGGCTTTCGGCCGGGAAGCGGAGGTCGGGGACGGCTCCGGGAAGACTAAATGACGGAGGGAGGCGGGGCGATGCCCGTACCAACACTGGGAAATCCCCAGAATACGATTGAGATACTGAAAAAGTATAATTTTTCTTTTCAAAAGAAATTTGGACAGAATTTTCTTATAGATACCCGCGTACTGGATAAGATCATTGCGGCGGCCGATATAACAAGAGACGATTTTGTGCTGGAGATCGGCCCCGGCATCGGCACTATGACGCAGTATCTGGCTGCGGCGGCGGGTAAGGTGACAGCGGTGGAGATCGACAAGGCGCTGATCCCAATTCTAGCGGATACCCTGAAGGACTATGACAATGTAAATATTGTTAATCAGGACATACTGAAGATGGATATTCAGAGGCTGGTCGATGAGGAGAACGGCGGAAAGCCTGTGAAGGTGGTGGCAAATCTGCCTTATTATATTACAACGCCTATTATCATGGGACTCTTTGAGAGCCATGTGCCCATTGAGAGTATCACCGTGATGGTGCAAAAAGAGGTGGCGGACCGGATGCAGGTGGGACCGGGGACAAAGGACTACGGGGCCCTCTCCCTGGCCGTGCAGTATTACGCCCGTCCCTACATTGTGGCCAACGTACCGCCCAACTGCTTTATGCCCAGACCAAAGGTCGGATCAGCGGTCATAAGGCTGACCGTACACGAGGAGCCGCCAGTGCAGGTGGAGGACGAACGACTGATGTTCCGCATCATACGGGCATCCTTCAATCAGCGCAGAAAGACGCTGGCAAATGGACTGAAAAACTCAGCGGAGCTGAATCTTCCCAGGGAAGTGATCGAAGAGAGTATAGCGGAGCTGGGCAAAGGCCCGGGTATCCGGGGAGAAGCCCTGACACTGGAAGAATTCGCCCTGCTTAGTAATATCATTTATCACAGGATAAATGGGCAGCCTGAAAACCATGAACAGAATAGAGAAAGGAGAACATAAAATGGAGAAACGTTATCCAGCAGCGAGAGCACTTTTTGAGATCACACCGGAGATTGAGCATCTGGCAGAGCTCTGCGAAAAGAATACAGCCATTGACAAGGAGCTCTATACAAAGTACGAGGTAAAAAGAGGACTGCGAGACTTAAATGGAAAAGGCGTTCTGGCGGGACTTACCAATATCTCCGACATCATCGCCAAGAAGGTGGTGGACGGGCAGGAGGTTCCCTGCGAAGGTGAGCTCTACTACCGGGGCTACAATATCAAAGAGCTTGTGAAAGGCTTCCTGGACGCGGATCACTATGGCTTTGAGGAGATCACCTATCTTCTCCTCTTCGGCGAGCTTCCGGATGAGAAGGAGCTGAAGAAATTCCACGAGACACTGGTGGAGAGAAGGACACTTCCCCCCAACTTTGTGAGGGATGTCATCATGAAGGCTCCGAGCCGCGATATGATGAACAGCCTGTCTCGCTCAATTCTGAATCTGTATTCCTATGACGCAAAGGCGGACGACACATCTATTCCAAACGTGCTGCGCCAGTGTCTGAATCTGATCAGCCAGTTCCCCATGCTGATGGTATATGGCTATCACGCCTATAACTACCGCATGGGTGAGGATCTGTTTATCTATGCGCCCAAGCCGGAGCTGTCCACGGCCGAAAATATTCTGATGATGCTCCGTGAAGACAGGCAGTACACGAAGCTGGAGGCCAAGATCCTGGATATGGCGCTTGTGCTCCACATGGATCACGGCGGCGGAAATAACTCCACCTTCACCACACACGTTGTTACATCTTCGGGCACAGACACCTACTCTACGATCGCGGCGGCCATGGCTTCCCTGAAGGGACCAAAGCACGGCGGGGCAAATGTGAAGGTGACCCAGATGTTCGATGACATGAAGAAGCATGTCAAGAACTGGGAGGATAAGGACGAGGTACGCCAGTACCTGTGCGATCTGCTGGACAAGAAGGCATTTGACCACAAGGGACTTATTTACGGCATGGGACACGCGGTGTACTCTGTGTCTGATCCCCGTGCTGATATTTTCAAGTCGTTTGTAAAACAGCTCGCCGCTGAAAAAGGATATGAGAAGGAGTATGCGCTCTATGAGACAGTAGAGCACATGGCTCCGGAGGTGATCGGAGAGAAGAGAAGGATCTATAAGGGCGTTAACGCCAATGTGGATTTCTACAGCGGACTTGTGTACAGTATGCTGGGTCTGCCGCCTGCCCTCTACACGCCCATCTTTGCCGCAGCCCGCATTGTGGGCTGGAGTGCCCACCGGCTGGAGGAGCTGAAAAATGTAGACAAGATCATCCGTCCTGCGTACAAAGCGCTGGCAGAGCACAGGCCATATGTTAAGATGGAGGATCGCTAGGAGGAAGAATATGAAGAGAGAATTCTTTTACCCGTCCGCGGATGGAGAGACAGAGATCCATGGGGTGGAATGGCTCCCGGAGGGCGAGGTGAAGGCTGTGCTTCAGATCAGCCATGGCATGGTGGAATACATAGACCGCTATGACGGGTTTGCTTCCTGGCTTGCAGAAAAAGGATGGTATGTTACAGGGAATGATCATCTGGGACATGGGAAGTCCGTTACGTCAGAGGAGAAGTATGGATTTTTTCATGATCCGGATGGCAATGCCTGTGTCATCCGCGATATCCATACACTCAGGGAACGCGCCGGGGATAGATATCCCGGCGTTCCTTATTTTATGCTGGGTCACAGTATGGGTTCCTTTCTCCTGCGCCAGTATCTGCTGAAGCACGGCAGGGGCCTTGCCGGAGCCATCATCATGGGAACGGGATACAAGGGAGCGCCCATCCTCTGCGCGGGCCAGCTCCTCTGCCGCCTGCTGGCGGCTGTAAAGGGATGGGACTACAGAAGCCGGCTCATTGACAGCCTGGGACTGGGAGGATACAATCGCAGCTTTGAGCCCTGTGAGAGCAAAAGGGAGTGGGTTACATCTGACATCGGGATGCGGGAAAAATATGAGGCAGATCCCCTCTGTAGCTTTACCTTCACAGTCAACGGCTACTATCAGATGTTTGAAGGCATGAAGCAGATCGCGGGAAAGAAGGGGGCGCTGCGCATCCCCAGGACCCTGCCGGTGCTTTTTGTGTCCGGTCAGAAGGATCCCGTGGGCCGCTTCGGGAAGGATGTGGAAAAGCTCTTCCGGATGTACCAGGATGCCGGGATAAAGGATGTCAGCATGAAGCTGTATGAGAATGATCGCCATGAGGTGCTCAATGAGCAGGACCGGCAGCAGGTGTATGAGGATCTGTATGAGTGGATGGAACAACATTTGGGGCAGCAGGAGGAAAAGAAATGAAACGTTCAGAAATTAACCAGGCACTAAAGGAAATGGAGGCCATGATCCGGGAGTACCGGATCTCCCTTCCTCCCTTCTGTCATTTTACACCGGACGAGTGGAAGACAAAGGGGCATGAGTACGATGAGATCCGGGACAACGGACTGGGATGGGACATCACAGATTACGGCCTTGGAGATTTTGACAAAGTGGGATTTTCCCTCATCACAATCCGCAATGGAAACGTGCACGATGACAAATACCCGAAGCCCTATGCGGAGAAGCTTCTTTATATAAAAGAAGGACAGCACTCTCCCATGCACTTTCACTGGAACAAGATGGAGGACATTATCAACCGGGGCGGCGGCAATGTGCTGATCCGGGTATACAATTCTGATGAAAAGGAAGAGTTTGCGGACACGCCGGTAACAGTCCACTGTGACGGGCATGCATACACCGTTCCGGCGGGCGCGCAGATCAGGCTGTGCCCGGGAGAGTCTATCACCATCACTCCTTACCTGTATCACGATTTTGACGTGGAGCAGGGGAGCGGCCCGGTTCTCCTGGGAGAGGTGTCCATGTGCAATGACGACAACACGGACAACCGGTTCTATGAAAATGTGGGAAGGTTCCCTGAGATCGAGGAGGATGAGCCGCCCTACCGGCTGCTGTGCAATGAGTATCCGGCAGCGCAGGAAAAATAGTAATAACTGAATTTGAAGAACTGCTTAATCTTTCTGTAAGAACTATAAAAACAGCGGGGTGATAAGAGCGGGAATATCCCGTTCCTGTCACCCCGCTGTAAGTGTCAGCTCACTTTTTTATTTGCCAAAGGAGCATGTAAAACTGTCACTGTACAGTGACTCGTAGCTGCCTGCGCCATTTACCTCCACCCAGTGCAGGATTTCCAGAGTGAAAGAGAGCTCTTCCGGAGATTCCCCTTCGGCGAGCCCATATGTCTTCTCGGCATTGGGGAAAAAGACAACATCGCTGAAGATACGTCTTCCTGCCGGAAGATCGTGTATGTAGTCGCCTAAAGTCATGTCTTCGGACGTATAGCCGTTGACAGATACATCTTCCCATGAAGTACTCAGGGGCTCTTCGGATTTGTTTTCCATGTATGTGTGAAGCGTATACATGGAACCATCATCATCCCCCTCCAGACCACGGATGATATAGGTAAAGTTCTCGTTATCCGCAACCACCTGCTCGCCCTCGGCGGGCTCGTAGGAGGGAAAGTCAACGGTGTCGGCGGAAAGGCCTGTGGGATAGATGGTACATTCCTGTTCCGGGTTCATGGCCGAAAGCTGTTCGTAAGGGATCGGATTCGTAGCTGCCTGCTGTCCGGGATCTTCGCTGGAATGTTGAGGTACCAGTTCAGGAACAAAAATAATCTCCTCAGCCACGGAAGTTCCATCGGGCAGAGAAAAGGCATATTTAGCAGTACCGCTCTCACCTGCAGCTGCGCCCAGGCCCAGAACATAACCATCTTCAATGCCGGCCGCTTCATTCATTTTTGCGTAGGAACTGTCTGCATCGGCATAGCAGATATCCCCTTCTTCCTCCCAATCAGCATACGAAGCGGCACATCTGTTGATATAGGTGTTCATAGATGATATATCCAGGGCCATATCGTAGGAGGTCTTGTTGGTGAACTGGAATTCCACTATACATTTATCCGCCTCATCGGCCTCGGCTCCCAGTGCGGTGAGAGTATAGTAGTCGTTATCCGCCACCACCGTTTCCTTCAGGGAATATTCCACATTCGGAGTAGAACTCTGCTCTACTCCGGTGGGGGATGGGGAGTCACTGGAGTTGCTGTCAGAAGTGCCGCAGCCTGTCAGAAGTGCGGCGCATATAGTCAATGTAAGAAATGTACGTGTCTTTTTTTTCATATGGTTTTACCTCGTTTCTCTTGAAATTTTTTCATATTTGCCAGGGACAGATGGGAGCTATATGGGAACGGACAGAGGTCCGATGGTCTTCATTCCGCTCCAGTCGCCGGATGCCGGGCCTCCAATGTCCAGTGAAAAGGAGATGGAAGAGCTGCCGGTGATCTCCGGGACTGTATCAGCTGCGTTGAATGATGTAGCGGTGCAGACTGCCTTGCCGTTATTTTCATAATAGTAGCCGCCGATGCTGTACCGGAATGCATCTTCGTCAGGAGAGTAGGAGTATGTGAGGGGTGTACCGTCTACGGTAACATCCTTGATGCGCAGCTGGGCGCCGGCCCCGGTATTGTTGCGGATAACAGCGATAAGACAGCCCTTATCATCCTCTGTTTCTCCTGGCAAATATTTTGCGTGGATCTGGATACCGTTCTGGTCGTAGACAAGCTGCAGATCTTCGGAAAGCTGCGTATCCATCTCACTTTCAAGGGTAGTCCTTACCGTACAGATAGACTGGCTTTCATCCAGGCATTCATTGTAATTGGCATCTGTTGCGCTGAAGGCCAGTTCTATCTCACCAATTTGAGTAATCCCCGCATTGTCGAGAACAGCCTTGCTCAGGGTACAGGTGTCCTCTGCGGTAGACTGGGCAGGAACAGCGATGTAGGCGGAGGAGGAGACCTGGAAACCATTCAGATATGTGTAGGTACCCTCACCTATGGACAGGGAGACATCAGGGCTGCGGAAGCCTATGGTGAGATCCGTGTCGGTGGTGTTATCCACTGTCAGATCCAGACTGTAATCGCCGGTATACTCATTAATGCCAAGACCTGTAGCTGTGATGCGGATGCCGTTTGCATCTATGAGTACCTGTTCTTCTACGTCAAAGTCCAGTCCGTTGTCTGTTTCCTCCGTTTGGGATGGATCTGTCTGTTCCACAGAAATGGAAATACTGTCTTTTTTGTCTTCTTTTTCCCCAGTACTACAGGCGCACAGTGATGTGGTGAGAGCTGTGACCAGAAGAAGGGGCACGATCTTCTTTTTCATCTTTTCCTCCCTTACGGCGTCTCTTGTGGAACGCCTCGTATCATATATAGTAAAAATTTATCACCTTAAAAGAAGCAGGGTCAACACGGTAAAACCTAACATTTTACGGTAAAAAGTAAAAATAGTCTGTCCCCTTTTTGCTCTCTTGTGCGAATACACATTATAGAAGGAATAAAAAGGCGGGAGAGCATCATGGAAAATAAAGAACAGAAAGAGGAAATACTCAGGGAGCTGCTGGAGATGGCCGAAAAGTGCGCGGTCGGGAGTGGAGCGGATCGCCCGGAAGTGAAGTGGCTGCAGAAGAAATTTGCCCGTATGCAGAGAAAATACATGCTAAAGAACAAAAGTCAGGTGGACGGAGTCCTGTATGAGAGGATGGAGGGGCATCAGCCAAAGACAGCAACGGAATGTCTGAAGATACGCTACTGGCGCACGGGCAGATATACACCGATCAACAGAGAACAATGTCTGCGGCTGGGAAAAGCACTGGAGCTGACAGATGAAGAAATGCTATTCCTCATGCAGGGATATTTTGATCATAGTGAGAATGTGTATGACACGCAGGAAAAGTGGAGCAGCGCGTCTTGTGTGGAGAAAGGCAGTCTGCTCAGGCAATTGGAGGAGAGCTATCTGGCAGGTATACCAGAGGAGGAGTTGAAAGCCATGAATATCCGCCCGGGTGAGAGGGAGAAATATTTTCGCCATATCTATTTTACAGATGCTTTCCACTATGTGACCGTTTCGGGTGAGCACAGCATGGAGATGCTGCGGAAACATATTACCAGTACCCGCTATGATTCAGAGCTGAGAAGGCAGATGCGTCTTCAAGGGGAGATCCCGCGTAAAACCATGCTGCGGCATCTTCTGATCCTGAATGCTCCGATGGTGTCCCTTGAAACGGTAAATAGACAGCTTAATTTTCTGGGCTATCTTCCGCTCAGTGAGGATCATACCCTGACCGGCGGGGAACGTCTGGACAGTCTGGTGATCCGCCTCCTTGAGGGCTACGGGGAGGTATTTGATCCGCGGCAGCCCCGCCGGTCACTGTGCTGGCTGCAGGAAGCCTGTCGGGAGATGGACAGGCTTTTTGTGGAGATGAAAAGACCGAGAATGCGGTTCATGCACTTTAAGGCTCTGGAATTATAGAGCGTTAATTGACAAACAGAGGTATGTCCAAATCTTTGTCCCAGAGGTAGTTGATCTGGGGGATTGGCGCATTGCTTACAGGTACCAGGCGGAATGTGGAGACGTCATAGTAGGACGTGTCGATGCCAGCGACAGATAAGATTTCTCCTGTATGAAAGTCACCGGCTATAGGAGTTGACATGGCTAGAAGCCCACAGGGACAGAGATTACAGCTGGCTTCTGGCAGTATATCCTGATCGCCGGTAACATTAAAAGCACACAGATAGAGGTCGGGTATGTTGCTTTCAAAGCGGAGTGTGAATTTCCAATAGCGAATACGCGGGCATGAGGAGACGGAACGGAGTTCTTCTATCTGACTGTCAGGAGATGGACAGACTTCTTCTACTTGTTCCAGATACAGCCGCCCTCCGTAAATTTCACAGGATTTTTCCGCAGAAAAAGTGCATTCCGACAGATCAACAGGTATGTAGAAATCTTCGGGCATTTTATCGGAGAGACAGAAGAAAGGGATATGAAGGGTGATCCCGCCGGGAGGAACCTGGCCGAAATTCCATTCGAAATAATCGATGCCGCTGTTCATGGAATAGTACTCCTGACATTCCCCGGTGTGTACATTTCCGTACGGATCTGTCACTGTAAAAGGATTTTGGCTGTACCCATCACTGAAAAAGGCGGGACAGATAACTTCTGGCATGATGTTCGGACCGTCTCCGCTGCAGAGAGGGTAGATGGACAGGATCAAAGCTCCGCTGTCATCTCGGCGAGGGACAGTGAGGAGACTGTATAGATCGTTAATCTTATATACATTGTCCTGAACCTCCCGGACAGGTGTGCGTTCCATGGAGAAGGTGACATCCACGCTGCAGGAGAAGTCAAAGATCTGTCCCAGGGAAGTTGCGGAAGACAGAGAGAGTGTGAGAACTTCCGGGGAAGCGGGCATTTCTATATTTTCGTAAGTGCAGTAAAGCCACTGAAAACTGTTACCCGAATTGCCTCTGGTGACAGTTCCGGAGCCAAGAAGCACTCCATCCAGGTACAGATCATGAAAGTATGGGATGAAAGAGTCTGAAGGTATGGAGAACAGGGGGAACTCAGGGTTTGAGATATCGGGGAAAGCGTCTCCCCTGGCCTGGACCAGAACCTTTACTTTGAGAGTGCTCTCTGCATATACGGCCGACTTCAGAGTGCCGGTCACGTATTCTGTCTCAAAGGAGACTGGAGTCCCCATATTGTAGGCGGCGGTTTCGGGAGTGGAGACCGGGCCATAGCCGTCCAGCCAGTAAAAAGCAGACTGGATCCCGCTGGTGCTGCCGGGAGAGGATTCCCGGACAGCAGCAAAATTGTCCTGGGACTGTACCGGATTGTCCTGTGCATTTGCCTGCGGCTGCATGTTTGCCTTTGTACCGGAATCTTCGGGCTGTTCGTTGTCTTTGTCATTATCTGTTATGATCAAAGGCTCGGGCTTGTTATCCTCTTCGTTTTTCCCAACGATGATTTCCCACAGGTCCGGGATGAGATCGTAGTGCCGCAGTACGCAGTAGGTGCAGGCTGACAGGGCCAGTAGTGCCACAATGATGAGGGTGAGCAGGAAGGAACGACGCAGTTTTCCTATACTGCGCTGATGTCTCTTTTTTACAGTCTCGTAGGGCAGCCCCAGGGAGGCGGCGATTTCTTTTATGGACATGCCGTCATAATATTTCATACGGATCAGGTCCGCTTCATCGGGGCGAAGTTCTTTCATTGCTCTCTCTACATCGGCCCGGAGTTCTGCCAGGGCAATCTGGCGGTCTGCGGTAGATGTAGCAACGCGGCCACGGCTTTTTTCTTTCCGGTAGCGGGAGACGGCTAGATTTCGGGCGATAGCAGCCAGATAGACGGGCAGGGAGGACTTCTGCGGATTATACTTGTCCCGCTGGAAATAGAAGATGGAGAAGGTTTCGTTTACGCACTCCTTAATATCTTCCGGATTTTGCAAATGCCGGGAGACAATGCTCCAGATAAGACCCGTGTAGCGCTCCATGAGAAGAGTAAGGCCGGTCTGGGGACTGCGGTTGATCCTGTCCAGGATCTGCTGGTCTGTGAAAGGATGTGCGTGCATGAAACTTCTACCTCCTCTGCTCCTGCGGTGCCAGGATGATGCGACAAGGCTCTCCTGAGCAGGTGGATTATTTACAAAAATAGTACCACAAGAAAAAGAAGGATATCAACAAAGTAAAAGTTAACCATTTTGGCACAAAAGACAGACCTGTTATTGTTTCCTTGCTGTCATTTCTGCGCAGTCTGCCGCAGGAGAGACTGAGAAGAAAAACTGTGATGTAAAGAAGAGAAATGGACACTTTTCAGAAATCCTCATGCAGAATGGCCTGCACAGGCTTTTTCGTCCTGGGAAGCCAGAACTGGACGAGAGGTCCGGTTAGAAAGACGGCGGCCACAGTCCCCGCGCCCACAGTGCCTCCGAGCAGGAAGCCAAGCACTACAAAAAAGAGGTCGCAGCCTACGCGCACCCACCGAAACTGGACGGAGGGGAGGCGGTCGGACAGGATCACGGCCACCAGGTCGTTGGGGCCGGTGCCTGCGTTGCTGTTGATGACAATGGACATGCCGGCTGACAAAATGACGCATCCCAGGAGCATGCTGGCGATGCGGACAGCCATGTCCGAAGCGCCGTTGATCCAGCATCCCAGAAGCCAGGTGAACAGATCGATGATGGGGCCGCCGCAGAAAGCGCAGACAACAGTGCCCGGCTTTACATAGCCTTTTGTGCCAAGCAGCATGAGGATCATGAGGATGCAAAGGACAATGACGTGGACGGTTCCCACCGTGAGGCCGGACAGATGGGACAGTCCCTGGATGAATACGGTGAATGTATCTGTGCCGAGCTCTGACAGGAGAAAGAGCGTTACTCCAAGATGAGCAACGGCGAGTCCTGCCAGCAGGATGGACAGCGCTTTTGCCCAGTCGGCAGCGGTTCTCCCTGAGGTGTCAGATGCAAATGTTTCCTTTTTGTTTTCCATGATCTACGCTCTCCTGATAGAAAATCTTTTTTTCTATAATAAAGCAAAGTGGGGAGATCCCGCAACTGTATTTTGGAGCGGACAGGACCGGGACGCGTTTTGGACAAACTTTAGACAGCGAAAACCCGCTGGCCTTTCGGCCGGCGGGTTTTCGTCGTTGTTATAGTTATCTAAAGGAATGAGAGTAAAGTGCAACACCAAAGGTTTCCGCCCTGGTGCCTTACTTTATGAGGGGGGAGATAGTTGACTGTTGATCAACTATCTGACTGTTATTATAGGGAACAGATATGTCTAAAATATGACCGGTCTCTAAAAAAATCAGAAAGTTTCTTAATAGAACCTTAAGTTTTTATAATCTGTATGTTTAGAATTAAAAAAATGACAAATATCGAAAGTTTTCGCTCTATTCATTACCTTTTATTATAGCACGAAATGCTGTAAAATCAAGGGATTTATGGCAATGAGGCTGCAGCGCTAAGGGAGTGAACAAAAAAATAACCAGCCACCCGGGTGGGCGCCTGATTACTTTTTCTGCCCGGCTTCGGCAAAGCTGTGAAGCCTCTGATAGATTTTCAAGAGCAGATAACGGGAGTCGAACCCGCCTTTCCAGCTTGGGAAGCTAGCGTCATACCGATAGACTATATCTGCATATTTCCAGTATAACAGCTTTTGTAAAAAAATCAAGCGGGTGATGGGAATCGAACCCACGTATCCAGCTTGGAAGGCTGGTGTTCTACCATTGAACTACACCCGCGAACGAATGTTATCTTATCATAGAAAAGGCCAAAATGCAAGGGAAAATATGAAAATCTGTGCAAAACAGCAAAAAATACAAAGTCCGGAATAGATGCAGGGGATATGTGTGACGACATCACAGAAAAAAAGCCGGAAATGTGCTAACATTATACTGATATGAGCGAAAAGAGATACGGCAGTGAAATGCTGGCGGAAAGGAGAGATTGACATGAAGGTTGTGATCGTAGGGGGAGTGGCAGGAGGAGCCACGGCGGCGGCCAGGATCCGCAGACTGGACGAGGAGGCGGAGGTGATCGTATTCGAGAGATCCGGATATGTCTCCTATGCGAACTGCGGCCTGCCCTATTATATCGGCGGCGTGATCGGGGAGGCATCGGAGCTGACGTTACAGACTCCGGAGAGCTTCTGGAGCCGCTTCCGCATTGACATGCGTGTGCGCCATGAAGTGACGGCTATTCATCCGGAGCGCAGGACTGTGACTGTCCGCAGCCTGGACAGCGGGGAAAGCTTTGAGGAGAGCTACGACAGACTTCTCCTTTCACCTGGGGCAAAGCCCATTCTGCCCCGATCGGTGGACGCGGGAGTGCCGGGGCTGTTTACCCTGCGCACTGTGGAGGATACGCTGCGGATCCGGACATTCATAGAGAAAAATCATCCCAGGTCAGCGGTTCTGGCCGGCGGCGGGTTCATCAGTCTGGAGCTGGCAGAAAATCTCCGGGAGCTGGGGATGGATGTCACCATTGTCCAGCGCCCCGGGCAGCTTATGAAGCCCTTTGACCCGGATATGGCCTCCTTTATCCATGCCAGGATGAGAAAGAACGGTGTAAAGCTGCTGCTGGGACACGCAGTGGAGGGAGTGGAGGAAAATGGCGGCAGCCTTCGGGTTCTCCTGAAGGACGGCAAGGCTCTGGCGGCAGACATGACTGTTTTTGCACTGGGAGTCTCGCCTGACACTCATCTGGCAAAGGAGGCCGGATTGAGGCTGGGCCTGAAGGACAGCATTGTCGTAAACGACCGGATGGAGACATCTGTGCCGGACATCTACGCTGTGGGGGATGCGGTGCAGGTCATACAGTCTGTTTCCGGAGAGGATGTGCTCCTCTCCCTGGCAGGCCCGGCCAACAGACAGGGGCGCATTGCGGCGGACAACATCTGCGGCGGCGACAGCCGTTACAGAGGCTCCCAGGGATCCTCCATCATCAAAGTGTTTGATATGACGGCGGCTGTCACTGGGATTAATGAGCAGGCGGCAGAGAGAGCGGGCATCAGAGCTGACAAGGTCTACCTCTCCCCGGCCAGCCATGCGGGCTACTATCCCGGCGCCAGGACGATGATCATGAAAGTAATCTATGAAAAGGAGACCTGCCGTCTGCTGGGAGCCCAGATCGTGGGATATGAGGGGGTAGACAAACAGATCGACGTGCTGGCCACGGCCATAAGCGCGGGGATGACAGCTACCCGGCTCAAGGATCTGGATCTGGCCTACGCGCCACCCTACTCTTCGGCCAAGAGCCCGGTCAATATGGCCGGCTTTATCATCGAGAATATAGCAGACGGAAGGCTGAAGCAGTTTCACTGGCACGAGGCAGACACGCTGCCGAGGGACGGGAGTGTGACTCTGCTGGATGTGCGCACAGAGCAGGAGTACGGGGCCGGACATATAGACGGCTTTTGCAATATTCCTCTGGATGAGCTGCGTGAGCGGATAGGCGAGCTGGAGCAGGGAAAGCCGGTTTACGCCGCATGCCAGAGCGGTCTGCGCAGCTATATTGCGTGCTGTATTCTGTCCCAGAAGGGATTTGACTGCTATAACCTTTCAGGAGGATACAGGCTCTACAGGAGTGTGCGTGAGGATTGTGGCTGTGCGGATGAGACATTTCCGTGCGGTATGGACAGGACAGTATCCCGGTAGAGTGGTGCTCTGTGGCTGGAAGCGCACATATGACAGCGTGCATATGCCGGCGCGCATATGGGGCAGTATACATCTGATGTGATGGGAAAGAAAAGCAGGAAGGGAGGAGGGCCCATTTTGCTTCGGTTATTTTAAATGCCCTGTAAGAATATCGACGAATTCACCAGTCGTAGGTTTGCTGAAAAGAGGGCAGGGAGAAATGGCCTGCAAAAGATTTTTGTTTCCTCTTTCCCAGCATACGGTGATGACAGTGCGCAGGTCACGCTCCACACTTCCGGCGCTTGTGTGGCAGATCTCTGCGATTTTAGGATATAGTAGCTTGCTGATGCCGAGCAGGTAGTCTTCGTCTTCAAGGCAAAGTGAAACCGCAACGATCAAATATCTATATCCCCTATAGGTAGCACCAATTCCAAGAGAACGCACAAGGTATTGAATATCTTTCATTTCAGCGATAACTATAACTCCCTTCCTGCCTGGCAGAACTCCACATGCTATATTATCGGAAAGCAGCCCGCTTCTAATTATAAACGACATTATTCGACATTCTACGATAAAACAAGACGTATTTGTGAACCTTTTGACGGGAATGACATATACTGATCATGAACAGAAAAAAAGGCGGTGGCTCTGTGAGTATTTTTGGAATAGACGTGAGCAGATTTCAGGGGAATATTGACTGGGCGGAGGTAAAGCGGGCGGGCGTGGAGTTCGCTATGCTCCGGGCAGGATTTGGCAGCGGGAGCATTGATGTCCAGTTTCGCAGGAACGCGGAGGGGTGCTGCGCGGAGGGCATCCCTTTCGGCGTTTACTGGTTTTCCTACGCCTATACGCCTGATATGGCGCGTCAGGAGGCGCGCCAGTGCCTGGAGACCATAGAGGATTACAGGGTGGAATACCCGGTGTGCATCGATTTTGAGCAGGATTCAGTCCGGTACGCCCAGACAAAAGGCGTCACAGTGACAAAGGAGCTGGCCACCCGGATCGTAGAGGAGTTTTGCGGGGAGGTGGAGGACAGGGGGTATTTTGCCATGTACTACAGTAATCTGGACTTTCTGGAGCGGATGTTCGATGAAAGACTCCGGGAAAAGTACGCCCTCTGGTTCGCCAGGTACGCCCGCGAGCCGGGCATTGACGGTATTGCCATGTGGCAGTACACGGAGAGCGGGAGCGTCCGTGGGATCGCCGGGGACGTGGATCTCAACCTGGCCTTCTACGACCTGGCGGAGGTGATCCGAAGGAGAGGGCTGAACCATCTGAAATGATTTCATAATTTCTTAAGAATTTCCCCAACTGCCTCTTAAAAAATCCCTGCTATTCTTGTAATATGTAAGGGAGGTGATAGAAGATGGCAAAAATATTAGTATGCGACGACGATAAAGAGATCGTGGAGGCAATTGACATATATCTGACACAGGAGGGCTATGAGGTGCTGAAGGCCTACGACGGGCAGGAGGCGCTGAAGGTGCTGAAGGCCAACGATGTGGACCTTCTTGTGATCGATGTCATGATGCCCCGTCTGGACGGGATCCGGGCGACGCTGAAGATCCGGGAAGAGAACAATATTCCCATTATCATCCTCTCTGCAAAGTCCGAGGACGCGGATAAGATCCTCGGACTCAATGTGGGGGCGGACGACTATGTGACAAAGCCGTTTAATCCGCTGGAGCTGGTGGCCAGGGTGAAATCCCAGCTGCGCAGATACACCCAGCTTGGGAGCACGGCAAAAGAGACAGACGCGGCAGTGTACACGACAGGGGGGCTGTCCATCAACGATGATCTCAAGGAGGTGACCGTGGACGGGGAGCCGGTGAAGCTGACACCCATTGAGTACAATATCCTGCTGCTTCTCGTGAAAAATCAGGGCAAGGTTTTTTCTATCGAACAGATCTATGAAAACATCTGGAACGAGGATGCCATCGGAGCGGACAACACAGTGGCGGTGCACATCCGTCACATCCGCGAGAAGATCGAGATCAACCCGAAGGATCCCAGATACCTGAAGGTGGTCTGGGGCGTGGGCTATAAGGTGGAGAAGCTTTAGGAGGGAGAACGTATGAATAAATGGTATAAATCGGCTCCCATAAAGGGAGTCCTGCTTCTGGTTCAGCATGTGCTTGTGGTCCTGGCGGTCATAAGCCTTGTGTGGCTGGCGGCCTACCCGGGCATGGCCCAGGATATTTTTTCAGGGAAATCGGAGGCCAGCTACGCCCGGTCAGAGGGCTTTGGGCAGCAGGCCTATTATGACTCCCAGAGCATACTGAACGCTCTGGCGGACAAGGGGGATCTGGAGACAGACGGGAAGCTGGATGAAAACAAGCTGGTGGACATCCAGACCCTCTACGACACGGGAAATATTTCAGGTGAGAATGAAAGCGGCCTGGCGTACACGATCCACGACCTGGTGGACTGGAGAGATAAGCTGAACAGCGGGGACCTCTCCTCCGGCGACAACATGTCCTACAACAGCGGGGAGAACTCCATCGTGGTATGCCAGAGGCCGGACGGCACGTACGAGTACTACTATTATGAGGAGCTGAAGAGCCTGATCGACTCCGGGGAGCTGTCTTTTATGACAGACCCGGACACAGGAGTCACATCCGAGGATGTCATGAACTACCTGCGGGACGGCACCCTGTACGAGGGGGACGGCCTGGGAACGGTGGTAGACCAGAACAATCAGGTCATCTACCGCACCATCTGGAACTATGACGGCTTCTGGATCCAGGAGGGGCCCAGCCCGGACGGAGTCCAGTCCATTCTGGATATAGTGAACAGTGACGAGCGTTGGAACGGAAAGCTCTACGAGGCCTACTCGGAAATCTACTCGGCTATCGACCTGGTGTCACAGAAAATGGACAATTACGAGGCGGCAGGCGATGCCTGGGAGGAGGGAAACACAAATCTTACCTATATATATGCGGACACCGCCTCCGGGACAGTGAGCACAAACAGAGCGGCGTTTGCGGACTATGACAGCCTGGAGGACAATATCCAGAAGCTGAAGGAAGAGGGAAGCTACACGGTAGTTCGCCCGGCCCTGGCCGACTTTGACAGCAATATGAGCGGCGTGGAGGGAAACAGCTGGAGACACACCGTGGAGAACATGGGTCCCGCAGGAGATCATTTCGTGTATGCAGTGGGCATCAACACTGACTACCCGGTGCAGGACAGCTACTATGTACAGAACCAGCGGTATGAGAAATACGCGCCGGCCATCCAGGGTGTGATCGCCATGGGCGTCCTCTCGGTGGTGGGAATTCTGGGCATCCTTGTGTGGCTCACTATTGTGGCCGGCCGCACAAACAGGGACGAAGAGCTTCACCTGAATTTCTTTGACCGGATCAAGACCGAGCTGGCGGCAGCGGTGACTGTCATAGCCTGGGTCTGCCTGGTATACCTGGTCACCAATGTCTATGGACCTTTTGTGGGAGTTGTCTACCAGGGAGACGCGTCCTACTATTACACAGAGACCGCATTTGATATCAACGTGCCGGATGTGGTGGTGGTATCCCTGATCGCGGTGCTCAGCTGCGCTGTGTTTATGATCGGCTACCTGAGCCTGGTGCGCAGGATCAAGGCGGGCACCCTCTGGAAGAACAGTATCCTCAGATGGCTGTGCGGCTTTGTGCGGAAGGTGATCCGGCATATGAACGAGGTGTGGCGGATCGTGGTGGCGCTGCTGGCAGTGCTCTTTCTACACTTCCTGGTGCTGGAGTCCGGAGGAAGCGTATTCCTCTTTGCGCTCCTCATGTTCGCGGTGGATGTGCTGGTGGCGGTCTACATGATCCAGCAGGCCATCGGAAGAAACAGGCTGGGAGCCGGGATCGAGAAGATCGCGGCCGGCGAGGTGGACTACAAGATTCCCCTGGACGATCTCAAAGGCGGACAGAGAGACATTGCCGGGAAGATCAATACCATTGGCGAGGGGCTTGACGCGGCTGTGGAGGCCAGCATGAAAAATGAGAGGCTGAAGACAGACCTGATCACCAATGTATCCCATGACATCAAGACGCCTCTCACCTCCATCATCAACTACGTGGACCTTCTGAAGAGGGAGAATTTCACAGATCCGAAGATACGGGGCTATCTGGATGTGCTGGAGGCCAAGGCACAGAGACTGAAGACCCTGACAGAGGACGTGGTGGAGGCGTCCAAGGTGAGCTCCGGAAATATCTCTCTGGAGTACATGAACATCAACCTGGTGGAGATGATCCAACAGACCAGCGGGGAGTTCGAGGAGAAATTCGGCGCCAGGGGTCTGAAGGAGGTGCTGACTCTTCCGGAGGAGGAGGCTATCATCCACGTGGACGGACGTCGCATGTGGAGAGTGCTGGAGAATATTTACAACAACGCCGCCAAATACGCCATGGAGGGAACCAGGATCTACGCGGACCTGACAGTGGATGCGAAGACTGTGACCTTTAATCTGAAAAATGTGTCTGAGCAGCCCCTGAACATTGACGCGGATGAGCTGACCGAGCGCTTTATCCGGGGCGACGTGTCCCGGAGCACCGAAGGAAGCGGGCTGGGACTTTCCATCGCCAAATCCCTGACCGAGATGCAGGGAGGCACATTTACACTGTATCTGGACGGAGACCTCTTCAAGGTGACTATCACCTTCCCAAGGGTGACAAAGGATGGGGCCCCGGAGGGCCAGGGGGCAGCGCCGGAGCAGTAAAAGCAGCATAGTGAGAGATCAATGGGGACTGGTATTTTCTGAAAAAAACCGGTCCCCATTTACTCATTTCCCATCTTGCGCTATAATATGGCTATGGAAAATTTAAGAGTACTATTTGAAGAAAATTTAAATACAGATTTTATCTCCGCCACCCTCAGCAGTCCAAGGACAAAGGGCGGCGCGGTCAAAGTGAAGGTGCGCCCCCTGCTGAAGAAGGGCACACTTTTCTTTCAGTTGGAGGAGTTTAAGGGGAACCAGGCGTTTCACCGGAACCTGCCCGCCGATGAAGCCTGCGCGGCGCTTCTCCTATATATGGAAGAGATGAAGCAACTCCAGATGGAGACGCGGCAGGCGTCCGTCACGGCGCTGGTGAGCAAAAAGGGAAAGGTCACCGTAAAGAAGAAGGCCAGAAAGGAGCCGGCGAAGAAGGCTGACCTGTCTCACAACAGACAGAAGAGATACATCCTCGAGGAGGGGGTGCCTGTTCCCTTTCTGGTGGATCTGGGTGTCATGACCGGGGAAGGGAAGGTGGTTCACGCGAAATTCGACAAGTTTCGCCAGATCAACCGTTTCCTGGAGTTCATTGAAGATATCCTGCCCCGGCTTAAGGACCGGGCCGAAGACGGCAGGGAGCTGACGATCCTCGATTTTGGCTGCGGGAAATCTTACCTCACATTTGCCATATACTACTACCTTCACGAGCTGAAGGGATACGACATACGGATCATCGGCCTGGACCTGAAGAGGGACGTGATCCGCCGATGTAATGAGCTGAGCGGGAAGTACGGCTATGAGAAACTGCGGTTCCTGGAGGGAGATATTGCAGACTACACCGGCGTGGACCGGGTGGACATGGTGGTCACTCTACACGCCTGCGACACGGCCACGGACTTTGCCCTGGCCAAGGCCATCGGCTGGGACGCGAAGGTGATCCTGTCCGTGCCCTGCTGTCAGCATGAGCTGAACCGCCAGATTAAGAGCGATGTCCTGGAGCCGGTGCTTAAGTACGGCCTGATCAAAGAGAGGATGGCCGCTCTGGTGACGGATGCCCTGCGGGCCCAGTACCTGGAGAGAGAGGGCTATGAGACTCAGATCCTGGAATTTATCGACATGGAGCACACGCCGAAAAACATACTGATCCGGGCTGTGAAGACCGGAAGGAAGGGAAGCAATGAAGAGAAGCTGCAGATGTGCGAGGAGGCGCTGCACGTGCGTCCCACGCTTGGAAGGCTGTTAGATACGAAGTCAGAAAAAGAGCAAGGAGCAGACAGATGAAGAGACGCCTGATACACGCGGGCATACTGGCCGCCGTCTTTGTCGTGGCGGTCATCGTGTTCAGCTACGTGACCAACAGAGGAAACAACAATATGACAGCAGACCTGGGGAGCGCCACTTTGCCCTCTGTGTCCTTTGCCTGTCAGGGATATGAGGTGAACTATCTGACCGGTTACACCCAGGAGATGGATGTGACCACCATGCGGGACAGCATCACTCCGGTAATCGACCAGACACTGGAAATGCATATCCAGACCTACGATGCCCGTATCCGGTCTTTGGACTACGAAGTATACACTCTGGACGGCTCCAGTCAGCTGTCCCGGGAGAGTGTGGATGAGCCCCAGGAGACGGTGAGCCTTACCTTTGACGGGGGCCTTCTGACGGAGGAGCGGCTCCTTCTTCTGACTCTCCATGTGGACGATCAGGAGGTTTACTACTATACGAGAATAGCGGACGGGGCAGAGTTCTCCCTTCCGGAGTGTCTGAAATATATTTCCGACTACCATGTAAATGCCATGGGAAAGGTGGAGAATGTGGGTGTGGGAGCAGCCCTTGAGCCGACCGGCGAGGAGGGGACGAACTTTTACCACGTGACCATCCACTCAGACTACGACCACGTGTCCTGGGGAAGCCTGCAGCCGCAGGTGACAGGGACTGAGAGGTGGAAGATCACTGAGTCGAACTCTACATACACCTCGGTCATCCTGGAGTACCAGGTGCAGTGCGCAGGGGAGGAAAATGAGCGGGATCTCTACACAGTAAAAGAATTTTTCCGGGTGAGAAATGCCTCCGGAACCATGTATCTTCTGGACTATGACCGGACTATGGAGCAGATCTTTGACCCCACCCAGACGGTGCTGAGCGAGAAGGGGATTCTTCTGGGGATTACAGATCCCGACGTGCCCTATCTTGTCAGCGAGGAGGGAAACCGGGTGGCCTTTGTCCAGGGAGGAGAGCTCTGGTACTACAATCAGGAGGCGGACGAGATGTCCCTTCTCTTCAGCTTTATGGACTCGGAGAGCAAGGATATCCGAAATCTCACAGATGAGCATGAGATCCGCCTGCTGCGCATGGATGGGGACGGAAATGTCACCTTTGCGGTCTGCGGCTACATGAACAGAGGCTCCCATGAGGGAGAGGTGGGAGCGGCCATCTACTATTATCAGGCAGAGCAGAACAACATCGATGAGAAGGCCTTTATTCCCAGCAGCAAGTCCGCCGCCGTGGCGTCGGAGGAACTGGGAAAGCTGGTCTACTACAGCGTGGACCGGGAGATGCTCTACGTGCTGGCGGGAGGCACGCTCTATGAGATCAATATGGAAAACGAGGAGCAGACAGTCCTTGCGGAGGGGCTGGAGGAGGGACAGTATGTCACCTCCGACGACGGGCAGCTGGCAGCCTATCAGACAAGCGGCACCCTGTACGAGGCTTCGGAGGTCACGGTCATGGATTTGGAGACCGGGAAGAGCTACACGGTGCAGGCTGATCAGGACGCCTCCATCCGGCCTCTGGGATTTGTGAACACAGACTTTGTGTGCGGCATGTCCAGACAGTCTGACGCGGGGCGCACGGTCTCCGGCGAGGAGGTGTACCCCATGTATAAAGTGGAGATACGCAGCAGCGCCAAGAAGGTGCAGAGGACTTACCAGTCGGACAGCGACTATGTGCTGAGCGTGGAGGTGTCCGGCGGCATGATCAACCTGGATCGGGTGGTGAAGAGCGGGGACTCCTACACACAGATCGCGGCCAGCCAGATCACCAGCAATGCGGAGAAAAAGGAGAGCAATATCTCACTTGAGTCCTATGTGACAGACCTGAAGGAGACCCAGATGAGGCTCACCTTTGCGGACGGCATCCCCGACAGAAATCCCAAGGTGCTGAGGCCCAAGCAGGTGCTCTACGAGCAGCCGGCTCAGGTGGCCTTTGAGGAGACCGGTGAGGGGGATGTGTACTATGTGTACGGGACAGGCCGTTTCCAGGGCAGCTATGACAGGGCCGGGGACGCCATCGTGAAAGCGGACGAGGTCAGCGGCGTGGTGGTGTCCGGAGATCAGAAATATGTGTGGGAGAGAGGAAACAGGTATCTGGAGTACCTTATCACAGACAGGGATGACGCGGTGAATGCTCTTCGGGAGAGACTGGCCGGGGGCGCCTCCGCTGTGGACGCCGTACAGGAGGTGCTGGGCGGACAGACCCTGGACCTGACCGGATGCACCACGGAGGAGATGCTGTACATTGTCAATAACAATATGCCTGTGGTGGGCGTCGGGGGGGACGGTAGCTCCGTCATCCTCATCGGCTACGACCAGTCCTATGTGACCTACATAGAGACGGCCACGGGAAACAGGACAGCCATCTCCTACGAGCAGATGGACAGCCTCCTGGCGGGGAGCGGGCGCACATTTATCAGTGCGCTGGAATAAGAAAAAAGAAGAGATAAACGAGGCGCAGGCCATCTGTGTGGATCACAGAACGGCCTGCGCCTCGTTTGTATTCTTCTATCTTTTGAGCATTCTGAGCAGGAACCGGCAACGCTTCAGCCTACATGGCAGCGGCTCTGGGAAACAGTGTGTTCCGGTAGCGGTTCAGCGCATAGTAGACGATCAGTCCCAGGATCGTACAGGAAATCACCTCGCCAACGCCAACTGTCAGCATCAGGAAGGGCAGCGGCAGGTTCACGCCATAGGCGATCCGGAGCACCAGGGGGACGATGACTACATTGGAAATGATGGGAGGCAGTGTGCCGATGACCGGTCTGCGGCTGCGCAGCAGCCAGGTGAACACGGCTCCGATCAGTGTGGCCAGGCTTCCGAAGATAATGTCCGGAAGAAGCGCTCCTCCCACCACATTTCCGAGCAGGCATCCGATGAAAAGTCCCGGGATGGCCGCCGGTGTAAAGAGGGGCAGGATGGTCAGCGCCTCCGCGATCCGCACCTGTATCTCCCCGAAGGAAATCGGTGCGAAAATGTAGGTCAGCACCACGTAGATGGCAGCGATCATGGCTGCCTGAGTCATAAATGCTACATTCTTGTTCTTCATATTCAGTTCTCTCCTTTAGTTTTGTTTTACGAGTGGAAGGTCTCGAACACTCGGCACATTTTACGGCGGTGACCGCCGGCAGACCTTGAAAGACCTTGGTTTTATGCGGGTCTGCAACGTGGGATAGTATAGCATGACGGCAGCAGGAAATCAAGAGAAGTACCAAAAAAGTGCCAACAAGAAAGTACCAAAAAAGTGCCAACAAGAAAGAAAAGCTGCCCCGCCAGTGATGGCATGGGCAGCAGTTTGCTACTTAGATATCTATTGAGCTAAAATCAATGGTTAGATCATCATAGATCCCGGCTTTGACAGCTTCAGAGAAAGTATATTCTGCGGTATCGTCGGACTCAAACGAATAAACCATGATCCTGTTTTTCTCTGGATCAACAATCCAGTATTCACGAACTCCGGCAGTTCGGTATTTGAACAACTTGGTATAGTAGTCCATCCGCCTGCTGCCTGGAGAGACAATTTCGATAATCCAGTCCGGAGCACCTGTGCAGCCTTTGTCTGTGAGCTTGTCAGAGCTGCATATAACGCTTATATCCGGCTCGACATAGTTTTTGTCGTCTTCGTTCAAAAACACGGCAAATGGGGCGATATCGACCTCACAGGAGCCTCCTTTTTTGTCGATATAGTCCGCAACCTTACGATAGAGGGCGCCAAGTATCTGCTGATGTTTTCGTGTGGGAGGCGCCATCATATACATCTGGCCGTCAATCAGCTCCGCCCGCTGGCCATCCGGCAGGGCATAGACATCTTCAATGGTATACTCTTTGTTCTGTTGCAGTAATGGCATAATAACACATCCTTTCATGGTGAGAGTGTTGACGGTTGCGAGAGGGCTATTCTTCATCATCCCAAAAGGTTTCGCCAATCTCGTTTTCATGAAGCACTAAAATAGCCCGTGGAAAAAGAATAAATAGTAAAAAAGAATATTATTGTTCCCGCTTCATCCGTTCATCAATGGCCTTTTTGATAAAACCGTTCACAGACTCCCCGGTTTTATCGGCCGCTGCTTTAATCTCCTCATACTTCTCTTTTTGAACGTCTAAGGGGATGCGTTTAAGTCTGGACTTTTTATAATCGTACAAGTATTCTTTTCTTTCTTCAGATATCGGCACTGTTTCACCTGCTTTCTTCGCTGATGGTTTGAAGGTATCTTTAAAATAGAGATACCTTCTTTACCTTACAATAAAAGTATATCATAAAACCAATGATGTGTACACTACAAAAATATGCAAAATTATGTACCCAAATATGAATTTATCCACAATCCACAATGTTCAGATGCGTTTACAGAGCAGCCTGCCCTTCCCCTCTCCAACCTTTCCCCCCTGCCAGGAGATATTTTTTCAGATTTCTCTGAAGGGAGGTGCCCTCGGGCAGATCAGGAAGAGGGATGTCCGGGCGCTTGTAGACCCAGGTGAGGAAGGAGTCCGGCTCCGGAAACATATCGGTCACCTCGTATTCATCCTGGAAGGAGCGGATCCGGGATCCCTCTGGCAGACATTCCCTCAGCGCAGGGCTAAGAAGCCAGGAGGTGCAAAGGAAGGGAGCGCCCTCGTATGCGGGGAAAAAGCGGGCGATAAAGTCCCTCGCCATATCGTAGGAGCTGTGGCGGGCCTCCGGGGTGAGATCCGCGTCCGATGGGATGTGGACGTGGACTGCTTTCCCTTCTCCGTCCTCTGTCAGTTCAAATTCCAGCGTGCCCAGGCGGAAGAGCCGGGCGGCCAGCTGTCGCATGGTCCAGAAGTCCCGGTCAAAGCCGAAGGTGCCGTAGCTTTCCTGGTGTTCATTTATAAAGCGGGTAAAGCATTTCAGAGTTTCAATATATATATCGCCGGAAATGCCAAGGGACTGATAGGAGCACCAGGTTTCCCCGCAGCAGATGAGCATAAAGGTGAGAATTTTTATGCCAAGAGGGTCCTCGCCGATCAGCGCTTTCAGCCGCCCCAGGGCGTCGTCCCAGGTGGCGGGGGTGAGAAGCTCCTCAAGAAGGGGAAGGGCCTGGGGGAGGAGGTCTGTAAACTCCTTTGAGGACTGTACAGAAAGGACAGCGTCTGTGATCTCCGGGGGAAGGCTGATGGAGTGACAGAGTTCGGTAAGCTGAGTTGGTGATAAGATTTTCATAAAGGTACCTGCTTTCTTGTTTCCTGCTTTTGAGTCTAACACATACTTCTGCAAAAAGTCTGCAAATAAAAAGTCAAGCAGAAATTAATGAACTTTGAAAATTTTATACAGGTTGAAAAAAGAGTATCAC
>NZ_SPGT01000022.1:0-58614 GCF_005845155.1 Clostridium sp. BSD2780061688st1 H5 | reverse complement strand
TGATTTATTTGAAATGCATTTCTGCAATTCATACAAAATATTCATTTTAGGTCTTGACTTTTAATAGTTAGACTTTCGGTACGGACATATTCGCTCTGACACCTGCAAATAGCAAGTCATTCAGGGCATAATCCGCGCCAGACAGGGAGAGAAAGTCTGGCGGTTTTTCGCCGTAATTTTGTCTAATTCACCCTCAGAAATCAGGTCTGCCTCCCGCAGCTTTTTCAGCAGCTTTTGCGCCATGTAATAGTCAAATTCTGATTGCAACATCTCCTGTGTAAAAAGTGCCCCTGTTACAGGATGAATATTTTTCTCAGCTTCTTCACCTCTCTCTGTATTTCTTTCCCATCGCACTTTACTGCCTTTCCTGATATCTCCCATATTCCTTAAGCCATCCGCAGGTTCTCCATTTACCTTTTCTTTTTTCTGGTGCAAAACAATTATAGATTTCTGTTTCTCCATCATTGTCCCTCCAATCAGCAAGGGCTTTCCCCTTCTAACTCTGAAAGGACAAATTTTCCGCTTTCCAGCGGATAAATAAAAAAAATCCCGTGTATAATCAGCTTTCTTCAGCCAACCATACACGGGATTTTAACATTCTTAAGGTTATGAAATTTTTTCAGTATAATCAAGAGAAATCCATCCAGCTCCAGATTTCAAGCGTCCCCATCCAGTGTCTGAGCCTTTGCCTGTCTGCATCTCTACAATGGTAAACACGCCCTTACCGGTAAACTTCCCCGTCTTGGCATAGTCCGTCCCCGGCCCTTTGCGGATGTTTAAATCTGTAATGGAAACCCGTACCAGATATGGTGAAAAGGATACCTCTTTCGGCGTATAAATATTTACACCATTTACATCGAACACACAATATCCCGGATTCTCATCCGCGCAGTTCTTTGCGTTCTCCAGAACACGGAAAGCCCCGATCTGCGACTTAGCGTCCGCCCAGGTCTTGCGAACCCGGTACCAGATGTCGGCAGTCCCAGAAGCGCCGCCCGCCGTACCGCAGATATTCTTCAAGATAGTCAGGATTTTCTCCCCATATCCGGCTCCGGCCGCCCAGCCTTTTCCCTGGGGGTTTTCCTGCTGGCCGAGCCACTCCACATATTCCGCGCTGCCCCTGGTGACGTACTCAAAACGCGGGTCAATGCAAACATTTTGCAAAGCATCGGTGGAAGCATACGCTTTCAGGTGCTGGATCTGCGCCCGGATACCGAGCTCCGACGTGTCAAAGGAATTGCCCTTCAGCCCGTTACTCGTCACGCCCATCCCGCAGAAGTTGTTCTGGTCCAGTGTGACCGCAGAGCCGGAGAAGGTAAAGTTCCCGGTTTCCAGGCAGGACTGCGCGAAGGCGATGTCGCCGCGCACGCCCTCTGCCTGTCCCTCGGAAAGATAGAGTGGAATCATATCCAGAACGCTCTGCGGAACTTGCGGGTTCTTCCCCTGGATGTAGGTTTTCATCTGCTCTGCCGTAGCCACGGCGCCTCCCATGATCTTGGTATAGCCGCTGGTTTCCGCAAAGGAACCGCCGTCCATCGCCTCTTTAACCGCCTGACGGAAGGCGTCCATCGTGTAGCCCATACCAAGCTGTGTCCAGAGATGCTCCGGGTCGCCGTGGTTGGAAGCGATGCCCCAGCTGTGTCCTTCCCGGTGGCTGATGATCACGCCGTCTGCGGTCGGGTTCAGGCTGTACTGCCTGCACAGCATGGCAAACAGTTCCACAGCCGCTTCATAGGTACGCTTCGCCACAGCCTTTGCCGTTGCAGTATCGGAGCAGGTAAAATTCGCCCCGCTTGTGTACTTGACACAAGCAGGCTCGCACATCTCCACACCGATGTGGGTGTTGTTGCCACTGCCCTTGCTGCCGGAGCCGCAGTGCCAACCCCGGTGGTTCCAGGGAAGGGTCTGGTATACCGTCCCGTCATTGCCGTCAATAAAACCATGCACACAGGCATTGTCATAGGACGGGCTATTCCAGCTATTAATAAACACAGACGCTTTCGGCTGCGGGCAGCCCACGGAATGGAGCATCAGCCCCTTGACCGTGATCTTCCTCCCTGCCGTATAGCAGGGATTTTTCGTTAAAATGCTCTGTACAAGCTTCATCTATTTCTCCTCCGTTTCTATTTTTTCCGCCCTGTCATGGAGCTGCTCTAATACCGTTTTGACCCTTTCCGGAATGGGAAGTCCCAGATGCCCTGCATTCTCCAGCAGGCTCACGCCTTCATTGGAGATGTAGAAAAAGATCACTGCTGTCCGTAAGACCGCCCCGGTGCCGACCACCTGCACATCGATGATATTGGCAATGCCGACCAGCAGGAAAATCAGCACCTTGCGGAAGATCCCTTTAAAGCCGACCGCGCTGGATAACTTCCTATCGATGACGGCGCACATCACACCCGTGATGTAGTCGATCGCCACAAAGGCGATGAGCGCATAAAGCAGGCCGTCACAGCCGCCAAGGAAGTACCCAAGCCAGCCGCCCACAGCGGTAAAGATGAATTGAATGGTGTTCCAGAATTCTTTCATAACGAAATCCCTCTCTTTCCTGAACGAAAAAGGACGCCCTATAAGAGCGCCCGTCTGTAAGTTTCTATATACAGTGCCTTCCCGCACAATTCTGCGGGTAAAGATTTGTGCAGTTTATGGCACAAAATTAGGTTGCTATTCCTGCCGGACAGAGTGATAGATACAATCACAAAAACCGCAGGAAGGAGGTCAAAAATGTTTACTGCGAAGGAACTGAAAAACATTGATGCCGGGTACTTTTCCGTCATCGCATCCGGCGGATGTACCCTTACGCTCCAGTCAAGGAATACCGGCCACTGTTGGCACATCCTGCTGCAGGAGTACCCGCATTTCAGAAGCTGTCTGATCTACCACACCCATCGCAGGGGAACACCCTATCACGAGCATGGCCACGAAGCCACGCTTTCCGGCTGTCTCAGCCAGATCCGAAACCACGATGCCTGCTGGCTTTCCAGGAAAAGCCGCCGTAAACCGCACAAGGAGGTACGCCCATGAAGCAGAAAAACATCAAAGTAGCATACACCAGCCGCTGCACCGGCGGCTCCTACACCCAGGTCCCGAAGATCCAGATGGAGGGCAGATGGCTTGAAGATCTTGGCTTTTCCATCGGCAGCACCATCGTAGTAGAGTATGACGAAGGTTCCATCCGTATCCGACAAATGACGGGGGAAGAACTGGCTGACTGCCGGAGGGAACAACTTAAAAAGGAACTTGCAGCCAAATCTGCATCCATCCGCAAACTCCAAAAAAGCCTGAACGGGGATCTCCAAGCACTTTCCCTTGTAGCGGAAAGTCCCCACAGCTACCGCTCCCGAACGAAATGACCTGCTAACTTCAGGACTCACTCCTCCGTCAGCGTGTAGGTGATCTTCATGGTTTTGTCCACGGTCTTTACCACCGCTGACGGAAGGTTATTGATGGACGCCAAGTAAGGGGTCAGCAGATAGGCTGTCCGATACTCATTCCCATAGCTGCCGCCCCAGCCGACCAGGAAGTTCTTGTACTGGAACAGGGGAGTAGCGGCATTATTAAGCCTTGCGCTCCCCTGGGTGTGGACCACCGTATCCTCCGCTGTGATCTGGAAGTCCCCGCCGATGATCAGATCCCCAATAAGTGTCAGATACAGTTCACAGGAGCCGGTTTCGCATAAAGGCGTCCATTCGGATGTAAAGCCAAACTCAATCAGTGTCACATCGGTGGAGTTGGCCAGATTGATTTTGTAAATCCCCGTCTTGTCATAGGCCGGCACATACAGATACCCGTCCCGGACACAGCATTTCACACTCCGTTCCGCAAAGGTATCAAGGTCGCGGGTACCCACATCCATCAATTTCGCGTTGGACAGTGTCCACTGGCCTTCGGTAAAGGAATAGTCTGTCTTGGAGATTTTGATCCAGAGCATCACGGCATCCCCCGAAGAGTTTTCCTCATTGGAAAAGCCGTACCAGTACCCGTCCTGCCCGTCCATGAACTCCCCATATTTCGTATAGCTGCCGAGGAATTCAAAGGTCTCCGGTGTCAGCACTTCGTCCTCCAGGACGGTATAGGTGGAATCATCCAGCCGCTCGTTTAGCCCGATGGAAAAGACCGGAATCCGCAGCTTCCGAATCCGGACACTGTCATTTTCGTAAGTGATGGAGTAGAGCAGATTGTTCTCAAAATCCATCTCCACGGCTTCAAAAAGGACCATCTTGTTGGCATCCGGGATTGCCCCGATATCCGCAGCTTTTAACTGCAGGAAGGTGCTGGCGTCCCCCACAAGGCTCCCGTAGGCATTCTGTCCGCCGAAAGAGCTGGTGAGCGCCACTGCAGCAATGGTTCCATTCCCCTGACTGGGCGTAAACTCCCAGACAAACTTATAGCCATTAGCAATGGCCATGCTCTCCGTCAGGTTCAGACTTCCTCTGGCGGTGTTTGCCGTGGAATTCACATCGTTGGACGCATATGCCACCGGGAGGTTGTCGGACATTTCATAGATATGTCCCGCATCTTCTTCCAAGGTCTTGGAGAACAGCAGGATGCCGCCGATCATGTTAGGACAGATGGGCAGAAGGCTCTCGTTCCACAAAACTGCCGCATCGTATTCCCCGGTGGCGGCATAAAAGATCCCCATTGGGTTCAGGCCAAGGATATTGTTTACTGCTTCCGTGATCATATTCTCTTCCGTGACGGTTTCCACATCCCCTGTGGCCTCATCCGTCAGTTCAATCGTCATAACGCCTTTTAAAACCATAATCGCAATCCTCCCGTTGCTTAAGTGAGTGTGACCGGCCGGCAGAATGCGCCGATCCCAGTCCTTCCCGTCATAGTATCCGCATAGCTTTTCTGTACCAGTTCCATCGTCCCCACATCGATTGCCTCCGTAAAGCCCCTTGCCTGAAGGCCGCCGCTGACAGAAAATAGTGCCGACGTTTCCTCAATGTCAATCCTGCCATCCCAGGCCGCTGCGGCAGCCATTGCCTGGCCGCTGATGGAAGCGATGCAGTCCCCGATCCCCACACTGCCGAAGCCGTCCTCCATCCGCAGATAAACGTTGAAAGTGTTGGTGATGTTCGGCACGATATTTTCAATGGGATAATACAAAGACAGGATGTGCTTCCCGCTGTGCCAGGTCTCCACCGGATGATGGAGCAGGATCTCCGCGTTGTTCAGTTCAAAGGTCACATGGCAGACCGCCTTCCCGTCCTCCGTCCAGGTCACCGGCAGGCTTACATCCACGGAAATATCCGTGGTCTCTCCCCCGGCAGCGCTATCCTCAGCATCCCCAGCTTCCGGTTCCGTCCCGGACGGGCCGTTCTCCGTTCCAGCATTTCCTTCCACCGCCCCGCTTCCGGGCGAAGGGAGCGGGATCACGATGGTGCCGCTGGCCTGGGCGGATTTCTCCACCGCCTGCGCTTTCACATCCACCACCACCTGCCCGAAAAACTGGGCGTGGTTTTCCTCTTTGGAAGCGAACTCAATGCTGATGATCCGCACATCTGTTTCCCCGATGGTATACTCAGAGGCGTTCGTAAAGGTATGGATCCCGATTTTCCCCGCCTCGATCTGATTTAACAGCCCGGAGATGTTCTTGTCATTCTTGGACTTTGCCTGGGAAAGCCTGGGATTCTTCCCCACGCATTTCAGGCTCTGCCTGCCGCCGAGCTTGACCGTAAAGGACGTCACGCAGGTAATCTGCTTGGCGTCCGCCTGCCCGCCGGAGAAGGTCAGCACATCCCCCAGATCCAGCGCGGGATTGCCAATGGTATCGGAATCAAAGGGCACATAATTAACCGTAGATAAAGCGGTGAGGATATTGCGGCAAAGTTCCGCCCTTGTCTCTTCCAGACCGAACTGCAGAAGGGGATTAGTCCCAAGGTTCATGGTCAGCCCGTCGTCTGTTTCCAGGGCGTAGTACTCGGAAGTCTGCGTCCGCAGGTTGGTAGAACTGACCGCCGTATACCGGGTCACAAAATCAGAGAAACTGCTGGAAAACCGGTGCTTCTGCTGGATCGCTATCACCGGAGTCTCCCCGTACTGCCGAAACTCCAGCTTCCCTTCCCGGTTGATGCAGAAGAAGCCGCCCAACACCTGCGCCGTAAAATACAGCACGTCCCGATAGGTCTCAATGTCATTCTCCGGATAAATGGAGAGCAGTTCTGAACCATTCGGAAGCGCCTCAATCTCCGCCTGTGTCTGTGCCAGCTCCACCCCGCAGGCGGTACTGCACAGCGCCATCATCCCGTAAGCGGTGCCGATGGTCTCAAAACCATTGAAATCCTGGTCAAAACGCAGCATATAGTCGTAAGCTTTCAGTTCCAGCACATGGGCTGTCCGGTTTGCCTCGTTCACTTCAAAGATCCCCATTGGGACAGCTTCGTAAGTCCCGTCTGCAAGCTGCAAGTGATAGGTCAGTTCTACCTTTGCACCCTCAAGCGTATAGCGGTCGATATCCAGGAACAGGCTGATCCCCATCTCTGTCGCATACACCGCACCCAGTTCGATCTCCGAATTGCCGCAGCACTGGGCTGTGATATAGCCGCTGCCTTTCACGATATCCTCCTGCGTAAATGGATACTCTGCTCCAGCTGCAGTTGTTATCTTCCCCGTCCAGTAATACTTCCGGGTGTTCCCCTGCACCGCCTGCAGGAACGCCTCGCTCACCGGGTACATCGGACACCCCTCCTTCCGTTTCCAGGAATCAAAAAAGCACCAATCATTTCTGACTGATGCTCTTGGCAATGTAAAATATCATAATCATCTAACTCAACAACTTAGGATTTGCAGACTAATACGTTAAAACCAACCTGTTTTTTCATCTCTGAATTGAGGCTTATCTCCGTGTTCATAAGGGTCATAGTTATTGATATTACAGCCGAACTCTTTAAGGGACAAAATTTTATTGTTGCTTGTCCACTCAATAAGGGAAACTCCATCAAACGCTTCAATTGCTCCATTTTTCATTTGATTTTTGAAGTACCATTCGACTATGGTCTTATTTTCTTTGTGAAAGAACTGTTTTATATCCCATTGAAGAACGGTGCCACGGGTATTCCATTCATCAAACCAAAGTTTGATTTTTGCAGAGCCGTGATATTCCGGCCCCCAACTTTCGATATAGACGGAATTATCTGTAAAAATCTTGGAAATACCTAAGTCTTTCTTTTGTAACCACATATCAAACCATAAACGGATAATTTTTTCTCTTTCATTCACGATGAAACACCTCCATAACTTCCAATTTGTTCCTCTCAAATATACCACAATTCCTTCCAAAAAAGAATATACATTCAGAACTCCTTCAGCGTAAAACTCACCGTCCACAGCCCCTTCCGGGATGTATCTTTCACAAGAGAAGCCTTATAACCTTCCACATACATCTCCGCTGTCTTCACTGCCAGCGTCTCTGTATCGAAATACCCCACAGTGATCTTTTCCTGCTGTTTAAATTCCGTCAAAATTCTCAGCCATTTCGCAGAAACGGAAAAGGACACCGGGATGCTCACTACACCGGAGCGCACCACATCCCTCTGCACCGTCCCTGCCTCCGTCTCCCCGCCGGAATCCGCCTCCACGTCATCCATCTGCACCTCATAGGAATCCGGCAGGGGGAGGGCTGTGCCGTCAAAAGTCAGATACTGTATAAATGCCATCGCTTACCTCCCTCCTGACCGCAGGTTCTGTCTCGCCTGCGCCGTTACCACCAGTTCATCCAGTAAAGTGCCACCCACGTACACCGGGATCACGATGTTCCCCTGCGGGCTGGAAAAACCAGACAGGGCTTCCGATACTGCAGAAGATATTCCAGAGATCATATCCGCCATGCTTCCTCCTGCAAAAGCACCATCTGTTTCCCCATACCCGGACACACCTGTCTTTGGAGTGATGATCATGTCCGAAGCCACATCCCGGACGGCTTTCTCCACCAGGCTGCGGCTCTTTTCTATGCCGCCAGCCAGTCCCTTCATGAAGTCCGGCATCCATTTCTCATAATCCGAGAGCGGGCCTTCATCCGGGGCAGAGAAGTGGAGGAAGGACGCGATCCTGCTGGCAATGCCGGATACCGTGTCAACCACTGCCTGCACCATGCTCTTGATGCCGTTGATCAGCCCCTGGATGAAATCCTTGCCCCACTGGAGGGCTTTCCCCGGCAGGCTGGTGATAAAGGAGATTGCCCCGGAAAAGCCGTTTTGGACAACCGATGCCAGCCCGGAAAGGGCGGAACGGATGCCGGAAACCAGATTTTTAAAGGCATTTACCGCCGCATCCTTTAATCCTGTGGCAATATTCACCACCGTAGTCTTGATACCGTTCCAGATATTGGACGCTGTCTGCTTCAGTGTGTTCCAGATCTGTGAAATGAACTGGGAAAGTGCAGAGAAGATGTTCTGGACGCCCTGTTTCAGCGCATTTGCCGCATCGACCGCTGTCTGCCTGATGGCGTTCCAGACCTGTGCGGCTGTATTTTTGATATTGTTCCAGATATTGACGAAAAATGCGGAAACCTGCGACCACAGGCTGCTCCACCACTGCGGGATAGCAGAGAAGAAGTCGATAAACTTCTGCGCCGCCGCAGGGATAGTCTCCGTAAAGAACACCACCACCTTATCCCAAAGTTCCATCAGCTTTGCAGATACCGTCTCCCAAAGCTGGCCGAACCATTCCGTGATCGCGCCCCAGTTTTTCACAATAGCTATGATCGCGGCAATAGCCGCAGCCACTCCGGCAATGATACCGATTACCGGGAGCAGAGAGATATTGAGCGCCCCAAATGCCACGGAAAGCGCTGCGATAACCGGTGTCAGGGCAGTAAAAGCCACAAGCAGCGCTCCGAGGATCACCACGAAGTTCTGCACCGGCTCCGGCAGCATGCCAAAGATCCCACTCACAGTTTCAATGACCGCCACCAGGGGCGGCAGCACCACGTTGGCAAGCTCCACGATCTTCTCGCCCAGCGGGATCAGGGCCTGCTGGAGTTTCCGGGTGTTAGCCTCCATCTCCTGCATGGGAGTGCCTGTCTGGTTAAACAGGTTCTGCGCAGAACCTGCCACGTTGTCGTAGGTTTCGCCTACAGAAGTCAGGGACGTGATGAACCTGAGGTTCCCATCCTCGGCCATCGTACCGAAGGCTTCCGCTGCCATGTTCAGGGCCTGCTGCTCGTTGGTACAGTTTGCGATATCCGCCACAATGGAATCGATCACCTGCTTCTGGGTGGCTTCCCCATTCTGCCATGCCAGGAACAGGGACTGGGTCTTCTGGGAATATAGGTCAATGGAATCCCCAATGGTCCCGTCCGCCAGACGGGTGGTCACCTCGTTGATGGCGTCATTGACTTTGTCCAGGTTGTACGCGCCGCCCTGCAGGCCGTTCTGCAGGAGCTGGAAATACTCGGATGCGGAGTAGCCGGCCTGGGCGAACTTGCCGGAATACTCGGACAGGTTGTCGCCCAGCTCGTTGGTCTTATCCAGGCCATTCTGCGTACCCGTGACGATGTAATCCATCGCCTCCTGCGCCGTCATGCCATACTGCTTCATCAGGGCATTGACGCCGCGCAGGGTCTCGTTCATGTCAATTCCGTACAGTTCATCCAGCGTCAGCGCCTGCTGTGTCAGGTGGGTAAGGTCGGTATCGGAAAGCTCCCCAAGGTTCTTCTTTACCATAATGACCGCTTCCGCCACAGAATCCATGCTCTGGCCAACACCGGACCCATAGACTTCTTTGACGACTGCGGCGCTGGCTTCCGCTGCGGCGCTCGTTTCCCCGAAGTAAGCGTTCACCTTTGTGACTGCATTTTCTGTCTCCGCATAAGCGGACACCGCCCTGTCCCCGATATCCTGGATCTTATCCCCAACGGCAGACAGCTGGTCGGCGGCTTCCATGAGGGCTGCTCCCTTTGTGACTCCTGCGATCTCCCCGATATCGCCTGCGGCATCCTGGGCAGCGTCCCCAACATCGTTCAGCTCTTCGATCAGGTTCCGTATCGCCTGCCCGTCATCCACCGTATCCAGGGCATCCGTCAGCTGTTTGATATCCGCCTTGCCGCCGGTAACCGCTTTCCCGATCTTCTCCACAGCCGTTTTTAGCTGGTCTGAGGATGCCGTGCCGTGTCTGATGGCATTTACCAATCGGCTCCCCAGCACATCCGCGTAATCATCCACGTTGGACCCTGTAGCGGTAAACAGCTTATTCAGCCGTTCCGTATTAGAGGAAAGCCGTTCCTGCTCTGACTGCAGGCCGGACAGATCCGCCTTGTAGCGGTCCAGCGTCCCCCTGGTTTCCTCCACCTCGCGCTGGAAGGCCATGTACTGGTCTTTTCCAAGGTTACCCCGCTCAAAGGCTTTCGCCACTTCCTCCTGCGCCTGCTCCAAAGCCTGCAGCTTTCGCTCGGTATCCCCGATGGCCTGCTGCAGAAGTTCCTGCTTCTGGGCAAGGAGGACTGTGTTTGACGGGTCCAGCTTTAGGAGATTGTTCACATCCCGAAGCTGGCTCTGGGTCTTCTTTATGGAATTATTCACGTCAGACAGCGACTTTTCCAGCCCGCTGGTATCGCCGCCGATTTCTACTGTAATCCCCTTGATCCGGCTTGCCATGTGTCACTCACCTCCTGAAATGGACATAGAAAAAGCCCGGAGTATTCCAGGCAGGTTAAAATAAATCGTAATCTCTTTGTGTAGCTACTGTCGCATACTTATATTCATCGTTCCGGCTTTCTACATACATATCGTTGATCAGGCCAATGCTTAAAAGGTCAAGGTCACGGATGGACAGCCCCAGCTGTACGCACCGCAGGAGGAACAGGGGAGTTGTCATTTCCCGGTCAGTCGGGCGAAGTTTTTTTTAGCCTGCACATCCGTCTGGGTATTCAGTCCCCAAAGCTCGATGATCTGAGGCAGCACCTGGTAGATGGAGAAGGTGTTAAAGCTGTCCAGCCATTCTTCCGGCGTGTCCGGGATAGAAGGGTCTGCGTGCTTTGCCATCACATAAGCGATGTTCTCAAACATCTCCAAAGAGAACAGATCAAGGCTGGAATTTTCCGGGTCGTTCTTATCAATGCCCTTTTCCAGATCCCGCAGGTCCTTGAAGATATCCCGGTGGAATTTCATCCGGTAGATCCTGGGGATGGCAGCGGAGGCCTTGAAAGCGACCTCCCGCCCGTCAATCGTGATATTTTTCTTCATGCTCATAAGGTTTCTCCTCCCGTTTCTTCTTCCTCAAAATCCTGCAGGCTGGACTGCTGGGTTCCGGACGTCTCCGGGTCCGTCACCGCCGGCATATACACCGAGGTATACCAGCCGGTATAGACCGTATCCGTGGTGCTGTCCCCGGTGCGGGCCTTCACATAGCCATTGGCCAGGGGAGCCGCCGTGATGGCCAGCGTTTCCGTCTGTACCTCGATCTCCTCCTCATTGGTAGTGGACTCGATGTTCGGCCTTGCCGCCGAGCAGTTATAAAGTACATGGCGGATCTTCTTCACATCCCCGTCAAACTCAAAAAGCAGTGCGAAATTCGCCGTCTCCACGTTGGCATTCTCCACCAGAACGCTGTTATCATCCAGGGACTCCTTTAGCACATCAGTACGGAAACTCTCCGGCACCATCGCAAGTTCCAGGTCGCCTTCATAGCCCATGTTGTTGGAGATCGTATAGTAGGCATACCCATCCGCATAAAAATTGGACGGCTCACCGTTGGGTTCCAGGGACAGGGATACAGCGCCCGGCATTGCCACAGGCGTCCCGAAAGTCACCTCCCCTTCCTCGCTCAACGTGATTAGTGCATAATGCACGTTGCAGATATTGAATTTTACTTTATTCTTCTTATTCGGCATTTACATTCCCTCCATATCAAAAGAGTACAGGACCTCGTACAGCTTCTCGCTGCCGATCCATGTCTCTGACTTGTTATAAAAAATCCCCGCCGCATCAAGTACATCCTCCACCTTCTGCTCCGCAGCAAGGTCTTTGCAGTCCGTGTACAGTTCCAGACGCACCTCGCTGACCCTGTGGTACACCTTCCCGTCTGCGGAAAAGTTGCTGCTTCCGGGAAGCAGATAGCAGAGGAACGGCAGCTCCGGCGATTCCCCTTCCGCAAAGTGGTCATAGGCATAGGGGATGCCTATGCTGTCCAAGACCGATAACAATGTTTTCATCTCATCCCTCCAGTACCTTTCGGATTTCTTCTTCCAGGTATTCGACGCCTTTCTGTTCTGCGGAAGCGATATGGGGCTGGGCAGATACGCGCCCGCCGCCGCGCTTGGCGTGTCCGAATTCGAGAAGGTGAGCCAGCTGGTAGCGGTTCCTGGAATGCACTGCCACCGTCAGGCTGCTGGAGGTTTCCTTCATCTTTTTCACTGCCCAGCTTTTTGCGTAGTCCCCAGTGTCCTTTGGCGCATGGGAGCGGATGTCGTTCTTTACCACATCCCCGGCGTCTTTGACTGCCTGCTTCACATCCTCGACGGCAAGATCCGCATATTCCTCAAGAGTGTCCATGATTGCATCCGCCAGACTGCCGACCGGAACATTTCTCCCCATACTCACCGCCTCGCTTTCTGGCATTTGAGCTTTACGGATTTCTTTTTGAAATTCTGGTGGTCAATGCCAAGGATGTTGTATATCTCACCGTTATACACGACTCGGTATTCGTCAGGAGTAACCTCCGACACAGCTTTGCACCACCGGACAGAAAAGTCCGCCTTGGTGTTGTCCACCACCATACCGGCAGAGGTACTCTCATTTGGGGACTCCCCGCTGATGCTGGCATAACACGAATAGAAATCATCCCATTTGCTGATATGGTTCCCAATGTCATCCACTACGACTGTATTTTTCTGTACGGTGACCTTCCGGTTCAAAAGAGCGATATCCATCAGAATTCCTCCTTCCGATTTCCGAACAGGAGTGCCCGAAGCGTCAGGTTTAAGGCGCGGTGGTCGGCTTCCTCCCGGTGTTCATAGAAATATGCCGCCGTAAACATCACGGCGATCTTCCCGTTCTGTGCTGCGGCAAGGTCATCCTCACTGTCCGTGCGCAGGATATCCATGCACTGCCTTACAGCGGCGCGGATCATTCCTTCAATCAGGGTATCGTCATCCCCATAATCCACCCGGAGATAATTCTTCATTTCTTCCAATGTCACCATCGGCCTCACCTCCATAAAAAGACAGGAGCGGTACAGTTGCCCACACCGCCCCGGTTATCCTCATTAGCCCGTAGAACCAGCTTTCTGTACCAACACCTTAACAGCCTCCGGCAGGATCATCTTGCCGTCCACTCTCTGGGAACCAAGGAATCCTACCTGACCGTTTGCCGCATACAGCTCGTTCAGGCGTTTAAAGGAACGCCCCTGGCGGTCCGCGATCCAGTAATAAGAGAAATCGCCGAAAGCGATGGTCTTTGCACCAGCCGCGATCACCGGCATATAGGCAGAGGTCTTCACCGGCCTGCCAAGCAGGGTATCCGGCATACCGGCCACCAGGGACGGCTGCCACAGGTACTGACCCTGGCTGTCCTTCAGCTTGCGGATGGCCTTGATGGTGGAATCGTTCAGCACCCACACCGCTTTCTTGCGGTAAGGCGCCTTCAGGGAGTAGAACAGGTCGATCAGTTCATCAGCCGTGATAGCAGTAGCAGACGCAGCCGTGATTCCGGTCTCCGCGCCGCCGCTGGCTGCCAGGATGCCCAGTGGCTTGCCGGAACCATCCCCGGTAAAGAAGGCTTCCTCCTCCTTGGCGCCGATGCGGCGGGCAAACTCGCGGGAGATGTAGCTTTCCAAGTCAAAGACGCTGTCGTTCAACAGTTCCTCGGAAACCTTGATCATCGTCCCCAGCTTGTACGCCCCGATGGACACCTGGCCGAAGGAGTCATCGCTCTCGGTGTAAGCACCTTCCTCATCGATCCAGGACGCAGTACCCTTGGTCGCCACCACGGGGATCTTCCGGTCGCCGCTGGAGGTCTGGATCACCTTGGCAAGCTGGCGGAATACATTTTCTTCCTCCAACGCCTCCACCAGGGTGCGCTCATACTCATCCGGCACCAGATACCCGCCTTCGGAATCCGTGCCGATCTGCAGCGCATTCAGCACCGTGGGCATGGGCGCTTTGGAGCGCATCATGTTCCAGAAGTTCTGGCGGTACTCATCCGCCGCACGGCCGGTCTTGGTGTCTTCCTTGCTGTTCATGGGCTTGCCCGTCAGGGGCTTATTCAACGGGCGGTTCAGTTCCGCCTCCAGCGCCTCCTGGCGTTCCAGGCGGGCGATCTCCTTGCCCAGGTCGGTGATCTCCTGCTCCATGCGGGTGTAGGCGGCATCATCCTCTGCGGACAGCACGCCCTTATCGGTCCTGTGGGAATCCAGGAATGCTTTCGCCGCTTCCCACGCCTTTGCCCTTTTTTCTCTCAGTTCTAAAATCGTCATGGTCATGTCCTCCTTAAAATCTCAATAAATCAAGCCGCTCGTAGAGGCTGTCTACGCTGCGGCCTGCCGGTTTGTTTTTCGGTTTCGTGGTACATTTCGCCGCAATCTTATCCATGAGGGAATTGACCACAGCTGCTTTGGAATACAGCATGGAAACCGCAGGCGGCTCCATGTCCTCCGGAATCTCCGCCCGTGCCAGGACATCATCGGCAAAGCCAAGCTCCACCGCCTTGTTCGCGTCCATCCAGGTTTCCGCATCCATCAGATGGGAGAGCTTGGCGCGGGACAGCCCGGTCTTGATCTCATAGGCATTGATGATGGAATCCTTGACACTTGCAAGCATCTCGATGGCTTTCTGCATCTCGGCGGTATCGCCCATCGCTACGGTCATGGGGTTGTGGATCATCATCATGGACACCGGGCTGACCAGCACACGGGTCCCAGCCATAGCGATCACGCTTGCAGCGGATGCCGCGATGCCGTCAATCTTGACCGTGACATTGTGCGGATAGTCCATCAGCATGTTATAGATCTGGGCCGCCGCCACACAGTCCCCGCCGGGACTGTTGATCCAGACGGTAATATCGCCGTCCCCGGCCATCAGTTCCTCTTTGAAAAGCTGGGGTGTGACGTCATCGTCAAACCAGCTTTCCTCGGCGATGGTGCCGTTCAGGAACAGCGTCCGTTCCGCCGGAGCTGTCTCCGCCTCCGCCTGGTTCTTCCACTTCCAGAACTTCTTCATCGGGGTTTTCCTCCTTTCCCGTTTGTGTATCTGCAAAAGCCCCCGCATTCCCCAGCGGGAGCATATTGCCGTTGATCAGGTACAGGTCGCCGCCTTCCTCGGCAGGGATGCGGTCCATGTTCTCCAGTTCCCGGATGTCGTTGGCGCTCATCCAGCCGTTCTGCCTTGCGGTAGCGTAGCCGGACATTCTGCTGGCATAATCGCCCCGGAGCAGCCCTTCCACGTTGAACTTGGCAAAATAACTCTTCTTTTCCTCCGCGGAAAGCAGTGTCCTCTGAATGGACTGCTCCCATCGCACTAACCAGGGCTCCAGCGTGTATTTCACGAACTCCAGAGACTGCTGCTCAATATTAGAAAAGCTCGACTTCTCCAGGTCACCCACCATGTGGGGCGGCACCCGGAAAATCCGAGCGATCTCGTTGATCTGAAATTTTCTGGTTTCCAGAAACTGCGCCTGTTCCGGCGAGATGCCAATGGGCGTGTATTTCATGCCCTCCTCCAGCACGGCGATCTTATTGCTGTTGCCGCTGCCTCCAAAGGTGGACTGCCAGCTCTCCCGAACCCTCTGCGGGTCTTTGATGGTACCCGGATGCTCCAGGACGCCGCCGGGAGCAGCGCCGTTGGCAAAGAACTTCGCCCCGTATTCCTCACAGGCAATCGCCATACCGATGGCGTTCTTGGCCATAGCGATGGGACTGTAGCCCACCAGCCCGTCAAAGCCAAGCCCTGGGATGTGCAGCACATCGGAAGGGTGCAGCCGGACAAGGCTGCCTTTCATCGTAGGCGCGTCATCCATGCTGACGGTGTATTCGTAATAAAGCTGTCCATTGCTGTCACGATCCACTGTCATCCTGTCCGGCATCAGCGGATAGAGGGCAATGACCTCGCCCTTGCCGTTTCGGATAATCTGGGCGTAAGCGTTGCCCCACAGGAGCAGGTGCGTCATGAGCGTTTCCCGGAACACGAAGGAACTCATCTCCGGGTTTGGCTCATCATGCAAAAGCAGATACAGCGGATGGTCGCTGGCTTTCTCCTTACCGCCGTCCTCCTTGTAGCGGTATAGGTGCAGGGGAAGCCCAGCCACCGCCTCTGCCAGGATGCGGACACAGGAGTACACGGCGGTCATCTGCATGGCAGACCGCTCGTTCACCCGCTTGCCCGCAGTACTTCCTCCAAAGAAAAAGCTGTAGGCGCTGCCTGCAGTACGGTTCTGGGGCTTATCCCTGGAACGGAAAAGCCCGGAAAAGATACCCATATCGAATCACCATCCTTTCAGATAAACAAAAGGCCCCGGCTGTCATAAACCGAAGCGCCTGTATCATTGCCGCAGCGGATCGCCCGGTCAAGCCCCATGATGGTGGCGATTGCGCCGTCAATTTTCTCTGTGGATTTTTCCTTGTCCGCCTTGATGTTGCCGGCCGGGTCGGTACGGATGAAGATGTTGTCCATCATCCACCGCAGCACCGGGTGGCCGCCGTGGGCGATTTTTTCCTCCAGCACCAGCTTCATCAGTTCCTTGGTGGGCGGGGACATATCCTTAAATCCCTGCCCGAAGGGAACCACCGTAAATCCCATGCCCTCCAGGTTCTGCACCATCTGCACAGCACCCCAGCGGTCAAAGGCGATCTCGCGGATGTTGAACCGTTCGCCCAACTGCTCGATGAATTTCTCAATGTAGCCGTAATGAACCACATTTCCCTCTGTAGTCATCAGCGTCCCCTGGCGCTCCCACAGGTCGTAGGGGACATGGTCGCGCCGGACACGAAGATCCAGCGTTTCTTCCGGTATCCAGAAGTACGGCAGGATGTAGTATTTATCCTCCTCATCCAGCGGCGGGAACACCAGCACAAAGGCCGTGATGTCCGTAGTGGAGGAAAGATCCAGACCGCCGTAGCAGACGCGCCCCTCCAGATCGTCCTCAGAAACCGGGAAGGCGCAGGCGTCCCACTTGTCCAGCGGCATCCAGCGGACGGACTGCTTCACCCACTGGTTGAGCCTTAACTGCCGGAAAGCGTTCTCCTCGCCGGGATTCTGCTGGGCGGATTCACAAGCGGCTTTCACCTTATCAATGCCCACCGTGATGCCAAGGGAAGGATTGGCCTTTTTCCACACCTTGGGGTCTGTCCAATCCTCATCCTCTGCCGCTCCGTAAATAACAGAGTAGAAAGTGGGGTCAACCTTCCGGCCTTCCGCTATGTCGATGGCTTTCTGGTGTACCTCGTAGCAGATGGAGTTGGTATCGTTGCCCGCTGTGGTGATCAGAAAATACAGCGGCTGCATCCGGGCATCCCCGGAACCCTGGAGCATGACGTCAAAGAGTTTCCGGTTGGGCTGGGTGTGCAGCTCATCAAAGATCACCCCGTGGGTATTGAAGCCGTGCTTGTTCGCCACATCCGCCGACAACACCTGGTAGGAACTGTTAGTGGGCAGATAGGTGATTTTCTTCTGAGACTCCAGGATCTTCACCCGCTTGGAGAGCGCCGGGCAGAACCGCACCATATCCACCGCCACGTCAAACACGATCTTCGCCTGGTTACGGTCGGCGGCACACCCATACACCTCGGCCCGTTCCTCACCGTCCCCGCAGAGGAGCAAAAGCGCCACAGCGGCGGCAAGCTCCGACTTTCCCTGTTTCTTGGGGATCTCGATATACGCCGTATTGAACTGCCGGTAGCCGTTGGGCTTTAACACGCCGAACAGGTCGCGGATAATCTGCTCCTGCCAGTCGATCAGTTCAAAGGGCTTTCCCGCCCAGGTACCCTTGGTATGGCAGAGGGACTCGATGAACATGACCGCATAGTCGGCGGCGTCCTTATCGTAGTGCGAGGTCTTCGCCATAAACCTGGTGGGCTTGTATTTTTTCAGCTTCCGCATGGACACCACCTCCAAAATGGCATAAAAATAGCACCGGCTATTTCTAACCGATGCTGATAAAGTTTTTTTGCTTTCATTCAATAAACTGGAAGTTAATGCTGTTTAACAATGGCACACAATTCTTTTACATAGAGATCGGCATGGTTGATGGAAAACTCTCCATGATACATAGCTGGAAGGACATTTAAGCTGCTTTTTTCCAGGGTTTCATGCAGCTTTCTTGCAGAAAGCAAGATACGTTTGTTTTCCCGCTCCCCGACAAACAAATGGATTTCTGCCACACACTCTCCAAGAGACTTCTTCATGAAATACATAGAACTTTCTTGTAAGAACGCAATCATATTTTGCTTCGTAATGCCGCAAGTATCTTGATAATAGTCATTGAAAAGTTCCGGCTTCATTCGAAGTGAACGAAATTGCAGTTTAGAAAACCATTTTTGCCGAATCAACTCATAACAGCTTCCAAATGCCGGCTTAATCAACGAATAAGTTAGCTTGGATGGAATAACCGCTGCGCTCTCGACCATTGCAAAACGGCAAAGGTCTTTTCGCCGAGATAACATTTCAAGTAATATTTGACCGCCGAGAGATAACCCGCCAATCAGCAATACCGAACCTCCAAAGTTCCTATCAATAAAAGAAATGATTTCAGCGGCATTGTCTTCAATTGTTGTAAAATTTTCATCGCTTCCTGCGTGACCATCCAATATCGGGATAATTATCCGAAAATCATTTTGAAGTCGTTCGGACACTTCTCGGTAATTCCACCATGACAAGCCGCCGCCATGCAGAAGAATAATCACATCTCGATTCTGTTTACCGTATTCTTTGTATTGCAACTTGCCTCACCTCACTGCCAATTTCCGATTTGTCTCTATCAAGACATCTTTATTATACAGGAAAATTGTTAGTTTTCAACCAGGCGGTCTTCCCATATGCCGGTGGATCGTTTCAAGAATCTGCTCCTGCTCAGACGGCTTCACTCCGATGGACTGGAGTGCCTGTCTTGTTCCTCAGTCCGGGCAGATAAGCGTTTCGTTGTCCTCTCTGGAAAGCGCCGGAGCGCCGTGGTAGGCCCTGCCGCACAGGGGGCAGACCGCCATCCGGATCACATCATTATCCTTCATATCCGCATACCTCCCTGCATTTATCGTAGGCGTCAACCAGGACGTTTTTATCAAAGCAGAAGGTGTCGTACCCTTCCAGGCAAATCCTCATGTAGAGATTGCTCGGAATCCCTATCGGCCTGTCCTCATGCATGATGTAGGCAAATGCCGTCACCGTTCTGCGCTTCCCCGTGCGAATGCCCTTGTACTGGAGCCGGATGCCCCGCTTGTAGTAAAAATTGGGGAATCCCTCGTAGCGGTCGAGGGCGGCTTCATCGGTCGCCGTCACCTCCCAGACCACCACCGGGACCATGCCGTCTCCGCCTTCCTCAATCGTAAGGTAAGAACCAGTCCTGCTCCCCTTGAAAAGAAGCTCCCAGCCTGTAAGGGAAGCCGTCCCAAGGACTCTGGCTCCGGGGCATCTTCTCAGCATCTGCCGGATATTTAAGTTGCTTCCGTAGGCAATGTAGTATCGTTTCTCCATAACCAAAACCATCCTTTCCGAAGATTCTTCTACCACCTTAAGACCGCCAATGCGGTCGGGGTGGGCCTGCGGCTATGGCCTTCAAGCGGCGTTCCTGCCATGCCGGAAGGCGGTGTCGCCGGAAAGGTTCCTGGTAAGGAAATCCCTGGCTGTGGCGAATTCCTCACCGATGAATCCCAGGCGGAGGAGCCAGGTACGCATCGCGTATTTAGGATTCTCGTTCTGCTGGGGCTTGGGGCTGGCGGTCTTCACCGTCTTTGCCATTTGGCTTAAGGCCAGGCAAAGCTGGATATAGCTTTTCAGCTGCCCTGCGTGGATGCCGCCCCTGTGCTTTTCGGTCGGCTCATCGAACTGGAAGAGCCGGAACTCGATGGTCGCTTTGGTAAAGGTAGCGTGGAGGTTCAGCATATGGTAACGGCTCCCGTTGTAGTGGCGGCTCCTGCCGTGGTCCTCGCCGTGGCTTCCGTACCAGATATCCGCAAGCCCAGCCATCGTCTTTGGCTTCTGCTTATTGACCGCTTCCAGGAATCTTGGGTCTACCGTGCGGCAGTAGCGGCTCATGCGGTAGTGGTCGAGCTTTAAGGCTTCCGCGATCAGGCTCTCATGGCTTGCCATGATGTTGGCGAGGTTCCTGAGCGTCTGCGGCGTGTGCCCCTGCGCCCCGATGTGGATGTGGACGCCGCATCCTCTGGAGGCATCACTCTTGGCACCTGCGTGCCGGAGCTGCCTACAAAGCTCCTGCAGGGTTTCAATGTCGCCGTAGGTCAGGATCGGGGTAACCAGTTCGCATTTCTGCTCATCCGGCCCTGCGATGGAAACATCCTTCTGAAATTTCCACTCCCTGCCGTCTGCGTCCCAGGCGCTCCAGGTGCTGTAGCCGTTGCGGCCTGCGGTATCCTCATATCTGCCGGTCCCGAAAAATTCTGCGGCGGTTTTCGCTGCTTTCCGGCGGGTGATGCTGTTCATCTCGACCTCGACTCCGATGGTCTGTTCCTTCATCCTTTTGATCTGCATTACGGTTCTTTCTGTCATGGTGTGTACCTCCTCGTGGTTTGTTTTCCGTGGGGCTGTTCCCTTTCGGTAGTCTATATATCACTCTGAAGCACACAGATAGCAAGTCAATCCGCAGGCATAAGCTACACAAATATCCGCACCGGAAGAGGCACGTTTTTTGTATAGCTTATGGCAGGCTCTCGTCCTCCGGGCGGCTGAGCTTCCTGACCAGATCCTCGCCGTAAACCACATTTAAGCTGCTGCCGTTATCCCACCGCATAAGCAGGGAGCCGGTATCGTCCACGCCTTTGACGGTACCTTTCGTACCAATGGGTGGGGCCTGGGCATCATCCATCCGAACCAGTTCCACCCGTGTGCCTGCGGGATATTTCTTTCGGATACCTTCCACAGTTTCCCTACTTGGATATTTCATCGCCGGGTACCTCCTTCTTAGCGCCGCTTTTGAAAGCGGAAGAACCAGTCAGGTTCTTTAACAGGATTTTTCTTTCAGTTTTATATTCTGCCCCGATAAATCCGAGCCGGAGCAGGAAGCAGCGGAAGGCATACTTCTCATTCTCCACAGCCTTTACTGTAACCGTCACCCGTTTGGCATTTTTGCTCATCTCGCAGAGTGCGGAAAGGAAGTGGGTGTAAGCCTGGACCGCATCGGAATCCGGAAGTTCCTCGAACCAGGGGAATGTCACGCGGTCATCCTGAAACTCAATGGGCAGAGCATCCACACCAAGTGCCTTTTTAATCAGGTTTCCCTTGGCATCCAGCAGTCTGGTGAGATTTCCAACGTCCACCTTATCCAGCGGTATCTCGACTGTAAGTCCAGAGGCCATACTCTGTTGTGCAGTGTCCGGAGAGTCCCCGGTATCTGCAATTCCCATATCTTCCATGATGGGATCTGCCTTAACAGTCTCTGCAGTCTCTTTCGTATCTCTTTCAGAAGATTCCATTTCTCCCTCTGCAGGAGCTTCTCCCATATCCTGTGGCTCACATTCAAAGCCTGCCGCTGCGACAGCCTCCAACACCTGCTCGACTTCACCACTACCGGCACGTTCATCAAAGAGGAGCGTCCCATCCCTGGTGACTGTAAAATAGCTGATCTTGTAATTGCATGTCGGCATATATTGGTATTCTGCCCTTGCCCCAATGGTATCGGCGATGGCCTTGACCAGTTCCTTGCGCTTTGCGCCTGTCACGTTATATCTGATTTCCATGTGCGTCCCTCCTTCGGTTTTGGTAGTACATTCATCACTCTTTACGCCGTAAATAGCAAGCAGATACCGCACATTTTGCCGTAGAAGAAACGCCGGATTATCCCTCCGGTAACTGTGCATAGTACACAATACCGGAAAGCACGAAGTAAACATTGGGGAGCGCCACGCCGTTGCCCCACATTTTATATTCGGCGCTGTCGGAGTGGGGATCTTTCAGCCACTTGACGATCTGGTTCCGGCTCTTTGGCCTGGAGGAAGTTCCCACAACCAGTCGGTGTGTCTCAAACACCTCTGTCCAGAACTCCATCTCATCCTCAGTCGGCTCGTCTGTTCCAAGTCCAGCGCACCACCAGTCCGGAAAGCCCTGCAGCCTTGCGCACTCGGTGGGCGTCAGCCTGCGGACAATGTACTCCGGCTCGGTCTCGTTTACCACAGGCGGGTCCTTATAGTCCCTTGCCATCAGGGTCGGGGACTGTTCCTTCAGCGTCTGGGTATAATTGCCGGTGGTCATACAGTAAGCCACCGCATGACGGTCGGCGGCATCCAGCGTAAAGGACACATCCTCGTTGACACCACTGCCCTGGGGACCGTTCTTATCTGCCCGGCCAATCATGGAACCCTGCAGGGCCACCACAGCCATACCGCCCTGGTTGCAGGTGGGATTGCCGCCGCTCCTGTCCAGGCACCGGGAGGTGTCCGCTTCATAAAAACCGCTGTGGGGATTGTCCGACAGCATGGAGTGGCTCTGCTTGGAACAGATGCCATAAACCTTCGGCACGAACACCGTCTGGTCGTTGCTGCATCCCAACGTGGCAGATTTATTCTCCTGGAGCAGTGCGCCCTTACCTCCGCCATCACAGCCGGAGCGGATCTTCAGCGTCTTAGGCGTCTCCACTACAAAGGGATGGTTGTTGCCGCCCATGCCATAGGTAGCGTTGACCGTGGGTGCCGTCTCCAAAGGTCCTGTGTATCTGGTGTCCTGGCTATGGTTTTCATAAACCGTCGCCGGCACCGTCCCGGCACGGAGAGTGGGAGAGGTTTCCTCCTCATATCCGATCCCTCTTGCCTGTGCGGAATGCTCGGTACAGAAGCCCGCCGAACCTATCACGCAGGGCGGGTGCCCGTGGTTTTCCGCTCGGAGCGTTGCCGCAACGTCCTCCGTCACATTCATGCGGCTGCCGCCCTGGTCGTTCAGGCAGACGCAGCCTGACGCTCCAGCGCCTTCCTCAAAAGTTCCGGCAGTTCCTTGCCACGAACGGAAGCCCTGCGGAGTATACCCAGACACGCCTTCGGACTCAAATAGTATTTTTCCGGCACTCCCACCTGCAAAATCTGCGACAAGGTAGATACGTTTTCTGCGCTGGGGGACTCCCCAGTACTGCGCATCAAATACCCGCCATGCGAGACTGAAATCGTCCGCCACGATTTCCCCGGCGTTTGCCCATCTCTCAGGTCGAGGAGTATGAATTTCGTATCCTTTGACCGAGCAGATTTTTTCGAGGACGGACTGGAAGTCCGCGCCCTTGTTGGAACTGAACGCGCCGGGGACATTCTCCCAGACGATGTACCTTGGATATTTTCCATCGGTTGCACACCTCATTTCTTTTACAATCCGCATTGCCTCATAAAAGAGGTTACTCCGTGAGCCGTCAAGCCCGGCTCTTTTCCCGGCAATGCTCATGTCCTGGCAGGACGAGCCGAAGGTGATGACATCCACCGGCTCAATTTTCCCACCGTCCATCCGGGAGACATCGCCGTAATGCTTCATAAACGGCAGCCGTTTTGTGGTCACCCGGATAGGGAACGGCTCGATCTCTGAAGCCCACACCGGGGTAATGCCACAGAGCAGGCCGCCCAATGGGAATCCGCCGGAGCCATCAAACAGGCTGCCGAGGGTCAATTTATTCATCTGGTACCTCCACCTCTTTTACAAGGTCGGAGTACATCATCTTTTCTCCGTTTCTCTCCACAAAAATATCCTCTGGCGGGATGCCGTTCTCCACGGCCCTGCGGAGGATGACCGAAGCATATTTCTCATCCAGTTCCATCATGCAGCACACTCGGTTCATCTGCTCGCAGACCATCATGGTGGAGCCGCTGCCGCCAAAAGTGTCGATCACTACAGCGTTCTCCTGGGTGGAGTTCCCGATAGGGTACCCCAGCAGATCCAGGGGCTTGGAAGTCGGGTGGTTGGCGTTGCGCTTCGGTTTATCGTAGTTCCAAATGGTGGTCTGCTTGCGGTCGGAGTACCAGGGGTGCTTCCCGTTCTGCAGGAATCCATACAGTACCGGCTCATGCTGCCACTGGTAGTCAGAGCGTCCCAGCACCAGGGAGTTCTTTACCCAGATACACACGCCCGCCAGATGGAACCCGGCGTCAATGAACGCTTTCCGGAAGTTCAGCCCCTCGGTATCCGCATGGAACACATAGGCCACACCGCCTTTCTCCAGATGCTCCGCCATGCACTTAAAAGCAGAGAGGAGGAAGTTATAAAACTCCTCGTCTTTCATGGAGTCGTTCTGAATGGTCAGGCCACTGGAACTTTTGAAAGAGACGCCATAGGGCGGATCCGTCACAATAAGGTTGGCCTTCCTGCCAGCCATGAGCAGGGCCACATCCTCAGCGGAGGTGGCGTCCCCGCACACAAGGCGGTGCCGGCCCACTGTCCAGACATCGCCCCGCTCCACAAAGGAGGCTTTTTCCAATGCAGCGGTCAGATTGAAATCATCATCCCTGGCTTCGCTGCCAGAATCATCCGCAAACAGGTCGGCCAGTTCCTTCTCATCAAAGCCGGTAAGCAGCGGGTCAAAGTCCATGCCCTGCAGAGACTCGATCTCCACCCGCAGAAGTTCCTCATCCCATCCGGCGTCCATCGCCATGCGGTTGTCCGCAATGATATAAGCTTTCTTCTGCGCCTCGGTGAGATGGTCGGCAAATACACAAGGAACTTCTGTGATGCCTTCCTCCTTTGCCGCCAGGATTCTGCCGTGGCCGGCGATCACATTGAAATCCCGGTCGATGATGACGGGATTGATAAATCCGAACTCCCGGAGGGATGAGCGGAGTTTCGTGATCTGCTCCGGGGAGTGGGTGCGGGCGTTGTTCACATAGGGCACCAGCTTGGCAATGGGCACAAGCTGCATTTCCGTTGTAGTCTTCATCGCACCAGCCCCCATTCCGCAAATTTCTCAAAACCGCCACGCCCCTGGATGTATTTCCGGGCGGTTTCCACGATCTCACGATAGGGAACACCGTCCACTGTATCGTCCCCGATGGCGCAGCACAATTCTACCGTTCTTCCGGTTTCCTGCGCCTTCAGCCATGTGTAGATGTTTACAGACACATCCGCTTTGGAGAGGTCTTTCCCATGAAGCCCGCCGCCCGTCACGGAATCGGCCATATCTGAGCCGAGCTTACGATTGGTCGCACCGGAGTCCACATCCGTGCCGCCTGTCCAGTCGCCCAGGGGATTGACCTCGGCGGTAGGATACAGCTTTTGCAGTTCCTCTGTGGGCGCATTGCTCTGGCAAAGGATCAGCCTTGCCTCGTCAATGATGTACTTCCCATCCGAAGGGTAAGTGTGATACACACTTTTCGCGATTTCACAGAGTGCTTTCTGCTCCTCCGCGACCGGCACCCCTTTGAAAACGCCGTTGTCGCCGCAGCGGATTCCTTCCGCCTGGTTACCGGCGAGGTTCCCGTCCTGCGGCACTTCCACATAATCTGTATAGAGATCCCCAGCGATACGCTTCACGACAGCGTCCACTTCATCCGGCGGGATGTGTACCGAACTCTCCGCAATGATGTGGCAGACGCCGTGGCCGATGAGGACTTCCACAGCGATCCTGGGATTTTCCTCTTTCCTATACGCCGCATCCACCAGAGCGCCGGCGATACGGTCCGCCACCTTATCCGGGTGGCACGGATTTACTTTTTCAAACACAGGTTTCACCCCTTCCTTGCGCGGAGCAGACGCTCCATCAGATCGTCCTGGGGAGAAACCTCCCCGTAATCGGTGCTGCAGTTTTCTTTCACGATTTGGAAAATCTCGTTCCAGAGCCGCACCGCCTGGTTCATATAGTTGATGCCAATGTTAATAAACGGAGACGGGATTGGCTTCTGGGTGGTCGGGTGCTTAGAGAGGAAGCCCATGCGGTTGGTCATCTCCTCGCACTGAATCCACCGGGCGCTGCACATGGCATACCGCTCCAGAAGCTGGGGGGACACCTTTGCCGCGCAGCCCACCTTCTTTAACCACTCCCAGGTTTCCGTGTATATCTCCTCCGCCTGGAACGTACTCCCGTCACGCTGCTCGGCAGAGAGAAACTCATGGGGCTTTGGCATATCGACACCCTCAACTTCGGGAATGTCCAGCACTTCCAGCCTGCGTCCGCCCGGATTGCCATTCTCGGCTTTTTCCTTGACCGCAGACTTTTTTCTTCCCGCACCAGGTCTCGCACCGCCGCGCCCGCCTGTGTTGTTGGATTTTGTCGGCATTTTCTCACCCCTTTTCCGCAAAAATATAGCAGCCGCAGCCGGCTGCCCTTAATTACCCTTTTGAAAACGCTTTTTTCATACGCGCGACCCCGCGCCCGTTCCCACGGGGCAGAGCCGTAGAGATTTTGACCGCCCCTGGATTCGCTTTACATTGATTTATAGATTCAATAATGATATACTTGCCTTGTCCCAGTGGTAAGTCTTGACAAGCGAAGATGCCTGTGGAGGAGTAGTGGCAGCACATGGGACCATTGTCACTATTTCTGAAGGAGGTGCTGCCTATGGTAGCAGATATCGCAACTATTACATCTTTTGTTATACTTGTAGTCACAAAGTTGACCGCTATTCCTCTTCTCTTCGACTGGCTTACCCGCCTAAAAGCATCACGGTCTATCCGTGATTTTTTTATGCCACCTATCACCACGCTCTGCATGGATCTTTGCGTGGCACGAAGAACATAATGCCATCAGGTTCTCCTCGCTGTGATCTCCGCCCTCTGCCAGAGGCTTGATGTGATGCACCTGCTCCGCCTTAATAAAACGTCCTTCCTCAAAACACTTTTCACAAAGCGGGTGTGCATTCATATAACGGTCACGGATGCGTTTCCACGCACGTCCATATTTTCGTTTGGCTGCCGGGTCGCGGCCGTACTTCTCATATCGTTGGTTCTCTATTTTTTGATGTTCCTCACAGAACCTGCCATCCGTCAGCTTGGGACAGCCGGGGTAGGAACACGGTCGTTTTGGTTTCCTTGGCATCGGCTCACCTCGCTTTCCGGGCAAAAGGAAAGCCCTGCAGGATTGCTCCCGCAAGGCTCGTTCCTTGTCCTGTTTTTCTGATTCTAACTATATCACAGGGACAAGGTGTATTGCAGTGGCTTTTAGTGGCTTATTTCGGAAACGGCGTCCAACGCCCTGTGGTGGAGACGATACAGCCACCGAAGCTCATAACCCATGTCCACGGCGATCTGCTCCCAGGATTTGAAACACAGATACCGCAGTTCCAGAAGAGTCTGGTACTCCGTATTCTGGACAGCCTTGATGTTATGGACGATGTCTTTTTTCGTCTGCACCAGTTTGCAGATGTCCCCATTGATTTCAGCTTCCAGTTCAATGATGGAAAGGATGGCGTCCTCCATACGGTGGAGGTTCCTCGTCTCACTTCCGGGCATATCCGAATAGGTCGCAGTCGCCCGTGTGGCAAGGTCATTCAGTGACGCCACCTGCTCCATCTTGCTCTGTATCCGCTGGTCAATGCGGAACGCCTGGGAAAGGTACTCCTTTATTTCCGTCTGCTGCTTGTTCATAGGCACTACCTCCGAAAAAAATTGCTTCCCTCGAATTTGCCTTGATTGACTCTCATTTTCTAAGGTTTGCCCGAACCGCATCAATCAGCGCCGACTGCGTCCTGTCCTTGTACCGTAGGGCTTTCAGAATGCGCTCATCAATGGTGCCGTCCGTGATGATGTGCTGCACGACTACAGTCTGGGACGCCTGTCCCTGCCGGTAAAGCCGCGCCACCGTCTGCTGGTACAGTTCCAGGCTCCATGTCAGGCCAAACCAGCAGAGGGCAGAACCGCCACTCTGGAGGTTCAGCCCGTGGCCGGCAGAAGCGGGATGGATCAGCGCCACAGGGAGTTCGCCCCGGTTCCACTTTGCGATGCTGGCGTCAGAATCCAGCCTTGCAAAGCCGATCTTCTTCATCCGCAGCCGTTCCTCGATGCGGTCAAGGTCATGCTGGTACCAGTACGCCACCAGCAGGGGCTTCCCGTTCATGCTTTCGATGATGTCCTCCAGCGCATCCAGCTTTTGGTCGTGGATATGCTCCACATCCCCGACATCCGTATAGACCGCTCCGTTTGCCATCTGGGAGAGCTTGCCGGACAGCACGCCGGCATTGGCCGCTGTGACTTCACCCTTATCAAGCTGCGCCGTCAGATCTTCGCACATCTCATCGTAAATGGCCTGCTCCGGCTCCTCCATATACACCCGGTACTCGCTGCTTACAAGTTCCGGCATCTTAAGGTGGTCGGAGGCTTTCATGGAAATGGTAATGTCGGAGATCTTGTCATAGATCCGTTTCTCCGCTCCCGGCAGGGGCTTATAGGAATATACCACCTGCCCGTTCATCCGATCCGGCCGGAAATAGTCCTGGCGGTACTTGGTGATAAACCGCCCCAGCCGCTGTCCCATATCCAGCACCTTGAACTCAGCGAACAGGTCCATCAGCCCGTTCCCGGACGGGGTACCCGTAAGGCCAATGACGCGCTTTGCCCTGGGGCGCACCTTCATCAGCGATTTGAACCGCTTGCTGTTCCAGTTTTTGAAGGACGAAAGCTCGTCCAGCACGATGGCGTCAAATTCAAAGGGGACATTTTCCACCATCCATTGGACGTTCTCACGGTTGATGATGTAGATGTCTGCATCCCTGCGGAATGCCTCCAGCCGCTCTTTTTCCGTGCCGACCGCCACGGAATAACGGACATCTTTCAGATGGTCCCACTTTTCAATCTCCTGGGCCCAGGTATTCCTCGCCACCCGCAGCGGTGCGATCACCAGGACGCGGGTAATCTCGAAGTAGTCGAACAGCAGGTCGTACAACGCCGTCAGCGTGATTGCCGTCTTGCTCAACCTAAGCCCATATCTAACAAGACTGCAGCAACGGTATGGCTTTCGATATACTCGATAGCATATTGCTGATAATCATGTGGTATGAACTTCATTCGGCATCACCTCCAATCTCTGAAATAATGTGCGGGATCTGGCTCTCGTCATCCAGGACGAATACCAGAAACCCCAGCCGCCGCAAAAGCCGTATCCTTGACTCCTGCAGCGGTCGCAGCTTTTCGCCAGGGGCCTTGACTTCCACGAAGCCGCATTTCCCATCCGGCAATAGGATAAGGCGGTCGGGAACCCCGGAAAATCCCGGCGATACGAACTTTGGCGCAATCCCGCCTTTGGCCTTAACTGCCTGAACCAGCTTTTGTTCGATGGTTTTCTCTCTCATGGTTTTCATATTCCTCCCAACATTCCACAAGGGCATCCATAACTTCCTGACTTGCACCGCGATGCTCAAGATACCCGACCAGCGTTTTTAAGCGCCGCCTTTTAGGAAATCCGTCCCCCTCTGCTTTCATGCTCCTGGCAAGAATCCCCTTGGCGGAATTGTCCTTTAAATGGTTCTTTATCATCCATGTGTAAAAAAGCATTTTCAACCTCCGTTTTTCCTGTGTGACGGTCATGCACCTCTTCCCCCGATTCTCTCTTATATATTGTTTTTTTATCTCCTTAGAGCAACTCTGGCAGAGAGGTACATGACCTACACACCTGCTAATCCTCGAATTCCGATTTGAGCTTCAGCCCGTAAATAATCACGCCTGTACGGGTACGCTTTCTCGCCACACCCGTGGATTCCAGCGCAGAGTAAAAGTCAGTCGTACTCCGGGTGTATTCGCCCATCTGCAGGCAGTAGCTCCTGTAGGCGTTATAAAACTCCCCGGATTTTGCTTCAAAATCATCCCCCATCTCGCAGCAGTCATCCAGGAAGTGGGACAGCCAGTCGTTGTTCTCCTTGTATTTCTGAATGGCGTCCCGCACCACTTTGGGCTGGACGATTTTGTAATCATTTCCGATGACGCGCTTTGCGCCCTCGATGATCCATTGAAGGACTGCGCCGCCCGCCGTTTTGAACAGGAAGTCCGCATAGTTCTTGATATCGGCCTTTCCCTCGATCTTGGCGTTGAAGGGGATCACGATGAGCCGCCGCCAGGTACCCTGGTCAATCGCCCCGACCCTGGGCAGGTGGTTGGTATACAGCACCAGCGTGTGGGTGGGGACATAGGAGAACGGCGCCTTGTACTTTTTCTCCGCATAGATCTCGTCCGTGGAGCAGAGCTGCTTGACGTTGGATGTGTTCAGGCGCATCCCTTCCTCCAGCTCGGCGGCGATGATCATCCGCTTGCCCTTGGCTTCCGCCAGTTCCGGCTTCACGTTGCGCTTGCAGCCCACAGTCAGGGTGTCTGCGGACATATTGCCGGAGTAGGTGCCAAGCACACGGGCGATGGTGTTCCAGAAGGTAGATTTTCCGTTCCGGCCCTCGCCGTAGGCAATGACCAGGGCTTCAATGTAGACCTTGCCGATGGCGGCAAGCCCCACGATCTCCTGCACATAGCGGATCAGGTCGGCGTCCCCCTGGAAGAAGGTCTGGAGGGCGTCCTCCCAGACATCCATGCCGTCCCCAGACGGGTCCACCGCCGTCTGTTTCGTGATATAGTCCTGGGCGTTGTGTTCCCGGATCGCCCCCGTCCTCAGATCGCAGGTGCCGGACGGCAGATTCAGTAAAAACTCATCCGCATCCAGGACGCGCTGCTCGATCTGGATCATCGGACGGGCTTCCTTTAAGGCCGCCGAGATGTATTTGGTATCCCGGCGCTTGATGGCATACTTCCGGTAGGTCTCCGCCCGTTCGTATTTCTCAAAGGAGCGCCGTTGGGCTTCATTGAATGCCGCCATCGCTTTCTTGGCGCCCATCGCAGCGAGCATGGCCCATGCGCCGTTATCCGACATCTCCTTCATGCACCGCTGTATCTCGGTTTCCGCCTCCTCAAGCTGTCTCGCGGTCAGCTCCTGGGCAATACCTTGGGCGTTGGGCTGGGATTCTTCCCAGAACGAGCCGTTGAACACGATGTAATCCGTAGCCGGGGAGAAGCGGAGCCGATCCATGTACTCCCGCGACAATACAATCGCCTGGCCTACATCCGAGAAATCCTCCGGCATCAGCAGGAAGTCCTGGTTGTACTGCTCCGGCGGGATATATCCCTCCTGGGCAGCTACCTTCGCGCCGAACTTCACGGCGCTGGCCCAGATACCCGCAAGTTCCGCATCATCCAGCGGCGGGCTGCATTTTTCCGCTTCCTTCAAGAACTGCTTATGAGCTTCCTCCGTATTCCCCAGCCGCTTGATGATCCGGCCGGCGTAATGGGACATGGTCTTGTTCCGGGAACCCTCCGGGATCTGCCCCTGCGCCTCGTCCCACTCCGCAAAGTGGTCTGCCAGGAACGCATCAATGGTAATCTCGCCGTCATACACCTCGACCGCCGCATTCTTTACCCCGAAAAGGAACCGGGCGCTGTCTTTAGCCCCGTCATCGAAATAGGGGTAATCGGCAATCAGCTTGTCCTTCCATGAACTGTAAAGAGCTGCATCCGTTGTCTCCGTGCAGATAAAATACACATGGAACCGTGGCCTGGGGCCTCGTTTTCCTTTCTGCTTCATGTGGCTCCTGCTGTAGACAAAAATCATCCCCACGCCCGGAAAGTCCATCGCCACGTCAAAGGGCGTGAGCCAGTCGTCCGGGTCGTCCGAGTGGTCGTTATCGCAGTCCATCGGCAGACAGTCCGCTTTCAGAAAATTGTCCACGCTGCGGTAGTTCTGCTTATATGCCGCGCATACATGGTCGAAGGCCGCCGCCTGCCGCATGGTATCCGCATCCGTGACCGTCACGGGATTCGGATACACGCAGTTTGACCGGCTGCCCACCGTCGCGGCGTCATAGATTGTCATCTGCATTCTGTTTCCTCCATATCCTCCGTAAAATAACGGATTGTCATATTTTTCTGCTTCGCCTTTCCAATCTCCCGGCGCATCCCGTCTGACACCTCGCCGCCGAACACCCAGAGCTGCTCACACTTGCCCAGCAGCACCAGATCCATAAAGATCGCCAGCTCCCGCTCCGTTTCCTCTGATAAGAACTGCGGGAACAGCAGGTGCGGCGCAATGGGGATCATGCCGGCGTCTGCTGCAAACCGGCTGTACCGCCTTGCTTTTTTGGTATTGCCCTCCGTATCCCCGGAGTACGGGGAGCAGATATACACCAACGGCCGGTATCTCGCCGCCTTTTCCTCCTGGGCAACTTTCGTGAGGGCTTCATAGGCAGTCGGGTCGTAGTAACCTTCACTGTTATATTTACTGACTCCCATAAGCGCCCCTCACTTTATACATCTCAATTAGATCCGTGCGGCCAAGCTGCACCAGCCGCTCATAGCTTTTCTGCCTGTCCGCATCATTCCGCGCCGTGGTCTTACAAAACGGGCAGTCCTTCCCGTGGAAGTCATTGTCACCCAAGCAGACGCACACACCGTCCTTGTTGGCAAAGCAGTCCCGATGCGCCGTGCAATGCGGCAGACCTTTTGATTTCGCTGTTCCCATAGCTCTTTCCGTCCTTTCTCTGAAAATTGAGCGGCTTACACCTCTCTAATTGTGAAAGGACAGAAATCCTCCATTTCAGCGGTGGGTGTCTGGACCTTTTCAAAATCCAAGGGCGGAAAATCCACATTCCAAGAGAAAACAGCCAGACTGGGGACACCTTGCCCTGCAAACACTTGATAGCCAGAATCTTCTAAAAATAATTTTTGCACTGTTATTCAATGCCTTGACTATCGCCAATGTATGTGGTATATTTATCTCATAAAGAGTGAAATACACCACATTTAGGAGGATAGTTTATGAAATCAAAACGCTATTTATATGGACTTATGGGCTTGCTCTCTCTATTAGGTTTTATTGGCGTTTTCACAGAAGCAAAGTCTTTTCTTGGCTTCTTTGCCTTTGCAGTTGATTTTGAATATTTCTTCATCAAATCAGATGAAATGTTGGAGGAATACATGAACAAGTCAGCTTCACGCGCATTTTACTGCGGAATGATTTCTGTGGCACTTGTTTCTTTTGTCTGTTTCTTTGCTGGGATAAAAGAAGAAAAGGAAGCTCTGATAACAGGTCTTGCATTTGGCTGGGCGGTATCCGTTGTAATCTATGCTTTATCTACTGCTTACTACGGCTTCAAAGAAAAATGGGGGCTGGAAAATGATAAAGAATAGAATTAAGGAGTATCGAGCCAAGTATGACATGAAGCAGGAAGACTTGGCAAAGTTGGTGGGCGTCCGAAGAGAAACCATAGGGAATTTAGAAAAAGGCAGATATAATCCATCATTGGTGTTAGCGTGGAACATAGCGAAAGTATTCAATGTTTCAATCGAAGATATTTTTACTGTAGAGAATTAAACATCAGCCGCAACCAGCAGCACCACCGAGCAGGAAATCTTGAAAGAGGTTCCCTGCTCTTTTTATGCCCGGATGCCGGGAGAAAGGCAATCACGAACCGTCGTTCCACCATGCCCGCATCCTGCTGAAATGCGAACTGCCGCTGTCAGATTTTCCGCTAAAAAACACCGCTAAAAAAAGCCGTCCTTGTCCTTTCAGAAGTGAGAGGCACAGGGACGGCAAAATTTTTCTCCGCTGAAAAATCCCGGTTCTGTCCTTTCAGAGACAGAGGGGCAGGAAAGCCGCTCGGAAACGGAGGTGCTGCGGATGCAGGAAAACACGGAGACAACCAGAGGCAGGCAGCTTGACGAGGAACTCGCCGATGTGCTGATCGCTATCAGCGTGATCGCGAAGCGTCTCGCCAGAAAGCTGCAGACGGCAAATCAGGAAGGAGGAACGCCGGATGGGGAAAATGAGCGACCTGGACTTACAGATTAAGGAGCTGCGCTCCTGCGGGGAAACCATCATCGAAATCGCCAATACGCTGGCGGGGATGTTTTCTTCCCAGGCGGCGGAGGATGCGCCGCCGAAGAAGAAGCCGAAAGCACTCACCCTTGAGGAAGTGCGCCACCGCATGACGGTGATTGCCCAGGCCGGGTACTCGGCGGAGGTGAAAGCCCTCATCACAAAGTACGGAGCGAGGAAGCTGTCGGATATCGACCCTTCTAAATTTGAAGGGCTTCTGAAGGAAGCGGATGCGCTCGGAAAGCCGGAGGCGGGAAACGATGGGTAAGCATTCCTTCCTTTCCGCTTCCGCAAGCCACAGGTGGATCAACTGCCCGCCATCGGCACGGCTCTGCGAGGAGTATGAGGACAGGCCCAGCGAATACGCCCAGGAGGGGACCGACTGCCATGAACTGTGCGCCTATAAGGTGGAAAAAGCCCTTGGCCGCAGTGCGAAAGACCCCACAGAGAACCTGACCTACTACTCCCAGGAGATGGAGGACTGCGCCGACGGCTACTGCGCCTTTGTGTTGGAGGAAGTTGCAAATGCCAGAAAACGCTGCGCCGACCCGCTGGTGCTTGTGGAGCAGCGGCTCGACTATTCCCGCTATGTGGGGATCGAGGGCAGCTTTGGCACCGGAGACTGCGTCATCGTCTCGGACGGGCTTCTCCACATCATTGACTACAAGCACGGGCTTGGCGTCCTGGTGTCGGCGGAGAAGAACAGCCAGCTTTCCTGCTATGCGCTGGGCGCCCTCGACCTGTTCGATGGCATCTACGATATTGCGCAGGTCAGCCTTACCATCTACCAGCCACGCCGGGAGAATGTCAGCACATACACCATGAGCCGGGAAGAACTTCTGGCCTGGGCTGAGACCATGCTTGCCCCTGCCGCAAAGCTGGCATACGAGGGCAAGGGCGAGTTCAAAGCCGGCGACCACTGTCAGTTCTGCAAGGCAAGGGCCAACTGCCGCAAGCGGACGGAATATAACCTGGAACTGGCACGATATGACTTCGAGATGCCCGCGCTCCTGGGAGATGATGAGGTCGCCGCTATTCTTACCAAAGCGGACGAACTGGTCTCCTGGGCTGGGGACGTTAAGGACTACGCCCTGCAGAAAGCCCTCTCCGGAACGAAGTTTGCAGGATTCAAAGTGGTGGAGGGCCGCTCCAACCGGAAGTACACCGATGAAAGCGCGGTTGCCAGGGTGGTTGAAGACGCCGGCTACGAACCCTATGAGAAGAAACTGCTGGGCATCACGGCCATGAGCCAGACCCTTGGCCGGAAAAAATTTGAAGAACTGCTCGGCGGTCTTGTCTACAAGCCGCCCGGCAAACCCGTACTTGTGCCGGAGAGCGATAAGCGCCCGGCCATGAACACAGCCATAAACGATTTCAAAGAAAATGAGGAGGACAACCATTATGGCAAAGATTGTGAATAAGACGAAGGTTATCACCGGCCCCAGAACCCGCTGGAGCTATGCGAATGTCTGGGACCCCAAGAGCATCAACGGCGGCACGCCCAAGTACAGCGTCAGCCTGATCATCCCGAAGTCCGATAAGAAAACCGTGGAAGCCATCAAAGCGGCGATCCAGGCGGCTTATGAGGAGGGTGAGTCCAAGCTGAAGGGCAACGGCAAGACCGTCCCCGCCCTCTCGGTCATCAAGACCCCGCTGCGTGACGGCGACGCAGAACGCCCCGACGATCCGGTCTATGCGGATGCCTACTTCATCAACGCCAATTCCGCTACCGCCCCCGGCATCGTGGATGCGGACCTGAACCCCATCCTGGAGCGTTCCGAGGTGTACTCCGGTGTATACGGCAGGGCCAGCATCAACCTGTATGCCTTTAACTCCAACGGCAACCGGGGCATCGCCTGCGGGCTGAACAACCTGCAGAAGATCTCCGATGGGGAGCCGCTGGGCGGCAAGAGCCGTGCCGAGGATGATTTCTCCACCGAGGACGATGACGATTATCTTTCCTGAGACAACACAGGGCGGCAGTCACCGCTGCCGCCCACCCATTCAAAGAAAATGCGAGGTAAATGGATATGACAGAGCTTTATGAGTTCGCAAAACAATTCGATGTGATCGTGATTTTCATTCTCCTGTACGGATTTGCCATTGGCAGCATCGTGTACTGGATCACCGACTTCCTGCACTGGTGTTGGACAAAGTTTAAGAAGCACAGGGAGAAAAAGCGCCAGGCGGCAAAACAGCCGGAGGAATAAGCAATGCACACCGGGCGGCGGGAACAGCACTCCTGCCGCCCATTTTTATGGAGGTAACAGCACTATGGCAATCCACACCCTATCTATCGACGTGGAGACCTTTTCCGATGTCGATCTGAAAAAATGCGGCGTGTATAAATACGCTTCATCCCCTAATTTTGAAATCCTGCTCTTTGGCGTGTCCGTGAACGGCGGCAAGGTCACCGTATATGACCTGGCGTCCGGCGATACCGTGCCGGAAGATATTATCCGAGCGCTCTCGGACAATTCCGTAATCAAATGGGCGTACAATGCGTCCTTCGAGCGTATTTGCCTTTCTGTCTGGCTGCGCCGAAACTATCCGCAGTATTTTTCCTCTTACAGCATAGAGGATGATACCGTCCGGAATTACCTTGACCCGTCCTCCTGGCGATGCCCCTTGGTATGGGGCGCGTACATGGGGCTGCCCCTCTCTCTGGAGGGAATCGGCAAAGTCCTCAAGCTGGAAAACCAGAAGATGGCTGAGGGCAAGGCGCTCATCCGCTATTTCTGCGTCCCCTGCAAGCCTACCAAAGCCAACGGCGGCAGGACGCGCAACCTCCCGGAGCATGACCCGGTGAAGTGGACAACTTTTATCGCGTACAACAAGCGGGATGTGGAAACTGAGATGGCGATCCAGCAGAAGCTGTCGAAGTTTCCCGTACCGGAGTTCCTGTGGGAGGAATACCATCTCGACCAGGAGATCAACGACCGGGGCATACAGCTTGACATGGCACTGGTGGAACAGGCCATTGCCATTGATGCGCGTTCCAGGGAAGAACTCTCCGCAAAGATGCGGCAGCTTACCGCCCTGGAAAACCCGAACTCCGTCCAGCAGGTGAAAGAATGGCTCACAAAGCACGGCCTTGAGGTGGACTCCCTGGATAAGAAAGCCGTGAAGGAACTGCTGAAAACCGCGCCGCCAGAACTCGCCGAGGTGCTGGAGCTGCGCCGGCAGCTTGCCAAGTCCTCTGTGAAAAAGTACCAGGCGATGCAGAACGCCGTATGCGCGGACGGCAGGGCGAGAGGGATGTTCCAGTTTTACGGCGCAAACCGCAGCGGCCGCTGGGCGGGCAGGCTGATCCAGCTGCAGAATCTGCCGCAGAACCACATGGCACATCTGGAGGATGCGAGAAGCCTTGTCCGTTCCGGGGATTACGCCCTGCTCTCTGCACTGTATGACTCCGTACCGGAAGTCCTGTCGGAACTCATCCGCACGGCGTTTGTGCCGAGGGACGGGTACAAATTCATTGTTTCTGACTTCTCCGCCATCGAAGCCCGTGTGCTTTCATTTTTGGCCGGCGAATCCTGGCGGCTGAAGGTCTTTGATGAGGGCGGCGATATTTACTGTGCTTCTGCAAGCAAGATGTTTCATGTGCCGGTAGAAAAGCACGGGCAGAATGCCCACCTCAGACAGAAAGGCAAGCAGGCGGAACTTGCCTGTATTGCAGAAGGGCAGCTTGTCCTTACAGATAAAGGACTGATTCCGATTGAGGCTGTAACTACCGACCATAGGCTGTGGGATGGGCAAAATTGGGTAACCCATGAAGGTGTCATATATAAAGGAGAACGTGAGGTAATAGATTATGAAGGACTTAGAGCGACCCCAGACCACCTCGTATGGGTCGAGGGGAAACCGGAGCCGGTACAGTTTGGACTCGCCGCCGCCTGCGGCGCACATCTCGTACAAACCGGAGATGGTAGGAAAGCGATACGGCTGGGTGAAGATTATCAGCGCCGAGAAACGTTGGAACAAATCGATGAACCATTGCTATGTACTGACGCAATGCACAGGATGCGGCTCAGTCCAGTGGCAGTGTCTTACCAACCTCAGAACCGGAAAATCCAAGGGCTGCCAGAGATGCTCACAGCCACGTATGATTCCCTCTTGGCTGGACAGGCGGCTGACAGCGGCAAAACAGCGATGCGAGAATCCAAACGATCCGGGATACCGAAATTACGGTGGCCGGGGAATAAAATTTATGTTTCCGAGCGTAAAAGAAGCAGGGCTTTACCTGTTGAATACCTACGGACTTCCGAAAAGGGAACTCGAAATCGACCGTATCGACAACAACAAAGATTATGCGCCGGGCAATCTCCGCTTTGTAACCCATACGGAAAACAACAGCAACAAGAGATGCACCGTACTCAGTCATTTTTCGCAGATGTACTGGCCTTATGCCAAGCCGGTTGTAATCCGCAAGCTCTCCCAGGGGCTGACCAGGGACGAGATCATTCGGGACGCGGAAACGGCTGTATTCGAAAGGCGGAAAAACTGGAAAGGCATCAGCGCAAGGCTCGACTTTATGACATACGAAATGCCGGAGAGCATCATCGTTTTACCGTATCGGGAAAACTTGTCCACAACTGCGGGTACGGAGGTTCCGTTGGCGCATTGAAGGCCATGGGAGCCTTAGAAGCCGGAATGACTGAGGAAGAACTCCAGCCCCTCGTAGACGCCTGGCGCACCTCCAATCCGAATATCGTGCAGTTCTGGTGGGATGTGGACAATGCGGTGAAAACCACCGTCCGCCAGCGGCTGGACACAGAGACGCATGGCATCCGGTTCCGCTACCGCAGCGGGATGCTGTTCATCATTCTGCCTTCCAGCCGGCAGCTCTGCTATGTGAAGCCCAAGATGGGCGTCAACAAATTCGGCGGCGACTCCGTTACCTATGAGGGTGTTGGCAGCACAAAGAAGTGGGAACGCATCGAATCCTACGGGCCGAAATTCGTGGAAAACATCGTTCAGGCGGTTTCCAGGGATATCCTCATGTACGCCATACGGACGCTTTCCCACTGTTTTATTGTCGGCCATATCCACGATGAGCTAATCATCGAGTGCAGTATGGGCGTCTCTTTGGACGCTGTATGTGAGCAGATGGGAAGGACGCCGCCGTGGATCAAGGGCCTGAATCTCCGGGCAGACGGCTATGAGACAATGTTCTACAAGAAAGACTGAAAAAGGCGGTGCCTATCGTAATGATAAGCACCGACCACTTTTTAACAGTTAAAGATGTCTTTTACCAGCGGCTGCACCAGACTGCGGATCTTTTTAATATCATCCGACACTGTGCGTTGCTTGATGCCAAGCTCGTCCGCCATTTCCTGCTGGGTGGCTCCATCGTAGAGCAGACGAAAGATCCTGCCGTACTTGGGCTTTATCTCGCTTAGCATGGAGATGAGGTCTTCCAGGATTGTTTCGTAGATGATGTTTTCCTCAAATGATCCTTCGGCAATTGGTTCCGCCCCCTCATCCATCAGTACGGAGAGGGAGGCGGGCTTATTCCGCTCACGGCTGGCCTCTGAGAAGTGCTTGCATTTCTCGCAACGGTTACTTTCCGAGCAGCGGATCAGCCTACCATTTTTACCCTTTACCATGCAGCGTCCATCCCGGTCTTCCCGTTTGATTTCTGCCCAGATCGGCGCCATGTACGCCCGATACTCCTCCTCGGTCGCATCGACCATGACTACCTTGCATTTGCGGTTGCCGATGCGGCGCCAGGTGACGTCTTCCGGTTTGAAGCCAAAATCATGGATGATCTCGTCCGTTACTACCATCGGGATCTGGAACTTCTTTGACTCTGTGTTACTCTGACTGGCTTTCATTTCGTGTCCTTTCACCGCTCACCGAGCGGTGGACACGAAGAAAGCCGGTGCATCTGATGACACACCGACTCCGGCAGCCTTGTGATGGCATGGCGAGAAAACGGTGGACATCGGATTTTCCTGAACCAGCACAATAACGCCAGTTTCAGACTTCCATATGTATCCACCGCTCTGCTTAACGCGCGTACTTCACAAAGCGGATTTGATTTATTTCAAAGGTGTTCCCTTTGATAATTCCATTTTAGCCGCTTCGTGCAGGATACGGAATTGTAAGCACATTTCCATGTTTCGCTCTCAAAGGCTCGGAAAATGAGCAAAAAAATAGAGCCATACATGACCGTTAAGGTCACATATGGCTCTGTTAGGCACTTTTCATGTTATTTTGAGCATGGTAATCGGATTTCCATGTTTTCGGATGCAAAAATAAAAAACTTGCTGTAATCCCATTCTTTATCCATTTGGTATTCCTATGGTCAGCCTTTTTCCTTTTCCACCCAGTTATATTTTTCATTTTTGTATTGGCTGATAAACTCGTCCCGGTCGTCAAAATGATGCCCCATTAAATTCGGGCGGATATAATCACGAACAGCAAGAATCGTGTCTTTAGAAGTACCATTATCCACCAGCGCCATCATCGCAAGGATATAGCCTACATACATCCCATTCAAATATCCATCCTGATGGAGATTGGCAACCAGCAACTTATCAGGCAGACCACTATATCCTTTAGGAACAAGGCCTTCTTTAAAAAGCTGTTCTGACCATAATGCTGCCAGCTTCTGTTCTATGTCTGGATTATTACGCAGTCGCTTGATAGTTTCCGGGAGGTCTTTTACCCGCCCCTCCAAATCATCAAAGAACATATTGACTGCTATTTTGACAAGTTCTTTTATTCTATTATTGGCCTCGGTTTTTGCTTCATCCACAACGCCATCGCCAAGACGTACATTTTCACTCATAGGGCTCCTCCTCAAATTTTAACTTCCTTTCATGAATCAATCATACTTCTCAATATACACAGTCGCAATCGCTGACTGATTTGGCTTCCCGGTGATAAGGTCCTGCGGTGCAGGAACAAGCAGCATAAATCCATCTTTGCCATATCTCTGTTCATACCCCTGCGCATACGTTTCCTCCACAGAAATATGCTGCACTTGCCCGATCACCATAGCAGTTATTCCCGCACCGCTTAAATCCTGCACTTCTTTCAGGGTGCATTCCATAGTAAGAAACGCCTCATTGATTACAGGTGCGGGAATAGTTTTTGCGCTGGAAACAGTAAAACCTCCTTCTGCAAATTCGTCATCGTCTATTTCGTTGTGATGAATGGTGTTCACCAAATTATCATAATAACTTATCGGAAGGAAGTTGATGCAAAAACATTTTTCCCTTTGGATATTAGCATAGGTGTGAGTATGCTGATATAAATTGCCCATCACAGCAAAGAAAGCGGTCTTATCCCCGTGAAAGCAACTCCACGAATGAAAGCACACATTCGGTTTGCCGTTCTCTTTCCAAGTAGTGATAGCAAACAAAACGGTTGGTATGCCCGCTGTTACTTCAAAATGGGAAAACAATTCAAATTCTTCCGGATAGGCTGGCTTAAAATACTGAGGGAAATCCTTTTCAATCTCTATTTTCATCTCTGGCTCCTGTTAAAATATGGATTTTGTGGACTTACAGCGGACTCGCACCCTGCTCCTGCAGAAATGCCTGTATTTCCGGGATTGATTTTGGGTACATATTCTTCAGCACAAACCGATACCAATTGTGGTCATTGTTGTTCCATAACAGCTTATGTCCAGAGCGTTGAATCAGGTAATCACTCATATCCCAAGGGAGATGAGCGGCAAGGCACATCAACACCACATTATTGAGAGTTCCAATGGTATCTCCATTGATGATATGCCCGATAGTCTTTTCTGTGATCATAGTTCGACGGGAGAGTTCTGCCTGTGAGATGCCTCTCCATTTCAATAGTTCTTTCCATGCTTTCGTATAGTTGTTGGAAAGACCGTCCAATACTCTGGCTTCCTCCATAACCGTATCACGGATGAGTTTTTTTCTGCTTTCCGCATCAAGTTCTCCGTTTTCTCCATTATACACGATATCAAAGTCGATGGGAGAACCTTTGTCGCGGTTCAGAAAACATTCCCGGTGATAGCGTTCCTCTACCTTGCCCCGAATAGAGAGATCAAATGCCAGACAGCACTCATCCACATGATACCGAGCGTAGTCGGTCATCAAAGTCTCGCCAGCTTCATTCTGATACACATACCTTGGATGGTTCAGAACAAAGTGCGAATCGATATAAACATAGTGCCCGGCATCTTTTAGCTTTGGGTTAACAAGGCTCTGGATTGCCGCATCCTGTGCCGGAATGGAATAAGTCTGATTATGCTTGATTGAGCCTTTCTTATAGGCGTGTGGCTTTACATAATGTCCGCCTATGTAGATAAAGGCTCCCGCCGCTTCCTCATACCCGGCGTCAATCATACGCAGTTTAGCCGCAGTCCGGGAAACCATAAAGAATGTCGCCAATTCCTCGATAACAAAGGGCATCAACTCACACAGTTCAAAAATGCCCAGTTCATCGCGGTATTTCCGGATCATCGCAGATGCTTTCCGCTTGAACATGGCAAGCGGCATTTGGATGCGGGGAGCAAGGGCGTTCGCCTGCCACTCCATCCATTTGGTATCGTCATTATTTGGGCCTTCTACACCGCCAACTACCTTACACTTGATCTGGCTTGCATCCTCATTATATAGCTGTTCAAGTGCAAAAGCCTTTTTATGAAGTTCCCAATGGACGCATTCATGAACAATTGTATTATTGTAAGCTCCAAGATTTCGCTGGAAAGCCACAGACGGGTCAACAATAACGGTTCCTGGCATGACATGCTTTACCGTCTCCGCCTCTTTCTCTCCGTCATACAGTTTAGCGTCCGTTTCACGAAAATAGATCTGCCCGAAAACGTTCATGTCCTTCGATATGCGATGCCGAATCACTGTGAGTTTCATCCGCTTTGCCAGTTCGGATGGATCAACCCACATCGGCTGCAGGAGGGCCTCTTTGTAGTACTTTCGCAGGAACGTCTCGGCTTCTTTTTCAAGATTATCTTTATAGATGATTGGCACGAGCGCATTGGACATAGGGCGCCTCTGACGGTTACGGCTGTTATACACGAGGACATCATAAATATCCAGATCGCTAAGCCCACAATCCAGACCGCCACGGCAGCGAACCATGAGCCATTGATGAGTTGCCTCAGTTTCATCGTTATGATATCGATCCTCATCATGGACAATGAGCGTAGCGTCCATAACCACATCAAATTCTATAGCAGAGCCGGGGAGATCAGACACATCCACAAATTGCAGATCTGTTTCATAAAGTTCTATTTCGCCGACATTTCGGACTCTGTTAAGGCGCAAATCGAGAACAGAAGGGTCAACCGAACGCAAAAACTCTTCAATTTCCTTCCAGATCTGATTGTCGAGGTTGTTCTCAACATATTCCTTGAATGATCGGCTTTTCCTCACACGAACGCCCTCCCCTCTAAGACTATTTAGTAGTTGAATTCAATGCCAGTTACGACAGAATTAAAATCGCAAGAGGGCAGAGCTTCAAAATAATCTGTTCTGAGCCCAATATCTAACACATACATAAACGCCGCGAAATCATAAATAATTGGTTCGCCTTTATTGTCCATAATATTTTTCCGAATACTTTCTGTCTTAGCGATAAGGCAGGTGTATTGATACTGCTTATCTATAATCCGTGTATTCCCATTTGGATGCGCTTTCTGTAAATGCTGTCCGCTGGTTAGCGCGATGAGGTTTTCAATATAATCAGCAATCTCCTCAAATTCATTCTGGGGGAAGATGTGGTGCATATGTGTGGCCTTTTCGCCAACAGAAAAACGATCCAAAACTTCTGACATACCGTCCCTATGATCGTCATTGAATTTGCGAAGATACTTCATGGCTCTGCTGATACGGTACTGATACATCTGCTCGGTCTTCGGCTGCGGATTAAAATCACCACGAGCAACATTCTTATCCTTGCCTACGGCATCATCTCTCCAGTTGGTCTGGTTATACATGATTTTATCGTAGGTAATCATAGCCCTTGAAAGATGCCCTTTTTCCACACCCTTCTTGTGCAGTTTGCAGGCGAGCGGATTCAATACCTTGATAAAGATGCGGTTTGCCTCTACCGCTGTGTTGATGGGTGTGTATCTGATGCAAAAATCAGAGAACCTGGTCTTCAGTTCTTGTAGGGACTCTTTTGTCTGTAACTCAAAAAAGGTCTCGAAACTGTCCCACAAGCCACTATCCTTCAGTGTCTTTTCGATATAAAGGCAAAGAAACTCGAAAGAATTTCGCTCACGGAGCGCAATATACTCCAACACATCCATGTTTTCCACGCTGAACTGGATAGTATTATGTACAACACCGTCCTCTCGTAGAACCCCCGCTGCCGCCAGCATCTTCATAGGTTGACGGAAGAACTTATTGTATTCGTCAAGCGTTGTCCTTATGGTCGGATCAGGTTTTCCAAACAAATGCTGAACATTCTGTATAGCGTACTCGGAGTGCCAAATATCCGGCGACTGAAATGGTTGCCGACCTCCATTCTGAATATAATCTACAATACAGTCCGCTACAAAGCAGACCGCATCCAAGGCACACTTCTGGTCAATCCAGCGACCGTTCCCTGTTTTGCGGACATCATAATCATGTTCATCCAAAAATCTCTGTAAAATATTACTCGTCATCTTCTTTTAACACCCCATAAAAATACACACTTGTCTTGTCCACATTAATGGACTGCGTTGACAGATTTCTTGCAATCCCGTAAAACCGCCTATATTCCTCTGTTGAGAAATACGCCCTTTGCCTCTTAGTAAGCCGCAGCGGTTTCTTCGGAATCAGAACTGCGACTGAACCATCTGCAATGGTTCCGGGAAGATTCTCAATGACTCGTGGATTATAAGTCATATTCGGAGTCAGGTAAACACTATAATCATTTACATATCGGTATGCTGAAAGTCCAACAGCCTTTTCTTTCGGCAGGTAGACGTCATAATCCGAAATGTGCGTGACGCCCTGTCCATCATCATTAATATTCCTTGCTTTGATTACCCACAAGGAAGAACTATCTTGTTTGTGGCACGTAATGGACTTTGTAATTTGTCTGTCACGAAACACTGAGAACATATCAAACTGCAGTTTATCAGCAACATTATCAAACTGCTCATCCCGATAAATGATGAAATAAGGAAATCTCTCATCCGTCAAATAAGATTGCTGCCGAACGGATTTCCGGTTGAACTTCATGCTATAGACCGTTGTTTCTTTCGGCTTCATCTTTGGATATACGACGAGGCACATGGTCTCAATCGACACCCCGGTGAAACCATAGCGGCCGAAGTCGATAATTGTATCCATCCGCATCTGCCGCAGAAGATTTCTCGTCTCCTCAAATTCATCTGTACTGAGTAACGTCTTGTTCAGCACCAGGGCAACACAATCGCTACAGCGGGCACATTTTTCCAAAAACATCTCCGAGAGATTATTGGTGACTTTGTTTGCGTTTGACGCAAGAGAAATTTCAATTTCAGGCGTCCTCTTTTTCAGTTTCGAGAAAGGCGGATTGCCGACCGCCAAGTCATACCGATACGTTGTGTGGTAGGTAAGGAAATCCTGACATATGCGGTTGATTGTAAAATTCTGCGGAATGTCAAGTTTCTCCAGCATTATGTTGAGTGTCTCAATACTATCCGGATCGATATCTACCACATCCAGGATGACATGGGGAACATCTTCATACCGCTTGAACAGAAAAGGGATGAAACTACCCGCTCCTACGGACGGTTCTAATATACGAATTTCATCCTTGCTGAACGTTGGTAAACTCCCCATAATCTCGTTCACAATGAACTTATTTGTGTAAAACGCAGCATTTTTTTCCCTGCGGGCATTGCAAAGCTCTGTAATCCGCATAAGCGATGCTACATCCAACTTCAGAGGATTATCCCTCAAAAAGGCACACAGGCTTTCCCTCTCATCCAAATGATTGTCAGCGATGATCCTGTTGATTTCAATAGACTCACACCTTTTTTGGCTCAACTTGCTACGAATTGCCTCAGCAAGCTGCCGCATGATTTCAGTTGGTACAGCCTCGCCTAAACACTGACGAATGTTCATTTCATGGTTTTTATAAATATTCTTTTTTTCCTTATCCGAAAGCGCATTTAGTTCATCGAGGCTCATATCCACCCAACGGAAATCGTCAGGGATCGTCATCATCGCCATGAGTTCCCTGATGCTGTAAACTCTATCCTGTTCTGGATGAATCGTATTTTGCGCAGCCAGTTGGTCGTTGCGGGTATGAACACACTGAATAAAGCGGTCCCAAGGCTGCCTTGTGTATTTATCCCGGTTTTTCCTAATGTTCTCAACGATTTTGCCGTCAACCACCCTGTGCGGACGCTTGGCAGGATCAGCATTGTCAAATGCGGATTCACCCTCCCTTAGATCATGAATCCACTCGCGCATCTCGGGCTTATATGTGCGGAATGCGTGATAGAAATCCGTTGCGCAGATTTCTCCCCATTCCAGTCTTGGGAAATCATAAATCACTTCCCGTAGTGTCTTCTCCGGTCGGAACTCCGGATAAATGTCATATGGCGTGATGTTGTTCCGATAGGCCTTATCGACGCCAATCATCAATGTTCTCGTCCGTGAAGAGTTCGAGCCATAATTCATAAAGTTCAGAATTCGCCCGGAAATGATATAATCCTTTCCGAGAGTCTCCCTAACATACTCTCCAATAGGCACAGTCCGTCCATCGGGTGTAATGCAGAGTGTTTTCTGAAACGCCATGACATTCTCAAGAATAAAGAATCTTGGATTAATCCGGCGGATAATCTCAACGGATTCAACCACAAGGCTATTCCTGTTTATTTCCTTACCGTTCTTTTTATGGTTAATGACGCTGATGCCCTGACAGGGTGGCGTAGCAATGATAACGTCCACACGATCATTTCCTTTTTTCTCCCACCTGTGGATCTCATCATAAATTCTCTGTTTAATCTCATCGGATGTGATATCTCCAACAATATAACCGGAATCAAATTCACATTTATGATTACAACGTTGCACTTGCATCCTACGCTCTATAATTTCATTCGTGGCAATGCAACGATATCCTTCCATTTGGAAACCGTGGCAGCCTACACCGGCCGAACTAAACAGCGTCACATATGTTAGGCTTTTATCTTTTAACATGAGAAACCTCCGTAAACGCTATTTCTTATATTCTACAATATCGCCGAAATCCGCATCTAAAACAGCACATATCTTTTCAAGAACAGCCAAAGTTACCTCTTGATCTTTCTTCATCCGAGTAACGGTATTTGGCGCAATATCGGCTGCTCTCCGCATATCAGCGACACTCATATTTTTATCAATTAACAATTTCCACAATCTGTTATATGAAACTGACATATCTGTCCTCCAACTCTAACAGCTACATTATGAACTCTACGGATTTTGCGAGTCACAAAATCCAATTAAAATTATAGCACAAAACTACGCTTGTTGCAATAGATTTTCGCATTTAGTTGCGATTTTTTATCCAAGTAGTTCGAGAACTCCCGTTCTATCTACTTCGTTTAATTCTAAAACAACATTTTAACGATAGCCCTACTCTGTAACGATAACTTTTCTATCGTTACAGAGTAGAACCGAAATGTGTCAACCACCCTGGCAGGGCCGCCAACCTACCTATGCCGTCACGTTCCAGAAATAAAAAACACCCAGGAACGGTGGAATTACGGCATTTTTGAATGTATGGAATTGTAGCAATCTCAGCGTGGTTTTGTCCATTAAACTTATCAACTCAATATACCATTTATCCAATCTGTCAACTCAACACCCCCAATATCAAAATCAACCACTCAACTCTCCACCATTTTTCACAGTAGACCAGTTCCCACTTACCCATAAAATGAAAAAATCCGGGAACCGGAACCTGTCCTCTGACAAGCCCCGACTCCCGGAAATCCCATGTTTTCTACACTTTCTCGCTATCCTATTCTTTAACTTTTGACATCAATACTACGCACTCCACATGCACAGTTCCCGGAAAGAGATCAATGCATCCGGCCCGCTCCACATGGTAGCCTCTCCCCTGCAGCGTCTCCAGGTCTCTGGCCAGGCTGGTGGGCTTGCAGGCGATGTAGACCATCTTCTCCACGCCAAAGCCGATGATCTTCTCCAGGGCCTTCGGGTGCACACCGTCCCGGGGCGGATCCAGGACAATGAGATCCGGCACCTCCCCCAGCTCGTCGATGACCTTCAGCACGTCCCCTGCCCAGAAGGTGCAGTTCTCAAGACTGTTCAGCCGGGCGTTTTCCCGGGCCGCCTCCACTGCCTCCTCCACAATCTCCACGCCAGTCACCTTCTTTGCCACAGGCGCCAGAATCTGGGCGATGGTGCCTGTGCCACTGTATAGGTCAAAGATAACCTTGTCCTTTGTCTCCCCGATATAGCTTCTGGCGGTCTCGTACAGCACCTCCGCTCCCAGGGAGTTGGTCTGGAAGAAGGAGAAGGGAGTAATCTTGAAGCGCAGTCCCAGGATCTCCTCGTAGAAATAATCCTGGCCAAAGAGCAGCTCGGTTCCCTCGTCCTTCACCACATCGGCCAGGCTGTCATTGGAGGTGTGGAGGATACCCGCAATATGCCCTTTCAGCCGTCCGCTCCTCTCCAGCTCCAGAAGGCGATCCGCCCAGGGAGCCAGATCCGGGCCTGCCTGGGTGGTGGTCACCAGGTCCACGAGGATCTGGCCGGTGCGGGCCGCCTTGCGCACGAGGAGATGGCGGAAATAGCCCTGGTGGCGCATGCGGTGATAGTAGGGTAGGCCGCTCTCCCGGGCAAAGGCGAGGGTGGCCTCAAGAACCGCGCGAAAATCCTCGTCCACGATCTGACACTCGTTTACGTTCACAATGTCGTGGAAGCTCCCCCTCCTGTGCATGCCTAGAGCCAGGGGGCCCTCCTTGTACTCATCCCCGAAGGTAAACTCCATCTTGTTCCGGTAGGCGTCTGTCCGCGGGCTGGCCTTGATGCCGTCCCACTGGTAATCATGTCCTCCGCCCTTCTGTATGGCCTCGTCCAGGAGTTCCTTTACCTGGGACTCCTTGAGCCTCAGCTGCTCCTCATAGGGCAGGGTCTGATAGGTGCATCCCCCGCACTGCCCGAAATGGGGACAGGGGGATGGGATTTCCAGAGGTGAGAGCTCCAGCACCTCCAGCACTCTTCCTTCCGCCCGGCCCTTGCGCATTTTGTTGACAGAGACCCTGACCTTCTGTCCGGGAATGGCGTTCTTGACCACCACAGGGCGGTCCGCGCCCTCCGCCTTCACCACGCCCTTATTCGGGTAATCGATCCTCTCAACGGTTCCTTCCAGCATCTGTCCTTTTTTCATCTAATTCAAACTCCTCCTGTACTTCTCCCTTTGGCGTTTTCGCGCAGGCACGGCGGTCGCTCTCCGGGCGTATCGGGCAAAAAGAAAGACAGAACATTGGATTGTCCTGTCTCTTTCTTTTGCTCCGATCTTATACCTGATCATCTTCATTAAAGAAGTCATCGTCAAAATCGTCATCGAAATCTTCTTCGAAATCCTCCAGATAATCCGGGGTAAAGAAACAATATACCGCATATGCAATTGCCGCTACTGCCGCGATCGCTCCTACGATAGCCAGCACCCAGAGCACTGTCCTGCAGGTCTTGTCATCTTCATCTTTCTTGCGGATCAGTTCGTTCAGCTTTGAAGCCGCAATAATATCCTCTACCTTGCTCATACTTTCCACACATCCTTTCTTATGCTTGTCTTGCAAGTATAATTCGTTGGCATTATTATAACACCTTCCCGGGCATATTACTACTTATTTTTGCAGGAATTTTCAGATAAATCTGTCCTTCTTGACCGGAACATCCTATATTTTCTGCAATTTCGCAAATGCAGCAAACATCTTTTTTGTGCCTGCCTTGTCAAACTCCACTGTCACCTCATAGTCCCGGCCGCCCTCCACAATGGCAGTGACAAGTCCTTCCCCAAATTTCACGTGGCGCACCCGGTCTCCCACATCGTAGCCGGGGCCGTTCCCCCCCGCCACCTTAAACTGCTGCACCGGTCTGGGAGAGGAGAAAGCCTTTGTGTGAAAGGCCTGCTTTGCCTGCTGCCAGGAGGACTGTCTTGGAGTCTCTTCCTCCTTCTCCTCCTTTTCGAACTTCATTCCTGTGGAGAGGAGCTCCATGGGGATCTCCTTTAAAAAGCGGGACATCTTGTTGTACTGGGTCTCTCCCCTCACCATCCGCCTTCTGGCGCAGGTCAGGGTGAGCTGCTTCATAGCCCTTGTGATGCCCACATAACAGAGACGTCTCTCCTCCTCCAGCTCCTCCGGATTGTCGGAGGTGACGGTCATATAGCTGGGGAAAAGGCCGTCCTCCATGCCCGCCAGATAGACGTGGGGGAACTCCAGCCCCTTGGCGCTGTGGAGCGTCATGAGAACCACATAGTCGCTGTCCTCGTCCAGGCTGTCGATGTCCGCCACAAGGGCAACCTCCTCCAGAAATCCGCCCAGAGTGGGTGTCTCGCCCCGCTCATGGCAGCCTTCCTCATAGTCTGCCGCCTTGTTTTTCAGCTCGTCGATGTTCTCGATCCTGGCCTCCGCCTCAATCTCTCCCTCGGTCTTCAGCTCCTCTATGTATCCGGTTGTCTCGATAATGTCCTCCAGGAGCTCCAGGATGCTCATCCTGCCCGCCTCTTCCTTGAAATGCTCGATGAGGGCGGCGAAGGACTCCAGCCTGGAAAGTCCCCTGCCGATGCCCGGGATCAGATCCGCTCCCAGGACCGCCTCGTAAAAGCTGATCTCCCTCTGGAGGGCGTACTCCTGGACACGGTTCACGCTGGTGAGGCCGATGCCACGCTTGGGCACATTGATGATCCGGCGCACAGCCAGGTCATCCCTTCCATTGTCAATGGTCTTTAGATAGGCCAGCAGATCCTTGATCTCCCTTCTGGCATAGAAGTTGACGCCTCCCACCAGCTTGTAGGGGATGTTTGCCGACACCAGCTTCTCCTCAAAGAGACGGGACTGGGCGTTGGTCCGATAGAGGATGGCGTTGTCATTGTAGGAGCAGTCCCCGCTGTCCACATGGCCGCGGATGTCCCCCACAATATATTCCGCCTCGTCAAACCCGGTGTCAAACTGCCGGAACTCGATCTTCTCCCCCTGACCATTGTCCGTCCAGAGAGTCTTGTCCTTGCGCCCCCGGTTGTTGCGGATCACCGCGTTGGCTGCGTCCAGGATGGTGCTGGTGGAACGGTAATTCTGCTCCAGCTTGATGACCCTCGCGTCCTCGAACACGTTCTCAAAGTTCAGGATATTCCGGATGTCCGCCCCCCGGAATTTGTAGATGGACTGATCGTCGTCGCCCACCACGCACAGGTTTCTGTATTTTGCCGCCAAAGTGCTGACAAACTGGAACTGGACATTGTTCGTGTCCTGGTACTCGTCCACCATGATATAGCGGAACCGCTCCTGGTAGTAGTCCAGCACATCCGGCTGCGTCTTCAGAAGCTGCACTGCCTTCACCAGGAGATCGTCAAAATCAAGGGCGTTGTTGGCCTGCATCTGCTTCTCATACTCCTCGTACACAGTGGCGATTTTCTGCCGGGAGAAATCCCCCTCTGCCCGGAGCCGGAACTCCTTGGGCGAGATCATCTCGTTCTTGGCGGCGGAGATGGCGGCAAGAAGGTTTCTCTCCCGGTAGATCTTGGTGTCGATCTGGAGGTATTTGCAGATGTCCCTCATCAGCGTCTTCTGGTCGTCCGTGTCGTAGATGGTAAAGTTGGTGTCATAGCCCAGCCGGTCTATGTGTCTGCGCAGAATGCGCACGCAGGTGGAGTGGAAGGTGCTGACCCAGATGCTCTCCGAGCCAAAGCCCACGAGATTGTCCACCCTCTCACGCATCTCCCCGGCCGCCTTGTTGGTGAAGGTAATAGCCAGGATATTCCAGGGATTGACTCCCTTCTCCTCGATGAGATAGGCGATCCTGTGGGTCAGGACCCGGGTCTTCCCGGAGCCTGCGCCGGCCAGGATGAGAAGCGGGCCCTCCGTGTGGTATACAGCCTCCCGCTGCTGTTCGTTCAGTGCGTCATATATGCTCATGTTTACTCCTTTGGCTTTCGTGATACTCCCGTTTCTTTTTGTCCGTAACTGATATCATACCACAGTTTCCATGAGCTTTCCAGCTTCTTTTACTTCATCAGATCCCGCATACTCTTCAGGCTGATGACAAGGGTGGAGGTGTTGTGCAGCAGGGCGGAGGTGGTGGGCTGGATCACGCCGGCCACGCCCAGGCAGATGAGAGCTGTGTTGATCCCCACGATGGAATGATAGTTCTTCTGGATCCGCCTCATGAGCAGGCTGCTCAGCTGCTTCAGCGTGACGATCTCTCCCAGGTCCTGTCCTGCGATGGTGATGTCCGCGATCTCCCTGGCTATCTCAGCCCCGTCGCTGACGGCGATGCCTGCGTCCGCCGCGGAGAGGGCCGGCGAGTCGTTGATGCCGTCCCCGGTCATGACCACCCTGCGTCCCTTCCTTTTTTCCGCCTCCACAAAGCGGGCCTTGTCCTCCGGCAGCACCTCGGAATAGTACTCGTCCACGCCCACTCTCCTGGCGATGGCGGCGGCAGTCTTCTCGCTGTCCCCTGTCATCATGACGATCTTCGTAAATCCGGCCCTGCGCAGACCCCGGATCACCTCAGGCGCCTCCTCCCGCAGGGGATCCTCGATGCAGATTACCGCGGCCAGCACATTGTCAATGGCCAGGTAGAGGTGGGAGTACTCATCTGAGAGCTGCTGAAATCTCTCCTGGAACTCCGGGCGGATCCGACACTTCTCGTCCTCAAAGACAAAGTGATAGCTGCCGATGACCACCTTTTTGTCCTCTATGTAGGAGGAAATGCCGTGGGCCACAATGTAGTTCACCTTGGAGTGCATCTCCTCGTGGTCAAGCCCCTGCTTTCTGGCCGCATTCACCACCGCCTTTGCCATGGAGTGGGGGAAATGCTCCTCCAGGCAGGCGGCGATCCGCAGCATCTCCTGGGGCGGCCTCCCGTTGAAGGTCACAACCTCCTTCACCGTGGGCCTTGCCTTTGTCAGGGTGCCTGTCTTGTCAAACACAATGGTGTCCGCCTCTGCCACCGCCTCCATAAAACGGCCTCCCTTGACCGTGATGCCGTGGGCTCCCGCCTCCCGGATGGCGGACAGGACGGAGATGGGCATGGCCAGCTTCAGGGCGCAGGAGAAGTCCACCATGAGGACGGCCAGGGCCTTGGTGGCATTTCTCGTGACCAGCCAGGTGAGGATGGTCCCTGCCAGGGTGTAGGGCACAAGCCGGTCCGCCAGACCCTCCGCCTTGCTCTCAAGGCCGGATTTGAGCTTCTGGGAGTCCTCGATCATGGTTACGATCTTCTCAAATCTGGTGGAGCCGGAGGTCTGCTTCACCTGCACGGTCAGCTCCCCCTCCTCCAGCACAGTGCCCGCGTACACGTAGCCGTCCTTTTCCTTCTTTACAGGCAGGGACTCGCCGGTGAGGGACGCCTGGTTGACCATGGCCTCCCCGGAGGTGACAACGCCGTCAAAGGGGATCACATTTCCCATATGCACCACCACCTCGTCCCCGGCCCGGACGTCCGAGGCTGGGACCAGCATCTCCTGATCCCCTGTCTTCAGCCACACCTTCCGGATGTTCAGGGACATACTCCGGGCCAGGTCCCCCACCGACTTTTTGTGGGTCCACTCCTCCAGTATCTCGCCCACGCCCAGCAGATACATGACAGAGCCCGCCGTGTCAAAGTCCGCCCGCAGGATGGAGACTGTGATGGCCGCTGCGTCCAGCACCTCCACCTCCAGCCTTCCCCTGGTGAGGCTTTTCAGTCCCCTTGCCATGTACCGGACGGATTTGTAGCCCGTGTAGGCGGCCCGCACCGGAAAGGGGAGAATCTTTTTCCCGAAATGGAACAGTGTCCTCCCGATCAGCTTTTCCCGGTAGGCCCTGTTCAGCTCTCTTCCAGAATTGTCCAGCACCTGCTCCGGCACCTGTACATACTCATATCTGAAGGTTCGCAGAGCCTGGAGAATGTCCTCTCTTTCCCCGCTGTAGCAGACCACGGCGTCCCCTGTCTGCTCGTAGACCTTTGCAGTGTCCACGCCGGGAAGTGTCTCCAGAAAGTAGAGAAGCGTGTCCGCCTCCCGGCAGGTCATTCCTTTTTGCTCCACATGCAGGCGGATCCGCCCTCTTATCTCATGTCTGATCCTGTATTTCAACTTTGATCCCTCCATTTTTCATAAGGAGAAGGCGGAGCCTTCTGTCGGTGTGGCTCCGCCTTCTCCTCTCTATTTCAGACCTTTCGTCCTGCGCTCTAATTTTTCTCAGACACAGCGTCTGCATCCTCCTGCACGCAGGCCGCGTCCTCTCTCTCCCGATCCTCGTTGATCTGCTTTGCCTCGGCCAGGATGTCCTCCGCGTTCTCCTGCACAGTGGTCACTGTGGTCATGACGCACTCCTTGGCTCTCAGAACAGCCGCTGTACACTTTGTGTATACATTTTTCGCATCCTTGCTTGACAGGAGCTTAACACCGGCTGTGCCAAACAGAACTCCTCCCGCGAAAATACCAAGACCTTTTCCGCATTTTAAACATTTAGAAATCTCGAACATGCTTCTGCCTCCTTATTTATGTTTATAACCAGTATAGAACAGCATGAGACAGCAAAATGCCATCATCCATGCCCAGAATTTGTGGGATTTCATCTTCATCACTCCCTTGCTTGCTCTCATATACTGAGTTGATATAAACTATGATAGTTTTCGCACAGGCAGTTAGTCAATTCTAAGCAGTGTTACCGATAAATCTTATCATTTATCCGCATCCTCCGGCTCATAGACGATCCTTCTGCTGATCACACCGATCTCTTCCAGGGCATTTACCATCCTGTATACGGTGGCGATGCCGATGGAGTCGTCCTCCCTGGACGCCCGGTAGAAGATCTCCTTGCAGCTGGAGCACTTGTTCTCCAGAATGATATCCAAAAGCTCCATGCGCTGCTTTGTGATCCTGCAGCCATTGGCCTTCAGCTTGGCTATGATACGTTCCTTTTCTTTGTCCACGCCGTCTCCTCCCATTGCCGCGGCCCTCGGCTGCCGCAGCCAGCTATGCCTCTATGGAAATATAGTCCCCTTCCTTACGATATACCGGTCACATGATAGCCGGCTTTTTCCACCGCTTTTTTCAGTATTTCCTCGCTGACCTGCCTGTCTAAGGCAATTTTGGCCCTGCCCTTCACAGGATCCACCTCAGCTCTGACTCCGTCGATCCCGTTCAGAGCCTGCGTCACGGCCAGAGCACAGTGCTGGCAGTGCATCCCTGAGATCTTCAGAGTTTTTCTTCCGATCACAGGGCCGTCCAGCTTCTTCTTCGGGGCTCTGCCGCCGCTGGGGCAGCTCCCTCCGGCGGGGCATCCGACACACTTTACGCCGCTCCTTTTCGCCTTCACTATGTACGCGACCGCCGCCGCGACGATGGCCGCAATGATGATCAATGCAATGATATCTGCCATATTCTGTCCTCCTTCAATGCAAGCAGTGGACAAAGTGCGTCACTTCGTCCACTGCCACTTTCCCGGGCCCGTAGCCGTCTATGCGGTGTGCAGGCTGTATTCTGTCGCAAACTCCTGATCGGACTTGCGAATTCTCCATATGATGATGGCCGCGAACACCAGGATCGCGATGAGACCCGGAACAAAGGCTGTTCCAAGAGATCCCGTGGTGATGAGCGTTCCGATCTGGTACACCGCAAAGGCCACCGTGTAGCCTGTGGCCAGCTGGAGACAGATGCCGCCAAACAGCCACTTGCCGCTCTTCATCTCCGAGTTCATAGCTCCCAGAGCCGCGAAGCAGGGCGGTGTATAGAGGTTGAACATCAGATAGGCCAGGGCTGCCACCTTGGTCAGTCCCATGATGGTCGCCACTTCGTTTCCGCTGCCCACCAGAGCCAGCTCATCTGTGTCGATCAGGTTGGTAACTCCGTACACAACCGCCAGCGTTCCCACAACATTCTCCTTTGCGATAAATCCTGTAACGGCTGCGGCTGCCAGCTGCCATACACCAAATCCAAGAGGAATGAACAGGATGGAGATGGGGTGAGCGATGCTGGCAAGGATAGAGGTGCTCTCCGCTCCCTCCTCCACGAGCTGGAACTGCCAGTTGAAGCTCTGCATGATCTGTACCACTGTGTTGCACACCAGAATGATGGTTCCGGCTTTGATGATGTAGGCTTTTCCCCGCTCCAGCATGGACACGCATGCCCTCTTTAAGCTGGGGAGCTTATACTCCGGAAGCTCGATGATAAAGAAGGATTTCCGGTATTTCTGACCGGTGATCCTCTTCACCAGCAGCGCCCCAAGAAGGACAAGCACTATGCCTACCAGGTACATGGTAGCTGACACCCACCAGGCGTCCGCAAAGAAGGCGCCAGCGAACAGGGCGATGACCGGTATCTTCGCGCCGCAGGGCATGAAGGGCGTGAGCATGGCTGTCGTCCTGCGCTCTCTCTCGTTGCGGATGGTTCTGGATGCCATAACTCCGGGGATGGCGCATCCGGTGCCGATGACCATGGGGATAACCGATTTACCGGAAAGTCCCACTCTCTTGAAAATAGGGTCAAGCACAACCGTGGCCCTGGCCATGTAACCGCAGTCCTCCAGAAGGGCGATGAGGAAGTACATCACCATAACAAGAGGCAGGAAGCCCACGACCGCGCCGACGCCGCCGATGATACCGTCAACAAGGATCGCGTACAGCAGCGGGTTGGCGTTTTCCATCAGTCCGCCGACCCAGCCCTGGAATGTCTCGATCCAGGCTACCAGCCAGTCTGCGATCCAGGTTCCAAGGGTGGTCTGTGATATGTAAAATACAAGGAAAATGATCAGCGCGAAGATCGGGATGCCCACGATCTTGTGGGTGATCACACTGTCGATCTTATCCTGGAAGTTCTTGTCTTTCGTGAAGACCTTCCTCTGCTCCACCTGCTTCACAATGCCATTGACGAAGTCAAATCGCTTCCTGTCCTCGGCCTCCACCTGGGCTTTGTCCTTCAGGTCAATGTCCGCCTCCACATAGGGCGCTTTCTGTCCCGCTCCGCTCAGGGCGGCAGCCTGGGTCACGACCTCCTTCAGGCCCTCGTGGCCGGAGGATGTGGACACGGTCTTGATGACCGGGCATCCCAGCTTCTCGGAGAGAAGCTTTTCATCGATCCTGGTCCCCTTCTTTTCCGTGAGGTCACTCTTGTTGAGAGCCACCACCACCGGAACGCCAAGCTCCAGCAGCTGAGTCGTGAAAAACAGGCTTCGGCTTAAGTTTGTGGCATCCACAATATTGACGATCGCATCGGGGTGCTCATTTTTCACATACCCGCTCGTGATGCTCTCCTCTGAAGTAAATGGCGACATGGAATAGGCCCCCGGCAGGTCCACCGCGACCAGCTCCTCTGATCCGTCGTAATAAGCCTTCCTGATCAGGCTCTCCTTTCGCTCCACCGTAACACCGGCCCAGTTTCCAACGCGCTCGTTTCTGCCTGTCAGCGCATTGTACATGGTTGTCTTTCCGCTGTTAGGATTTCCTGCAAAAGCAATTCTCATAGCACATTTCTCCTCCTTCATCTCTTATTCAATTAGAATAAACTAACTCTTGTGCAGAGCAATTGTAGGCAACTGCTCATTTTTATATTGAAATAGCTTTCGCTAAATCAGTATCAATATTGTATCTGCCATCCTTGATGGAGACGACGCATCCGCCCCGCATCCGGGAGACTACAGTGATGGGCTCGCCGCTGTAGCAGCCAAGGGAAAACAGAAAGGCTTCCAGCTCATCGTCGTCGGTGGCGATCCCCTTCACAATATATTCCCTGCCCTCTTCGGCTTCCAGTAAGGTCATCTGAACCTGCCTCCTCTATATGATCATTTTATTTTTCCGCAAGGCATTTATGACTAACTCATTTTTGCCTCATCTAACAACTGATAGTTTAAACTAACAGTTTGGGTTTGTCAATTCTTTTCTTAAAAATAAATTTTCATCATTTTGCGGTCAAAAAATCCGGTCCTCAATTCCCGGTTTACTCCGCCCCCTTTTTTATGTTATACTACAGGAAACAGGCTTCTCTCTCGCAGTGCGACGGAGGGGGAGGAAAGAGAACCGAGGTGAAACTGATGAGCATAAACACAAACGAGTCCTCCGAAAATTATCTGGAGACGATCCTGATCCTGAGCAAGCAGCATCCCGTTGTCCGCTCTGTGGACATCGCCAATGAGCTGGATTTCAAGAAGTCCAGCGTCAGCGTTGCCATGAAAAAGCTCAGGGAGAGCGGTCACATCCAGGTATCCCCGGAAGGCTATATCACATTGACCGAGTCCGGCCGCAGGATAGCCGACTGTATCTACGAGCGGCACCAGCTTATCTCCTCCTGGCTGATCCGTCTGGGCGTGGACCCGAATGTAGCTGTGGCTGACGCCTGCCGCATGGAGCACGTGATCAGCGCCGAGAGCTTTGAGGCTATCAAAAGGCATATCAAATAAATCTTAAACGAAAAAAGGATATACCTGCTTCCAAAGGCAGGTATATCCTTTCAGACTGTAGACAAAGGTGGTGCTGGAGCCCTAGCTCCAGCACCACTCTTTTTGCCAAAATGCCAACTCCCATATTTTCTTATAAAGGATAAAAAAGCATCCTGATTTTTTGTCCTGCCT
>NZ_SPGT01000021.1:0-60386 GCF_005845155.1 Clostridium sp. BSD2780061688st1 H5 | reverse complement strand
TAACAGCTTAAGCAACAAGATGGGTAATTCCTTACTGGCTGTAAGGGGTATTAACCATAAATATATTGTAGTAGAAAAGGAGATGTATTATGAGGTTAAAGAAATTGATGACAGGGGCCCTTTCCGTGGCCATGCTGGGGACTATGATGTGCACCACGGCGTTTGCCGCCGACTATACCGACGGAGACTACACAGGAGAGATCCATTTCCTCAATGCCAATGGGACCGGGGCTGCCAGCATGTGCGATCCCATCTTTGTGCACGAGGCGGAGGTGACGCTTGACGCGGACAGCGCGGAGCTGACATTCTATGTGGCCTACCCGATCCCCGCCTTCCCGTCTATGGGTACTGACGGCACGATCCTGGATGTGAAGTTTACGGTAAATGACACAGAGTACACAGCGGAGTCTGACATAACGACAAAGCCTGAGAAGGTGTTTGACACAACCTCCAGTCTGTTTGGAATAACCGAAGGGGAGTCCTACCCGACGCAGGTGCTGACAGTGGACCTTCCAAGAGACGCGGTGGATGACCTGGAGGCCGGAACAGTAGCTGCCTCTGCCTATGTCAATTCCGTGATGAACTCCACCCAGAACTTCTTTGTCCAGGTGACAGACCTGCAGCCTGTGGGCGGAGAGGAGACCCCGTCAGAGCCCTCTGCGGACACGAAAGATATGCAGATCACAGCGAATGTGGAGGAGTCAGTCTCCGCGCCAGATTATTCAGTCACGGTTCCTTCTGCTGTTTCGATGGGAACGCTGAGTGCAGAGAGAAACAACGCGATGGTCTACGCGGTGGATGTGAAGGCCTCTAACCTGAACGGAGAGATTGCTGTCACAGCGCCAGAGTCCGGCAGCCTGACAAGCGATGGAAACACACTGAGCTTTTCCAACAGCTTTGGGACACAGAATGTCAATGCAGACACGGCAGGCACCAAGCTGAGCGGAACGATCCGCATCGGAAAGGATGCGGTTGCTGCGGCTAAAGCCGGAAATTACACCGGAACAACAACATTCTCCATTACCTACAAAGGGAACTAAAGGAAACGGCAGACGGTAATATGACAGAAATCCTCCGGCTCTTTGCCTGGGAGTATTTCTGCTGTCATAGAGGTCTGCCTCTATTTGACGGAGGGAACGATGAGAAGAAAAAAGACAGGAAAGAGATGGGCGGCGCTGGCCCTTGCGGCTGTGCTGGCCGCCGGGACGGCGCAGCCCATGGGAGCAAAGGCTGCCGGAGGAACCTACACGGGCAGCGGAACGTTCCACATAGACCAGTTCGGTGAATACAACATCAACGCTTCCGTGTCTGTCACGGACGGCGTGATCACCGGCCTGGAGATCACAGGCGACAATTTCGGCGGGACCTATGCGGAGGTCAACAAGGGCAAGCTTGCCTCCGCCGTGGAGAGGCTGCAGAGCCGCATCATAGGACTGGGGGACACAGACGCCCAGGGCCTGAAGGGGCTGGACGGCGTGTCGGGAGCCACCTACTCCTCCAACGGCATCAAGGAGGCTGTGGCATCGGCCCTGGGACTTTCCCTGGAGGAGACAGCCCCGGGAGTGCCCTCCCAGACGCCGGTGGCGGGAACCTACGATATCACTGTGGCGGTGCGCAGCGATGTGGTGGATCACAGCCTTGTGCAGACGGAGACGGCCCCGGCCGTGCTGACCGTGGATGAGAGCGGGCAGATGACGCTGTCCTACACCATGGTATCCGGCACGGACCAGGAGCCCATGTACATTCTCGGATTTAACGGCTACTACGAGAACAACGACACGGCGGCCGCACTGACCATGGAGGGCGCCGCCTACAATACAGAGCAGAGGGGGGACTACCAGGTTGTCACAGATGTGTCCTTCCCTCTGACCGGCACTCTGAGCCAGTATTACTACAACAACACCTGCATTTACGTGCCTGCCATGAGCAATCTGAACGGCGAGATCAATGGCATCCTTTTTGAGAACGGTAAGTTCAGCGTCAAGACCATTGTGACTATGTACTGGGATACGCTGACAGCCAGAGAGCAGACCCCTGAGACGCCGGACACCACCCAGGAAAGCATGGATGTGACGGCCAGCGTGGCGCAGGAGACGTCCGCTCCTTCCTATCAGGTCACCGTGCCCTCGTCTCTGGACATGGGAGCTCTCAGCAGGACCGAGGATAATGTGCAGGAGTACGACATTACCGTGTCCTCCCAGGACAAAGAGGGCACTGTGACCGTGACGGCACCGGAGGGCGGCCTTCTGTACGCGGGCAGCCACTCCCTCGCCTTTTCCAATGATTTCGGCGCCCAGTCCTTCCAGGCAAAGGAGACGAGAGACGCGGGGACCGATGAGGCGGTGCTTGGCGGAAGGATCACCATCGCGGGAGCGGACGTGGCGGCCGCCGCGCCCGGCAACTACACGGGAACTACTACCTTTTCCATCACCTACAGCAGTGACGGAGGAGGCGGGACAACGGAGCCGGAGGAGCCCCAGCCTGATCCGGGGGAGGATCCGGGAGACGGCGAGGAGGGGGAGGACCTGGCAGAGGGAACCTACACTGTGGACGTGGCCCTGTGGCACGCCACCAATGACGCTCCGTCCATGGGCGATGCGGCCCTGGTTTCCCAGGGAGTGATCGTGGTGGATGAACACGGGGACATGTCCCTGCAGCTCACCTTACAGTCCCTGGACATTTCCGGCATAGAGGGCTACCTGTACCGGCTGCGGAAGGTAGATATGGACAGCGTGGTGTACAACCAGATGGGCTATCCCTCCTCCTACGAGGCGGCGGACGCGGATGTGCTGTCGTATTTCACGGGCGTGTACGACGCCTACAATGACCCGGACTCTCCGTCCTACGATGGGAATACGGAGGGAAAGGAGTACCCGAAGGTCATCTCCATTCCCATCCAGAAGGATGAGGACATGAATTACGTGGAGATCTACGTGCCTGTCATGGAGGCCATCGGCGCCGGGCAGGGCACCCAGCTGGCCAGGCTCCACATCGACTGGAGCACACTTCAGGCCGGGGGAACGGCAGTGGAGCCGGAGAACCCGGATCCCGGCGGGGATGAGACGGACATCCGCAATCTGCCGGACGGCGTGTACGCGGTGACGGGCCGGATGCTGAAGGTGGACAAGGAGACCCTCTCCATGTCCGACAATGCCATCGACCACACCATCAAGCTGACGGTGAAGGACGGGAAGTACGCTCTGACCATGAACTTCCGGGGACTCACCATCGGCACCCAGCTGGGCTATCTGAGCCAGCTTCAGTACTTTGCCACCGGCTACACGCTGGACCAGTACGGCAATCCGCAGGGAGACCTGCGGGCTGTGACAGTGGACAGCTATCAGCAGAACGAGGACGGCTCCAGAGTCAGCGACCAGTACGGGACAGACTACCCGGATGAGGTCACCTTTGAGCTCATACCGGAGGCTCTGGAGGACGGCTATGTGCCCCTGCAGGTCTTTGTCCCCATCATGGACGCCATCGCCTCGGGAACGGGGACGCAGCCTGTGTTCCTGGCTCTTGACTGGGATACGCTGCAGGCCACGACAGACGATGACCCGGCTTTCGACGATGAGGGCCAGACAGATGATGAGGAAACAGACGGCAGCGGAGAAGGCTTGCTGACCGGCGGCAGCGGTCTGGGAACATCCACCCTGCCCGGAGGCTCCTCGCTGGGAGGTTCCTCCCTTGGAGGCTCTTCGCTGGGCGGCTCATCCCTTGGCGGTTCCAGCCTGGGCGGATCCTCTCTGTCCGCGGCCCGGACAGGAGATGAGACGGGTACAGCCCTCGCCGGATGGGCGGCGCTGCTTGCGGTGGCGGCCGCTGCGGTCGTTCTGGCCTTGCGGCAGAGAAGAGGAAGCAGGTGATGAAGGTGAGAGTGGGAAATAAGATAAAGCGGGCGCTTGCAGGCGCCCTGGCAGCTCTCCTGGTCCTGGCAGCAGGGCAGGGGGCTGCGCCCCTGTCCGCTCAGGCGGCCGGCGGAAACGTCTATACCTGTGCGGTCCATCCCTGCTATGCCCACCCGGTCACCGGGGCCATTGAGGACTCCGGGGGAGAGGCGTCCTACGCCACCGGACAGGGGATGGTGGAGGGAGCGGTCTACACCACAGGCATACTGGAGGTGACGGACAGCGGGGCCTACTACCTGACCATCCGCATGAGCCTGATGAGCTACACATCCGGTCACAGCTTCTGGGTACAGAACGTGGGGGACTCCTCCTGGTCCAACCCGGCTGTGGGCGTGACGGGGAGCGGATCGGACAGCAACGGGGCCACCTCGGATATCTGTATCCAGGTGCCCAGTGAAAACTGTGTGGTCCGGGTCTCCATGTATGTAAGTCCCATGGGGAGAGATGTCATCTTCTATCTCTATCCAAGCGACTACACAGCGGGAAATAACACAGACATGAAAGCCACCATCGTGACGGCGGCGTCCGGCAGCTCCTCCGGGACTTCCTCCGGGACAGGCAGCGCATCGGCGGGCAGCAGCACGGCCGGAGGCAGTTCCTCAGGCAGCACTGCGGGCGGCGCGTCCGGCGGCTCCTTCCTTGGCAGCAACAGTCTGTCGGCGGCGGGCTTGGCCGATACAAATACAGGGGAAGAGACAGATGGAAGCGAGGCACCGGCTCTCTCCAGCTCCATAGAGGAGGCGGCGGACCCAGCCACAGACGGAGAGCTGTCCGACGCCCAGGGGCTTAGCCTCTCTACCGCTTCGGACGGGGAAGAGGGGACGGAAGGAGCTTCCGGCAGCGGCGTGTTTGCCGTGGCGGCGGCCGTCATGGCGACCGGTCTGGTCTTCATGGGAGCGGCGGCAGCGATCGTCTATTTCTTCCGGAGAAACTGGCGCAGATGGGGCGGAGGTTACGAAGATGATGAGGATTGACAGGAAAAAGACGGCCGGGAGGATGGCAGTTGGAAGGGCGGCAGGCGCGCTGGCCTGCGGCGCCCTGACACTGAGCCTCCTGGCAGGGTGCGTGGACCAGAGCGGGAGCGCGGCTGTGGAGTCGGCCAAGGCCAAGGTGGCGGCCATGGGGGAGGAGCCCCGCATCATAGCCACCTCCCCCGCCACAGCCGACATCTGTGACCGGCTGGAGCTGGACCTTGTGGGCGTGTGCACCAGCACCATATCCTCCCTGCCGGAGCGGTACGAGGGGGTGGAGCAGGTGGGGACGGCCATGAGCCCGGACATGGAGATCGTGGCCTCCCTCTCCCCGGACTGGATACTAAGTCCCTCCAGCCTCCAGTCGGACCTCCAGCCAAAGTACGAGGCCATTGATACGGACTGGGCTTTCCTCAACCTGCGCAGCGTGCAGGGGATGTACCGGTCCATCCAGGAGCTGGGAGAGATATTCGGCAGGGAGGAGCAGGCCGGGGAGCTGGTAGATGAATTTACGGAATTCTATGAGGACTATGTGACTCGCAATGAGGGGCAGGAGAGCCCTAAGGTGCTGATCCTCATGGGGCTTCCCGGAAGCTACATCATCGCCACAGAGAACTCCTACGTGGGAAGTCTGGTGGAGCTGGCGGGAGGCGAGAATGTGTATGCCGGCACGGACCAGGAATTCCTGACTGTGAACACAGAGGATATGAAGTCCAGGGAGCCGGATGTGATCCTGCGGGCCGCGCACGCGCTGCCGGATCAGATCATCGAGATGTTCAACGAGGAATTTGAGACAAACGACATATGGCAGCATTTCACGGCGGTCAAGGAGGGGCGGGTCTATGACCTGACCTACGAGCTCTTTGGCATGAGCGCTAATTTCAACTATCCGGAGGCCCTGGAGGAGCTCCAGCCCATGCTCTATCCCCAGAGCGAGGACGACGCGGAGCAGGCAAAGGAAAACAGCGACAGGGCTGCGGAGGCGGCAAAGGAGAGCGAAGCCACCGGGAAGACGGACGAGGAGACGCTGCAGGAGATTACTAAGTAAGGAGAGGTGAGCCATGAGCGAAGAAAAACTGACAGTACCGGAGGAGGCCCGGAGGATGGACCAGAGCCGGAAAAAGAAGAAGACAGCCAGGGCGGCCCTCTCCTTTATCATCCTGGGAGTCCTCCTGGCGGCGCTGGTATTCGCCTCCATCAATATCGGGAGCCTGCAGGTGTCCTTTGGGGAGCTGATAAGAGGGCTCTTTGTGGAGCGCATCGAGAACGTGGCGGCCATCTATGACCTGCGCTTTCCCAGGATCGTCATCTCCCTCTTTGCGGGGGCGGCGGTGGCGGTGGCGGGCGTCCTCTTCCAGGCAGTGCTGAAAAATCCCCTGGCAGACCCGGGCATCATCGGCATTTCCAGCGGGGCCAGCTTTATGGCGGTGCTGGTCACGGCCTTTCTCCCGGCCCTCTATTTCTTTACCCCTCTCTTTGCCTTTGGGGGAGGCGTGCTGGCCTTCTTCCTTGTGTACAGCCTGTCCTGGAAGGGGGGCTTAAGCCCTCTTCGCATCATCCTTACAGGCGTGGCGGTGAGCGCTATGTTCTCGGGGCTCTCGGACGCCCTGAACTCCATGACAGGGGGCAACTCCTCCGGGGTGGCCTCCATCGTGGAGGGGAACATCACCCAGAAGACCTGGGAGGATGTGCAGACCCTTCTGCCCTACGTCATCGTGGGGCTGGTGCTGGCAGTGCTGTTTTCCAAAATGTGCAATCTCATGACTCTGGAGGACAAGACGGCCAGGGGGCTGGGAGTCAATGTCAACCTGATGCGCATCCTGATCTCCCTGGTGGCAGTGCTCCTTGCCAGCATTTCCACGGCAGTGGCGGGAGCCGTCAGCTTCCTAGGGCTCATCGTGCCCCATATGGGGCGCATCCTGGTGGGCAGCGACCACCGGGCCCTGGTGCCCTTTTCCATGCTGGCGGGTGCCTTTACCTTCCTTCTGGCGGACACCATCGGAAGGACCGTGGCGGCGCCCTACGAGGTGTCGGCCTCCATCATCATGAGCGTGATCGGCGGCCCGTTCTTTATCATTTTGCTTAGGAGGTCAAAGAAATATGCAGCGTGAGGACAAGAAGAAGCCGGCTATGGAGGTGAGAGGGCTGTATTTTTCCTACGGGAAGAACAAAGTGCTAAGAGACGCCTCCTTTACCATCCAGGAGGGAGAAATAACCACCATCATGGGGGCCAACGGGTGCGGGAAATCCACCCTTTTCAACCTGATGACAAAAAACCTCTGCCCCAGGAAGGGAAATATCTTCCTTGGGGGGAGGAATATCCAGAACCTGGCGCTGAAGGAGTTTGCCAGGAAGGTTTCCATCGTGCACCAGTACAACACCTCCGCCGATGACATCACAGTGGAGCGGCTGGTGTCCTTTGGCAGGACCCCTCACATGAAAATGATGCAGGCCCGCAGCCAGGAGGACGAGGAGAAGATACGGTGGGCCATGGAAGTGACGAACGTGGAACAATACAGGTATCGGGAGGTGGGAAGGCTCTCCGGGGGCCAGAGACAGCGGGTGTGGATCGCCATGGCGCTGGTCCAGAGCACGAAGATCCTCTTCCTGGACGAGCCCACCACCTACCTGGACATCCGCTACCAGATTGAGATCCTGGAGCTGGTCCGGAGGCTGAACCGGGAGTACGGCATCACCATCATCATGGTCCTCCACGACATCAACCAGGCCATCCACTATTCGGACCGCATCATCGGGCTGAAGGACGGACGGGTGGCCGCCTGGGGCGCGCCGGAGGAGATCATCACGCCGGAGTGCATCCGGGAGCTGTACGGCATCTCCCTGGGCGTGACAAATGTAGAAGGAAAGAAATTTGTGCTCACCGTCTGAGGGCGGTGAGCGAAAGAGACAGGAGAAAGCTATATGAACAACAAAAATCCGATTCGTTTCCTGTGGATCATCGCGGGATTTATCTGTCTGGGACTGGGGACAGTGGGCATTGTGCTGCCTATCCTGCCAACAGTCCCCTTTTATCTGGCCACTGTGTTCTGCTTTGCGAAGAGCTCCAGGAGGCTCCACGACTGGTTCCTGGGAACCGGTCTGTACAGGAAGCACCTGGACAGCTTTGTCAGGGGAAAGGGCATGACCATGCAGACGAAATGCTCCATTGTGGGGACCGTGACTGTGGTCATGGCCATTGGGTTTATCCTGATGAGAAATGTGCCCGTGGGCAGGATCTGTCTGGCCATTGTCTGGGTGTGCCATGTCATTTATTTCTTCTTCCGGGTGAAGACCATCCCCAGAGAAGACAGAAAGGGGCAGGAGCAGGCCTATGATTAAGAAAAGACTTCTGGGACTTCTGTCCCAGGCAAAGAAATACATTTACTTTCAGGTGCTATGGCAGTGGCTCTCCCTCCTCTGCCAGATCCTGGTCATCTGCAGCGTGTCCATGCTGCTGGAGGAGGCAATTTTCTGGCAGGTGACCGGCTCCTCGGCCCTTACATGGGGCGGTCTGGCACTGGGCGCCATTGCCCTGCGGTTTGTCTGTGACAGGCAGGCCTCCTTTGCCTCCTACCGGGCCAGTGTGGATGTGAAGCGGATCCTGCGGGACAAAATCTATGAAAAGCTCCTCCGGCTGGGAGCCTCCTACCGGGAGAAGACAGCCACGTCGGAGGTGGTGCAGATGGCGGCGGAGGGAGTGGAGCAGCTGGAGACCTATTTCGGCAGATATCTGGCCCAGCTTTTCTACAGCCTCCTGGCGCCGGTGACTCTGTTTGCCGTCCTCTCCTTTGTGAGCTGGAGAGCCAGCCTGGTGCTCCTTGTCTGCGTGCCCCTCATCCCCATCTCCATTGTGGCGGTGCAGAAGTTCGCCAAGCGTCTGCTGGCAAAATACTGGGGCATTTACACAGAGCTGGGGGACAGCTTCCTGGAAAATCTCCAGGGCCTGACTACCCTGAAGATTTATCAGGCGGATGAGGAGAAGGCCCGGGAGATGGACGCGGAGTCCCAGAAATTCCGGCGGGTCACCATGAAGGTGCTGACCATGCAGCTCAATTCCACCAGCGTCATGGATATCATCGCCTACGGAGGGGCGGCGGTGGGCATGATCGTCACCCTGTGGGAGCTGGCGGGGGGAAGGGTGAGCCTTCACGGAGCGCTGATGCTCATTCTTCTGGCCTCCGAGTTCTTCATTCCCCTGCGCCTTCTTGGCTCCTTCTTCCACATCGCCATGAACGGCATGGCGGCCAGCGACCGGATCTTTGCCCTGCTGGATCTGCCGGAGCCTGAGAAGGGAGAGGAAATCCTGGCAGGCGGAGACGGACCTGGCATTTGAGAACGTGTGCTTCTCCTACGGGGAGGACAGGCAGATACTGGACCAGGTGTCCATGGAGTTCCCGGCAGGGAGCTTTACCTCCATCGTGGGGGCCTCGGGCTGCGGCAAGAGCACGGCGGCCGGCATCCTCATGGGGAGGAACAGAGGCTATGGGGGCAGCGTGAGGATACAGGGAAAGGAGCTGTCCCATATCCGGGAGGAAAGCCTGATGGAACAGATCACCATGGTGAGCCATAACAGCTGGCTCTTTAAAGGCACAGTGGAGGACAATCTGCGGATGGGAGCGCCGGACGCCGGGCCGGGGGAGATGGAGGAGGCCCTGAGAAAGGCCAACCTGTGGGATTTCCTGGCAGGGCAGCAGGGGCTGCAGACCCCTGTCCTTGAAAAGGGCAGCAACTTCTCCGGCGGCCAGTGCCAGAGACTGGCCCTGGCAAGGGCCCTGCTCCACGACACGCCGGTGTACATCTTTGACGAGGCCACCTCCAACATTGACGCGGAGAGCGAGGAGATGATCATGGATGTGATCCGCCGCCTGGCAGGGCAGAAGACGGTCATCCTCATCTCCCACCGGCTGGCAAATGTGACCGGTTCCGACCGGATCTACATGATGCAGGACGGCAGGGTGGCGGAGTCCGGCACCCACCGGCAGCTCCTGGAGAGGAGGGGACAGTATGAGAAGCTGTACAGGACCCAGATGGAGCTGGAGCAGTATGGAAAAGAACAGTACGGAAAGGAGGCGGCAGTATGAGCCTGGAAACCGGAAAAGTAAACAGCGTGCAGCCGGGCAGCGGTGAGGTGAGAAACACCCCCGTGCGGCGCAGCGGCATCAGGATCATGGGACGCCTTGTGGGCCTGGTGACCCCGCTTCTGCCGGTCATGCTCCTGGCGATCCTTCTGGGCACGCTGGGATATCTGTGCGCCATCTTTCTCACCATCCTGGCGGGCTTCGGGCTGCTGCACATCCTGCTGGCGGCCGCGGGCATGGAGCTGAACCCGGGGACGGCGGGGCTTCTCCTGGGGGCGGAGCCGGGGACACTGTTTGTCCTTCTCATCGTCCTGGCAGTGGCCAGGGGCTTGCTCCACTACGGGGAGCAGTACTGCAACCATTTTATTGCCTTTAAGCTGCTGGCCATCATCAGGCACAAGGTGTTTGCCGCCCTGAGAAGGCTCTGCCCGGCCAGGCTGGAGGGGCGGGACAAGGGCAATCTGATCTCGGTCATCACATCGGACATTGAGCTTTTGGAGGTGTTTTACGCCCACACCATCTCCCCCATAGCCATCGCCATAGCCACCTCCCTTGTGATGGCGCTGTTCATCGGGCAGTTCTCCCCGGCGGGGGCGATGCTGGCGCTGGCAGGCTACATCGCGGTGGGGGCTGTGCTCCCCCTTGTGTTCGGCAAAAGAGGCGGCGGGGCCGGCATGGAATTTCGCGGCGCCTTCGGTGACCTGAACAGCTTTATCCTGGACTCCCTGCGGGGGCTGGACGAGACCATCCAGTACGGCCAGGGGGAGAGGAGAAGAAGGCAGATGCAGGAGCGGTCAGACAGCCTGGGCGCTCTGCAGAAAAAGCTGAACCGCCTGGAGGCAGCCCAGAGGTCTGTCACCAACCTGGTCATCCTGCTCTTTTCTCTTGCCATGCTCCTTCTCATGATCACCATGAAGCAGGCCGGGGAGGCGGATCTGGTGGGCATGGTCATCGCCTCCATTGCCATGATGGGCTCCTTTGGCCCGGTGACAGCTCTCTCCAACCTGTCCAACAACCTGAACCAGACGCTGGCAGCAGGCGAGCGGGTCCTGTCCATCCTGGAGGAGAAGCCCCAGGTAGAGGAGGTATGCGGAAGGGAGCACACAGATTTTGAGGGAGCTCAGGCCGAGAAGGTCAGCTTCGGATACGGGGAGGAGGAGATCCTGCGGGATTATTCTGTGGAGATACCAGGGGGAAAGGTGATTGGCATCCACGGGGCCAGCGGCTCCGGAAAGTCCACCTTCCTGAAGCTTTTGATGCGCTTCTTTGACGTCCGGGAGGGGAAAATCCTCATTTCCGGAAAGGATGTGCGAGAGATCAACACGGCGGACCTGCGGGGGATGGAGTCCTATGTGACACAGGAGACGAGCCTCTTCCACGACTCCATCGCCGCCAATATCGCCGTGGGAAAGCCCGGGGCGTCCATGGAGGAGATCGTGGAGGCGGCGAAAAAGGCCTCTGTACACGACTTCATCCTGTCCCTGCCAAAGGGCTATGAGACGGAGGTGGGAGAGCTGGGCGACACCCTCTCAGGGGGAGAGAGGCAGCGGATCGGCATTGCCAGGGCCTTTCTCCACGATGCCCCCTTCCTTCTCCTGGACGAGCCCACCAGCAACCTGGACTCTCTCAACGAGGGGATCATCCTGAAGTCTCTGAAGGAGGAGCGGAAGGACCGGACCGTGGTGCTTGTGTCCCACAGGAAATCCACCATGAACCTGGCGGACACGGTGTACGAGATGGACAAGGCCTCCCGCCCCGGTCAGGAGAGGGAAGCCCTGTAGTGTTCCAGGAGCTGGCTGATCTGAAGGCTCAGGCTTTCAGGCAGCCGGCTTCTGTCTTCTTCTTTTTTGAACTTCAGCCACAGGTGGAGGCGCCGGTATCCGGCGCCTCTTTTCTTCCTGGCGGCGGCTCCTTTCCCGACTGCCAGGGAAGCGCTTTCGCCTTCCCAGGCCGCGCGGAGACGAACCAGGACCCGCCTCTGCTCAAAGAGAGGAACCAGGACATAGTACAGCCGGTCGTCCGAGAAGGAGAGGTATCCTGCCTCCTGCCCGGCGCTGTCCTTCAGGAAAAGGCGGTGGTCCCTCACACCTGCCGGGAAGAGGGGCGCCTCCGCCGGCAGGGAGCCTGGGAGGCCGGAACCTTCCTGGCCCTTTGTCTCCAGCATGGCGGGGAAATAGTAAATGTCCTGCCCCTCCCGGTCAGAGGTGGTTTTGACTGCCAGCTCCTTAAGGAGGGAGGTGGCGTCTATGTACTGCTGGGCCAGAAGATAGGTGAGGTCCGCATGGAACCGGCTGCGGCAGGAGGGGGAGGAGGCTCTCCCCAGGGAGGCGTTGACCTCGTCCAGCAGCTCCTTCCCGCACAGGTAGATGCTGCGCAGAAAGAGGGGAAAGTCCTCCTCCGTGGTCCAGAAGTACCGTCCCCTGGCGGCGGTGAAGGTGCCGATCACCTCCCCGCCGCTGTCCTCAGCGAGGCACAGGATGTCCCGCTCCCGATAGGCGTGCCGGTTGACCGGGGCGTCCCAGGCGCTGCGCCGGGCAGCGCTTCGGTGTGGACTGTGATGGGCATCCCTGCGGCGGAAGACGCCTGATGCGGCCTCCGGCCCGGCCTGGGAGGAGCGGCCTCCGGGCCCGGTCCCCTTGAGAAGGGCGTAGGCGGCGTTGACCTGCCAGGCCAGATGCAGGTCTTCTTCAGAGGGCCCTGCGTCCGGGTGGAGCCGGTGCATGAGCTGGCGATATTTCTTTTTGATCTGGTCCGGCGCCGCTCCCGGGGAGACTCCCAGGATGCGGCAGGCTTCCTCGCGTGTCACGGTGCGCTGCCCTCCTTTTTTGTCCGCCGAAGCGGCGGACGCCTGTATTGTTTCAGTATAGCCAAGTTGGGGACGGATGTAAACAGGGGAGTGAGGAGAATGTGTGGAGGCGTGGGAGGCGAGGCGGCAGGGGGCAGGGGGTCAGGGCGGTCAATACATTATGCCCAAAGGGCATGGGAGGGGATAAAAACTAAGTATTGGACATCGAAAGGGGATTTTTCTATAATAGGACTGTAAAAAGAGAACACGTGCTTTTAAAAGGAGAACGATCATATGAGCAAGACACTTGTAGCGTATTTTTCAGCCAGCGGGACAACCAAAAGGACAGCGGAGAGGCTTGCACAGGCTGCGGGGGCGGATCTCTATGAGATAAAACCGGCTGTGCCCTACACTTCGGCGGATCTGAACTGGATGGACAAGAAATCCAGGAGTACGATTGAGATGCGGGACCCGTCCTCCAGGCCGGAGCTTGCGGACAAGGATGCGGATATTGCGTCCCACGACAGGATTTTCCTGGGCTTCCCTATCTGGTGGTATGTAGCTCCCACGATCATCAATACATTCCTGGAGAGCTATGATTTCAGCGGAAAAGAGATCATCCTCTTTGCCACCTCCGGCGGAAGCGGATTTGGGAAGACGGTGAAGTCCCTGGCTCCCAGCTGCCCGGGCGCAGTGCTTAAGGAGGGCCGTCTTCTGAACGGAAGCCATTCTGTGGGCGAGCTGAAGACCTGGGTAGAAAGCCTGTAAGCTATAAAGAAAATCATGCCTAAAAAGCATGAATGATCCAAAGATATCAGGTATTGGACATAGGAACTTTGCTCAATTATAATGTGGGTACAGACAAAGGAAAGCTATTTCCGGCGGGCTGTACCTGCTTTTTTACTTTGTAAATTGTTTCGCAAAAGGAGGAAAACAGCGATATGAAGAGAAGAATAGCAGCGCTGCTGCTGGCGTGCGTGACAGCTATGTCTGTGAGCGCCTGCGGCGGGGAGGAGACGGCGCAGGAGAGCGCCGGGGAAGAGACGCAGACAGCAGAGACGCAAAATGAAGAGGCCCGGGACAGCGGGGCGGGCGGTACTCTGGTGGCTTACTTTACCTACGCGGAGAACGCGGACCTGCCGGAGGGGATCGATGCTTCAGCCAGCGCCAGCATCCAGAGCTGGAACGGGGAAGTGACCGGCAACACCGGGGCAGTGGCGCACATGATAGGGGAGGAGACGGGAGGGGAGCTTTTCTCCATCCGGACCGTAGAAAAATATCCCGACAGCTACGACGATACGGTAGATCAGGGGCAGGAGGAACAGCGGGAGGACGCTCGTCCCCAGCTGGAGACCCACATCGAGAACCTGGAGGACTATGGCACGGTCTTTCTGGGGTACCCCAACTGGTGGGGGGATATGCCTATGGCTGTGTACAGCTTCCTGGAGGAGTACGATCTGTCAGGGAAGACGGTCATTCCCTTTGTCACATCAGGGGGGAGCGGATTTTCCGATACCGTCAGCCGGATCGAGGAGCTCCAGCCAGATGCGGACGTTAAGGAGGGACTCGCCATCAGCGCATCAGGCGCCATGGATGCCCGGGAGGAGATACGCTCCTGGCTGGATGGGCTGGGATATTAAAAGGGTGACAAAAGGCAAAGGCCCGGCCCTGTTTGACAAACAAAATCCCCTGTGATACACTAACCTACAGTTCTCGGAGGGCTGACCGCAGGAGCACAGGATCATGCGGACAGCCGGATAAGAGGCGGGCTGAATGCCCGTTCCTCGGAGGGAAAGTCATTGGGCGGAAATGATGGACCGGATAAGAGACGAGCCTTACGCTTGTCCCTTATCCGGTTTTTCTTTGCGGACTGTATCCCGGCTTTTCCGGTGGGGCTCTTTCGGGGAGAGGTACATTTTTTACGGCAGGAGGATGAGAAAATGGATTTTCTGAGCGGGAAGATCAAGACCATTTATTTCAAGTATCTGTCAGCCGCCTTCGGGAGCGCGCTGATCACGTCTATCTACTCTATCGTGGATATGGCCATGGTAGGGCAGTATCACGGCCCGGAGGGGTCAGCCGCCCTGGCAGTGGTGGCACCGGTCTGGAACATTATCTACAGCTTCGGACTTCTGATGGGGATCGGGGATCCGTCCTTTTCAGCACTATCCGGGGAAAAGCGGGCAGGGATATGCGGACATCAAACGAGTATTTTACGGCCTCTGTGATCGGCTCTGTCATTCTGGCGCTGATTATCTGGGCTGCCATCATCTGTTTTGACAGGCAGCTCCTGGTCTCCTTTGGGGCCCAGGATCAGACGCTGACGCTGGCCAGGGAATATGTGCGGCCGATCAAGGCAGCCATCCCGTTTTTCCTCTTTAACCAGATGCTGGCTGCCTACTTAAGAAACGACAAAAATCCGGCGCTGGCCACAGGGGCTGTGCTGGCAGGTGGTATCTTCAATATCTTCGGGGATTACTTCTTCGTGTTCACCTGCGATATGGGAGCCTACGGCGCGGGGCTTGCCACAGCCATCGGCTCTGCCATCAGCTTCCTGGCCATGCTGTCACACTTCTGTAGTAAGAAGAACACCCTCCGGCTGGCGCGTCCGGAGAGGCTTCTCTGTAAATTAAAGAAAATCGCGGTGACCGGATTTCCCACCTTCTTCATCGATGTGGCCATGGGCATACTGACCATCCTTTTCAACCGCCAGATCATGGTCTGGCTTGGCACAAACGCTCTGGCGGTGTACGGTGTCATTGTAAATATCAGCACCTTTGTGCAGTGCTGCGCTTACAGCGTGGGACAGGCCTCGCAGCCTATCATATCCACCAACTTTGGAGCGGGAAAGGGAGAAAGGATACGGGAGACGCTGAAATACGCCCTGGGGACAGTGGCCTTTTTCAGCCTGTTCTGGACGGCTCTGTCGATGCTGCTGCCCAATGTGTTTATCCGGTTCTTCATGACGCCCACGGCGGAGGTACTTGGGATCGCGCCTTCCATCTTCCGGTGCTACGGTCTCTCCTTTTTGCTCCTGCCGCTGAACATCTTTTCCACATACTATTTTCAGGCTCTGATGAAGCCGAGGGCGGCCTTCATCGCGTCGGTGGCCAGAGGGCTCGTCATAAGCGGCGTTCTCATTTATCTGCTTCCTGCTGTGCTCGGCGGAAATGCGATCTGGTTTGCCATGCCTGCCACAGAGGTGATCGTGGCTTTCTATGTGGCCCGTGAGATGGCAGCATATACAAAACAGCTCAGTAAAAGGAAAGTATGAGTATGAACAGGATCCATACGATCGTCAGGGGGATTGTTTGAAGCTTAAAATGGGATTTGGCGCGTTTTCATGCTTTCCGGCTATGAAGCTGTATTCATAACAAGTATTTGCATCTGCGCTGACACTATGTCAGAATGTAAGTAAAGTCAATGGAGGGATGAAAATGCAGTATACAAGATAGGGAAACTCTGATTTGAATATCTCCCGCATCTGCATGGGGTGCATGGGCTTTGGAGACGCCGGGAAGGGGCAGCACTCCTGGACCATCGATGAGGAGCACACAAGAGAGATCATCAAAAAAAGTCTGGAGGCGGGCATCAATTTCTATGACACGGCCATCGCCTACCAGAGCGGCACCAGTGAGCAGTACCTGGGCCGGGCGCTGAAGGATTTCGCAAAGAGGGATGAGGTGGTGGTGGCCACCAAGTTCCTGCCCCGCACGCCCCAGGAGGTGGAGGCCGGCGTCACACCCCAGGCCCATATCGAGAAGATGATAGACAAGAGCCTGGAAAATCTGGGCATGGACTATGTGGATCTGTACATCTACCACATGTGGGACTATGAGAGCTCTCTCTACGATATCATGGAGGGGCTGAACAATGTGGTGAAGGAGGGCAAGGCCAGATATATCGGTATTTCCAACTGCTATGCCTACCAGCTGGCCAAGGCAAACGCCCTGGCAGAGCGGGAGGGATTTGCCAAATTTGTCTCCGTACAGGGCCACTACAACCTGATCTTCCGGGAGGAGGAGCGGGAGATGGCAAAGCTCTGCCGGGAGGACAGCATTGCCATGACGCCCTACAGCGCCCTGGCGGGAGGCCGTCTCTCCAAGCGGCCGGGAGAGACCTCGAAGCGGTTGGAGGAGGACAGCTACGCAAAGCTGAAATATGACGGCACGGCAGCCCAGGACAGTGAGATCATCGCCCGGGTGGCTGAGCTCGCGGACAAACGAGGCGTGTCCATGACGGAAATCTCCCTGGCCTGGCTGCTGACCAAGGTCACAGCCCCGGTGGTGGGAGCCACGAAGCTGTCCCATGTGGAGGGCATGGAAAACGCCACCAGGATCTGCCTGACAAAAGAGGAGAGAGACTATCTGGAGGAGCCCTACGTGCCCCACAGGCTGGTGGGAGTCATGGCACAGAACACAGCGGAGCAGGCGAAGGAGGACCATGTCTGGTCTACCGGCAGCCAGAAGCTGTAGTTGGAAGCAGCAGCCAGAAGCTGTAGCCGGAAGCGGCAGCCAGAAACGGAGGAGAACAGACATGAAGATCGTCATTTTACAGGGGAGCCCCAACAAAAAGGGCTCAACAAATATCCTGACAGAGGAATTTACAAGAGGAGCAAAGGAGGCGGGGCATGAGGTCCGCAGGTTTGACCTGACAGATCTTACCATCCATCCCTGTACGGGCTGTGTGGCCTGCGGGTACGAGGGGCCCTGCGTGCAGAAGGACGACAACCAGAAGGTGCGGGCAGCCATGCTGGAGGCGGACATGGTGGTCTTTGTCACGCCCCTCTACTACTATGGCATGTCCGCCCAGCTCAAGATCGTGGTGGACAGGTTCTGCGCCTACAACAGCAGAATTACAAGAAAGCACATGAAGTCCGCCCTTCTGACCGTGGCCTGGAACAGCGACGGCTGGACCTTTGACGCGCTGGAGAGCCACTACCAGACACTGGTGCGGTATCTGGACTTTGAAGACTGCGGCATGGTGCTGGGCAGAGGCTGCGGAAGTCCGTCCATGACAAAGCACAGTCCCTACCCGAAGATGGCCTATGAGCTGGGACGGGGACTGTAGGTGGATGCGCTGCCTAACAGATGACCTGCTCCTTTAAGTACCGGTAAAAGGCCCCCGCCGCCGGCGAGAGCGTCTGGTACTTTTTCGTGACGATATACAGATCAACGGACAGCTCCGGAGTGATAGGGCGGAAGGTGAGATTCCGCCCTTTTGTATTTACCAGCCGGTCCAGGCAGAGGGCGTAGCCGATGCCGTGCTCTACCAGGAAGGTTGCGTTGTAGATCAGGTTGTAGGTCGCAACGACGTGGAAGACAGAGTAATCAGAACCAAACCAGTCCAGATCCTGATGCCCGGAAAAGGTCTGATCGGAGAGGATCATGGGCAGGGTCTTCAGCTGATCGATATTGACAGCCTCCTGGGACGCCAGATCGCAGTCCGCCGGCATAAGAAGACCGTAGATGTCCCTCTGGTGTATGTTCAGATATTCGTATTTTTCCTGGCGGACCGGCCCAAGCAGAAGCCCCATGTCGCAGAGCCCCTTGTCGATGCGGTCCAGGACGGCATCGGCATCGCCGCTGAAGGTATGTATTTTGACATCCGGATGCTTCCTGTGGAAATTTTCAAGAAAGCCGGCCAGTGTGTCCATGGCCACAGTCTCACCGCATCCGATACAGATGTCGCCGCACAGGCTTTCCGCGTCCGCGCGCATGGCTGTCTCAGTATTTTCCAAAAGCTCCAGAATTTCTCTGGCCCTGTCCCGGAAGAAGATACCGTCCTCTGTCAGAGTGATTTTGCGTTTTCCTCTGATAAAGAGCTGTTTCCCAAGCTGCTCTTCCAGCTCCATCATCTGTCTGGACAGAGTGGACTGGGTCACAAAGAGGGCATTGGCAGCGGCTGTAATGCTCCCTTCCCTGGCGATGGCGAGAAAATAGTACAGAAGCCTCGTTTCAATCATAATAGCATTCTCCTTTTTTGCTGATCCGCATGTTTTCTTCCATCCAGTATAGCTCTTTTTACCATTCCTGTAAACGATGGAAATGTATGATTATCAACTGTTTGTAATTATTGAGCCTGCTTTATATAATAAAAACAGAAAACAGAAAGGAAGTGTCGCTGTAATGAAAGAAAACAGAACTTTTATAGAGGATAAAACCTTTGATGAGGAGAGGGCTCTTTATGGAAGCCATGGGATCACGATCAGCCACTGTTCGTTTGACGGCCCGGCAGATGGGGAAAGCGCCTGTAAGGAGTCATCGGATATTGAGGTGGAGAGCTGTTACTTTAACCTGCGCTATCCATTCTGGCATGACCATGGCCTTAGGATCACGGAGTCCGAGATGACGGACAAATGCCGGGCGGCTCTGTGGTATTCGGACCATGTGGAGATCGCGGACACAAAGCTGCACGGCATCAAGGCGCTCCGGGAGTGCAGCGATATAGTGATCAGGAATTCAGATATTATTTCTCCGGAGTTTGGATGGTCCGTGAAAAATATCCGGATGGAGAACACAAAGGCCTCCAGCGAGTATTTTATGATGCGCTCTGAAAATCTGACCTTTACCGATGTGGAGCTGACAGGCAAATACTCCTTCCAGTACATCAAAAACGCAGTCTTTGACCACTGTACATTTGACACAAAGGACGCTTTCTGGCACGCGGAAAACGTAGTTGTCAGAAACAGCACGGTAAAAGGAGAGTATCTGGGCTGGTATTCCAAAGGCGTGACATTCGAGAACTGCCGCATCATTGGCACGCAGCCGCTTTGCTACTGTCAGGGGCTGAAGCTGGTGGACTGTGAAATGGTGGACACGGATCTGTGCTTTGAGAAATCTGAAGTGGAGGCCAGGATCACCACGCCGGTCCTCAGTATCAAGAACCCGAAGGCCGGAATTATACAGGTTCCCTCTGTCGGGGAAGTGATCCGGGATGACGACAGCGCCATGGGACGGATCGAGCAGGAATGCGCTGCCTCGCGGGAATGTGCCTGACGGGACGGCGGACAGATCATAGAAGAAGGAGAAGACGGGCATGAACATGAATATAGAAGTAAACGGAACCGACATACAGGTGAAGCTATGTGAGAACAGCTCCGCCAGAGCCGTGGAGGAGCTGCTGCGGGACGGCCCGCTGACGCTGGAAATGAAGGACTTTGCCCACATGGAAAAGTTCGGAAGTCTGGGAGCGCAGCTTCCCGCAAATGATGAGCATATCACGACGGAGGCCGGAGATGTGATCCTGTCAGAGGGAAATCTTTTGGTCATCTACTATGCGCCGAGCACATGGAATTTCACGCGTCTTGGGAAAGTGCAGAATTTGTCTGAAAAGGAGCTGAGGGATGTTCTGGGAAAGGGAAACATCCGGGCGACGCTCACAATAGAGGAAAAAATGGAGGGAAAAGAAGAAAGATGAAAGTGCTCACATTGAACAACCATGTGAATGTGCCCCAGCTGGGCTTTGGAGTGTTCCAGATCACAGACGAGGAGGAGTGCAAAAGGAGCGTCCTGACAGCGCTTAGGACAGGGTACCGCCTCATCGACACAGCCGCCTGCTACGGAAATGAGAGGGCTGTGGGCGAGGCTGTGAAGGAGAGCGGCATAGCCAGAGAGGACGTATTCCTCACATCCAAGGTGTGGATACAGGATGCGGGATATGAAAAGACTATGCGCTCCTTTGAAAAAACGCTGGAGAACCTGCAGACAGATTATCTGGATCTGTACCTGATCCACATGCCCTACGGGGATTATTACGGGAGCTGGAGGGCCATGGAGGAGCTGTACAAAAAAGGAAAGATCCGGGCCATTGGAGTCTGCAATTTTGAGGCGGACCGGCTGGTGGATCTGATCCTGAACAGCCAGGTCGTGCCCGCTGTGGACCAGGTGGAGCTCCACCCCTTCTGCCAGCAGAAAAAGCTGCGGGAGGTCATGTACCACTATGACATCACCCCCATGGCATGGGCCCCGTTTGCGGAGGGGAGAGACGGGATCTTTACAAATGAGACGCTGGAGGCCATAGGGCAGCAGTACAGGAAAAAGCCATCCCAGGTAATCCTGAGATGGCTTCGCCAGAGCAATATTATCGCCATTCCCAAGTCCGTCCACGCAGAGCGGATCGAGGAGAATTTTGACATTGATCTCTTCAGGCTGGAGGACGAGGACCTGATCCGGATCAGCCAGATGGACAGAGGGGAGAGTCAGATACTGGATATCCGCAGTCTCCTGGAGGTGTACCGGCTTTTCCATATCCGGTTTGACCAGTAGGCGTAAGGCCCGGAGAACCAGGCCCGGAGCATCAGGCCCAGGTGAAGTGCTCCTTCCCGGCGCCTGCCTCAAAGTGGTACCTGACAATGCCGAGATCTATTTTTGTGTAAAATCCCATGCCGGCTCTGACGGATACCTTGTCTTCTGCCAGAGTGAACTGGAATTTCTGTTGGTTCATGGCTGTGGGTGCCAGAAGGGCGGCCTCGACGCCGGCTGTAAACCAGTCCGGCGCGGGGCCGTCTGTCTTTGTCACCTTTTCCATGGCCTTTGACCTGTGGAGAACGCCCTGGGTTTTTCCGTAGCCGATGGCGATGACGGCGCACAGCTTTTCGCCGGCAGCCACAGTAAAGGCGGAGGACACTTTGCTGTACGTGAGCGCGACCCAGCAGGTGTTCAGCCCCAGCTGCTGGGCCTTCAGCACAAGCCTCTCCCCGTAGTACCCGCAGGTCTCCTCCAGATCCGGGCCCTTTTTGCCCACCAGTGCCAGGTAACTGGTCACTCCTCTGAAGCTTCCGTAGTGGGCAAGAAATCCCTGAAAAGCCTTGGGCTCATTTGTCACGAGCTGGATGTGGAGGCCGCTTTTCCTATTGCAGGCGGTGATCTCCTCCTCCAGAGGGCGGATCACATCCTCCCCCAGGGGCTTATCTGTGTACTGGCGCACGCTGTGGCGCTGTCTGATTGCTTCCATGATAGTCATCATTGTTTCGTTCCTCCTTTGGTTCATCAGATTAAACCATTATACCATGTATTGCGGCCTGCGCCACATTGGTAAAGAAAATCGAGACGGATTGGGACGGAGGCAGACCGGAATACGAGGCGGACCGGGGCGATTGCAGTTTTTCAGGTCCCTGTGATAAGATAGAGAAAGACAGAAAGCGCCGCGAGGGCGGAAGAATATGGGGAGGAAGGACATGACAAAGCACAGAGCAAAGTACAAAGGAAATCTGGCGGAAGGGCTCCGGAGCCTTTCCCTGGAAGAGGGGGAGAACAGGACCTCAGTCCCCTATATGAAGGTATACCGCGTCGCATCGGAGACGATACCCATGCCACGGACAGACAATTCCTATCTTTACATTGTGGCGGATGGGTCCATGCGCCTCTACACGTCCTCCGGCATCATGGACTACGAGGCGGGACAGTATTCCATATCCTAGATTGACACGCCCCTTGCCGGACATGTGCTGACATTTCCAGAGGAGGACGCCACTGCCTTCATGGCCGCCCACATCCGAAGAGAGCTCATCTTCCACATGCTCTGCGGGTCCTGCGGGAAACAGTTCCTTACCAGCGTCATCAATATCTCCCAGGCTGGGGAGATATACGAGGCGAACAGCTGGATCAAGAAAAATTTCCGGAAATCCTTCACAGTGGAGGAGCTGGCCCAGCAGAACAATATGAGCGTGTCCCTCTTTCACCAGAAATTCAAGAGCGCCGTGGGGATGGGGCCTCTCCAGTGCCAGAAGAGGCTGCGGCTGACGGAGGCCAGGAGGCTTATGATGGACGAGAACAAAAACGCCACGGAGGCGGCCATGGAAGTGGGCTATGAGAGCTCTTCCCAGTTTGCGAGAGATTACCGGAAAATGTTCGGCGCGTCGCCAAAGGAGGACATCCTTTCGAAGAAACAGGCAAATTTTCTGTAGAAACGGGCAAGCGCAGCGAGATATTCACTGTTAAAATGATCATCAGAACAGAAGATTGGAGGAATGACAGATGATTTTAACAGATGAATTGTGCGATAAGCTGTGCGTGGCAGCCCGCGAAAAGAGCAGGGAGGTGGGCATAGACATCAGCTTTGCTGTGTGCGATGAGAGCGGGCTCCCGAGGGTGTACCGCCGGTATGGAGAGGCCCTGGTCCTCAGTATCACCCTTGTGCCGGGAAAGGCCTACACAGCGGCAGTGACACAGTGCAAGACAAAGGATGTGGCGGCATGCGCGGCGGAGGGAGCATCCCTCATGGCCATCCAGAGCAATGATCCGAAGATCACGCTTGTGTCCGGCGGATACCCTCTCTTTGTGGACGGAAAGATTGCAGGAGGCATCGGCGTAGGCGGCGGCACAGAGGAGCAGGACTGCGAGATTGCCGAGTATGTCGTGTCTGTATTTGAGCAGGAGACAAGATAGCCCTGCGCATCGATAAGAATTCCCATATCACTTGTATCCTTTTTTCAATTGTGCTATCCTTTTTATATCCCCCATGGGGGGATATAAAAAGGAGGCTGATATCATGAACCAATCCCACACACAGGCGAATACTGATACTCACACACATGCCAATATCCATACCCACATCCATACTCACACCCACACGGAGACGAAAAAGGTCCTGGACCGTCTCTCCCGGGCCATAGGCCATATGGAAGCGGTCAAAAAGATGGTGGAGGAGGGGAGGGACTGCTCTGAGATACTGATCCAGATCGCGGCAGTCAGGTCTGCTGTGAATAATGTAGGAAAAATCATCCTAAAGGACCACATCGACCACTGCGTTGTGGATGCTGTGGAGACAGGGGACAGGAAAGTGATGGAGGACCTCTCGGAAGCTATCGACCGGTTTGTCAAATAGGGGGTGGGAGCGTGAAAGAGAGTGGAAGAGGAAGTCTTTCTGTTTTCTGGGCTGTGCTGGCAGCAGCTCTCTACGCAGTCAACGCCCCGGTGGCCAAGCTGCTACTTGAGGACGTGGAGCCGGCCATGATGGCGGGCCTTCTGTATCTGGGGGCCGGGGCCGGCATGCTCCTTCTGGGGATTGCCCGCAGGGGGACAGGCAGAGGAGGGGAGGAGAAGCGGCTTGCGAGAAGGGACCTGCCCTACACGGCAGGGATGATCGCTCTGGATATTGCCGCGCCTGTTTTTCTCATGTTCGGCCTTACCATGACCACGTCGGCCAACGCCTCCCTGCTCAATAATTTTGAGATTGTTGCGACCTCTGTTGTGGCCTTTTTTATCTTCAGGGAGAAAATCAGCCGCCGGCTGGGACTGGCTGTGGGTTTGATCACTCTGTCCAGCATGCTGCTGTCCTTTGAGGATATGAGCAGTCTTGACTTCTCAGCGGGCTCCCTCCTTGTGCTTGCGGCCTGCGTCTGCTGGGGCTTTGAAAACAACTGCACCAGGATGCTGTCCGGGAGTGACCCGCTGGAAATCGTGGTCGTCAAGGGGCTGGGTTCAGGCATGGGCGCACTGCTGATCGCCCTCCTGTCCGGGGAGCATTTCCCGGCGCTTTCTGATATCCCCCTTGTCCTGCTGCTGGGATTTGTGTCCTACGGGCTGAGCATTTTCTTCTATGTATATGCCCAGCGCTGTCTGGGTGCGGCGAGGACAAGCGCCTACTACGGGATAGCCCCGTTTATCGGCGTGCTGTTCTCTTTCCTCATTTTCGGGGAGCTTCCGGGAGGCTTTTTCCCGGCTGCGTTTGTCCTCATGGTACTGGGAGCGTATCTGGCGACGGAGAAAATCAAGTAAAGATCGTAGTTGCGTTTATCAGATAATGTTTTAAGGCATGGAAAAACCGCCCTTGTACTTTGGCGAGTAAGGGCGGTTTTACAACTAAACTTACCGGTCAACCACTTTATAGCGACTGCCCCGTTTACGTCTATACTATAGCATAACGGGTGGAGTGGGGCAAGAAGCAGGTATCTGACGATTGAGAAAATTACATAAAAAGAAGACATATGGTTGCCTGATAGTTACTGTCTGTGGTAATATGTCTACAAGGACAACCGTGTTACAGGGTGGCTGACCTCTATTCTACATAGAATGGGGGTGATGCTGATGGACAAGAAACATTTTGATTTTAAGGATCTCATGGCCTTTGGAATGTTCATCCTTGCATTGCTGACATTCGTATTTACGTTTATCAGATAATGTTTTAAAGCATAGAAAAACCACCCCGAAACTTTGACTAAAAGGGGTGGTAATTCTATTACTCATTAACTGGTCAACCACTTTGTGGCGGCTGTCCTTTTTACATCTCTACTATAGCACACCGGGCGGTATGGTGCAAGAAGTACTTTGATTTTAAAGACCTCATGGCCTTTGGAATGTTTATCCTCGCATTGCTGACATTCGTATTTACGTTTATCAGATAATGTTTTAAAGCATAGAAAAACCACCCCGAAACTTTGACCAAAGGGGTGGTAATTCTATTACACCATATGTAGGTCAACCACTTTGTGGCGGCTGTCCTTTCTACATCTTTACTATAGCACACCGGACGGTATGGCGCAAGAAGTTCATTACATGTCTAAGGCTGTTTATAAGGCATAAAACTGCCCACCGCCGATTTTTTAATAATTCAGAAACAAAATATAAACATTTCAGTAATACACTGTATTCATACTGAGAGCACGTAAGAAATGGAGGGATAGGACGATGATACACATTCTTGTGGTGGAGGATGACGAGAGACTGAACCATATCGTCTGCACATATCTGAGAGACAGCGGCTTTGAGGCGAAGGGGTGCCTGAACGCGGAGGACGCCTACGAGGAGATGTATGGTCAGCTCTATGAGCTCATCATCTCAGATATCATGATGCCGGGGATCGATGGCTTTGAGTTTGCCAGGACGGTGAGGAAGGTGAACCAGAGGATCCCCATTCTCTTCATGTCCGCCAGGGACGATCTTCCCTCCAAGCAAAAAGGGTTCCAGCTGGGGATAGACGACTACATGGTGAAACCGGTGGATCTGGACGAGATGGTGCTCCGGGTGCGGGCGCTTCTTCGGAGAGCCAATATTGAGATGGAGAGAAGGATTACAGCGGGGAACCTTACACTGGACGCGGACGGCATGAGCGCTGAGGTGGACGGGGAGGAGATCCCGCTTACCACCAGGGAGTTCAACATTATTTACAAGCTTCTCTCCTATCCGAAGAAGACATTTTCCAGGGCCCAGCTTATGGATGAGTTCTGGGATGTGGACAGCGACACGAGTCCCCGGGCTGTGGACGTGTATATGACGAAGCTTCGGAACAAGCTGTCGGGCTGCGATGGATTTAAGATCGTCACTGTGCGCGGCCTGGGCTACAAGGCGGTGCTGCAATGAGAAACGAGAACGGGAAATCTATAAGAGGACAGGAGGGCGGGGAGGTCAGACGCGTCATAAAGGACAGCCTTTTCCCGGTTTCCCTTTTTGCCATTTATCTGGGCGTGCTCTTTCTGATGTCCGGAATTCACGAGGGGCTCCTCGTCCTGACGAATAAAAGGGGATGGAATGAGATCATCCAGACAGCTGTTCCCATGCTCTACTGGGGCGCTGTGGCTGTGGGGCTGACTCTGTTTACAAGAAAAAAAATCAAAGATACGTATGAGGCACCCCTCCACAGGCTGGCAAAGGCCACACGGCAGGTGGCGGGGGGCGATTTCTCCGTGTATGTGCCCACAGTGCACACGGCGGACAGGCTGGACTATCTGGATGTGATGATCCTGGATTTCAACAAGATGGTGGAGGAGCTGGGGAGCGTGGAGACGCTGAAGACAGACTTTGTGTCCAATGTCTCCCATGAGATGAAGACACCCATCGCCGTCATCAAGAATTATGCGGAGCTTCTCCGGACGGGGAATGGGACAGCGGAAGAGAGACAGGAATATGCCAGGAATATCGAGGAGGCGGCGGGCAGGCTGTCAGACCTGATCAGCAATATCCTCCGACTGAACAAGCTGGAGAACCAGCGCATTGACCCGGAGATGGAGACCTGCGACCTGTGCGCCCAGCTGGAGGAGTGTATCCTCCAGTATGAGGAGCTGTGGGACGAGAAGGATCTGGAGCTGGAGATAGAGATGGAGGACAGGGCCTTTGTGCAGGCAGACAGGAGCCTGCTGGAGCTTGTGTGGAACAATCTGCTCTCCAATGCGGGCAAATTTACAGAGCCCGGAGGCACGGTGACCGTGCGGCAGAGAACAGCAAAAGGGTATGTGGAGGTGTCGGTAGCCGACACAGGATGCGGTATGGCCCCGGAGAGCCTGCGGCACATTTTTGACAAATTTTATCAGGGGGACACCTCCCACTCCAGAGAGGGGAATGGCCTGGGGCTGGCCCTTGTGCGCAGGATCCTCATCCTCATGAACGGAGAGATACAGGTGGAGAGCAAAGAGGGAGAGGGGAGCGTATTTACAGTGAGGCTGCCCAGGACAGAGGAGAGAGAAGACAGAAACAGGATAACAGGGAACAGGATAGACGGGGATGAGAAAGACGTGGAGGTGACGGAGCTTTGACAGGAGAGAGCAGAAGAGGATTTACAGCCTACGAGTACAAGGAGGTGCTGGCTGATGCCGGGCAGGTCTCCTTTCTCATAGACAGCTATGAAAATTTCGGGTGGGAGCCGGATGAGAATGTCATGCCCGGAACCCTGGAAAAATACCCGGAGAGGGCAGGTAGGGGTGGACACGGGAAAACGGTGCTGCGCCTGAAGCGGGACAGAAGGATCGTCAACAAGACGGAGCTGACCAGGCTCCAGCGCAATTTTGAGGCCTGCGCGGAACAGATCGGGAGACTGGAGAAGGCAAAGACCTCCCGCCCCTCTGTGATGGCTCTGACTGTGGGCGTCATCGGGACCGCGTTCATGGCCGGGTCTACCTTTGCGGTGACGGCAGACCCGCCCCGCCTTATTTTGTGCATCATCCTGGCCATTCCGGGATTTCTCGGCTGGGTGGCGCCCTGGTTCCTGTACAGAAGAGGGGTGCGCAGAGAGACGGAGAAGATCAATCCTCTGATCGAGGAAAAATATGACGAGATTTATGAAATCTGCGAGAGGGGGAACAGGCTGATGAACTAGGGCGGCCGGTTCCCCTTTTAAAATATATGGATATGGACAGAAGCTGGAAGAAGCGCTATTATAAAAGAAATCAGATAGCTGTCTGTTAACGGCAGCGCCTAATCTTTGAGAAAGAGGGAATAAAAGGTGTGGCTTTTCTATGCCGCAGGCTCCGCCTTTTTTGCCGGAGTCACATCGATCCTGGCAAAATGCGGGATCAGGCGAACGAATTCTACAGTGGCCACAGCGGTCCGCACGGTGGTCATACTGGTCTTTTCGTGGGGCATCGCGCTGGCCGCCGGCTCGGTGGACCAGCTACGGGATGTCAGTGGGAAGACCTTTTTGTTCCTCATCCTGTCCGGGGCGGCCACGGGGGCGTCCTGGCTCTGCTACTTTAAGGCTCTGCAGACAGGGGATATCAACAAGGTGGTGCCGGTGGACAAGTCCAGCACGGTTCTCACCATCCTTCTGGCCCTCATCTTTCTCGGGGAGGGGATCTCGCTGGCCAAGGCGGCGGCCGTGGCCGTCATAGCGGCGGGCATCTTCCTCATGATCGAGAAAAAGGATGTGGAGGAGGCGAAGGAGGACAGAAGGGGAAGCTGGTTTGTCTATGCCGCGGGCTCCGCCTTTTTCGCCAGCTTGACTGCCATCCTGGGGAAAATAGGCATCACAGGTGTGGAGTCCAACCTGGGAACCGCCATCCGCACCTGCGTGGTGCTGGTCATGGCCTGGATGATGGTGTTTGTCCAGGGGAGACAAAAGGAGGTGCGGGATATCCCGGGAAGAGAGCTCCTCTTTATTTGCCTGTCCGGGGTGGCCACGGGGGCGTCCTGGCTCTGCTATTACCGGGCCCTCCAGGAGGGGCCGGCCAGCATCGTGGCGCCCATCGACAAGCTGAGCGTCCTTGTGACGGCCGTATTTTCCTATTTTGTCTTCGGGGAGAGGCTTGGCCGAAGATCCGGGGCAGGGCTCGTCCTTCTGACCGCCGGGACTGTGGCCCTGGCTTTCCTCTGATTTTTTCTTGCGTCTTTGTATGGATCAGATCGCTGAAATGGGCCTTTTTCTTACTGCAGCTTCTTTTTATATTCCGTTCCCCACTGCTCCATGGCGTCCAGGATGGGCTTCATGGACTCGCCAAGAGGGGAGAGGGCGTACTCCACTCTGGGAGGTACCTCCGGGTAGACGGTGCGGGTGACGATCCCGTCCTCCTCCAGGGCACGGAGGCTGTCCGTCAGCACCTTCTGGCTGATGCCCTCCAGATTTTTCCTGAGCTCGTTAAAGCGCCAGGGGCGCATAAAAAGGTTGCGGAGGATCAGCAGCTTCCACTTGCTGCCGATGAGCTGGACCGTGGTGGCTACCGGGCAGGCCGGCAATTCTTCTTTTGTCTTCATACAGATTACCTCAACTGTTGTCGTAGTCTATAATTCACTTAATAGTTTAAAAAAGAATGTTACATTCTGATTATAGTGTAGTATCCCGGAGGGCGCAACAGGGGAGATGGATCTGCCGGGACAGAGCTGCCGGGAGATGGCGCTGCCTGAGGTCTGTGGGTTACCTTGGAGTAACCAGGTAACAAAAAAGTGCGCGCTTTTTGCTTGTAATCATCTGTGATACAATCAGAACATAGAAGAGCACAGGAGGAGGCAGAATAAGATGTTCACAGGTATACTGACACAGGCCAGAGAAGAGACAGATGAACAGAAGCTACACCGTCTGAAGAAAGCCCTTGAGGAGGCAGAGGCGGTTGTCATCGGCGCCGGGGCCGGACTTTCCACATCCGCCGGCTTTACCTACAGCGGCGAGAGATTTGAGAAATATTTTAGTGACTTTGAAAATAAATATCATTTCCATGACATGTATTCCGGAGGGTTTTATCCCTACAGTACGCTGGAGGAGTACTGGGCCTACTGGAGCCGCCATATCTGGCTGAACCGGTATGTGGATGCGCCCAGGCCGGTGTATGAGGAGCTGCTGGAGCTGGTGAAGGACAGGGATTATTTCGTCCTCACCACCAACGTGGACCACTGCTTCCAGAAGGCGGGCTTTGACAAGGAGAGGCTGTTCTATACCCAGGGAGACTACGGGCTCTTTCAGTGCATGGAGCCCTGCTGCCAGGAGACATGGGACAACGAGAAGGCGGTCCGGGAGATGCTGGAGAGCCAGGAAAATATGCGTATCCCCTCCGAGCTGGTTCCCCACTGTCCCCACTGCGGCAGGCCCATGACCATGAACCTGCGGGCAGACGACAGCTTTGTGCAGGACGAGGGGTGGTACAGGGCGGCTGAGAGATACAGCCGCTTCCAGAGGGAGCACGAGGGGATGAAGATCCTCTACCTGGAGCTGGGGGTGGGCTACAACACCCCGGTGATCATCAAGTACCCCTTCTGGAAGATGACCCGCCAGAACCCGGAGGCAGTGTACGCCTGTATCAATTACGGGGACGCGGCCGCGCCGAGGGAGATAGCGGAGCAGTCTGTCTGTATTGACGGGGATGTCGGGGATGTGCTGAAGAGATTAAGATAGAAAAAACCTATTTAAAATTATAAGATATAAGTATTTGCTATCCGGAGGCGGGAGACGTATAGTATCCTTAGTTAATAAAGCCGAAAAAGAGGTGAAACGGGATCATGTATCGTTTGTCAAAGGATGAGGTGGAGCAGAACCTGAAGGCTGCCGGCTGCAATGCGGAGATTATCAGAGAATTTTTTTCTTATGAAAAGGAAGATGGCGCGGAGAAGCAGAGGGCGCTGCTGGAGGAGCACCGAAAAACATTGTTAAATCATGTGCATACAGAAGAAAAGAAGATATCCTGTCTCGATTACCTGATTTTTCAGCTGGACAGGGAGCACGCGATGTAGAGAGGATATTAAAAAATGCAGACAGAGACTGGATTTTCACAGTCTGTCTGCATTTTTTGCGATTAGCGGTCAGGATTCATCCGGGGAGTCCTGCGGCGTCAATAAGTCCCGCAGCACTTCGAGAAATTTTTCGGCGGGCTTTGAAAACAGCTGATATTTTTTCCAGATAATGCTCATCTTGTTTTCCAGCTTCGGCTTCAGCGGGCGGAAACAGAGCCGGCTGCCGCTGGTGTTGACGATCTTGTCATAGCCTATGGCGTAGCCCAGGCCTTCGTCCACAAGGAGAGAGGCGTTATAGAGCAGGTTGTAGGTGGCTAGGATATTCAGGTCAGAGGGTTCGCTGCCGATCCACTGCGTCAGGCTGCCGCCCTGGTATTCCTGCTGGGAAAGGATGAGAGGCTTGTCCTTGAGGTCGTCCGGAGAGATATTCTCTCTGTCTGCGAGAGCGGAATCCCTGCGCATTAAAACGCCCCACGTTTCCGAATAAGCGGTCTCCAGCGCATTGTATTTTGTCAGATCCACGTCGCCGAACACAATGCCGAAGTCGATGAGTCCCTTGTCCAGGTACTCAAAGACATAGGCGGCGTTCCCGCTGGAGATGTGGTAGTGGATGCCGGGATGCTGGCTTTGCAGTGTCTGAGCTGCCCTGGCAATTACCCGGATGCCGTCTGTCTCCCCTGTGCCGATATAGACATCGCCCATGATAATGTCATCGCTCATGGTGATCTCATTTTCTGCCCTTCTGACAAGATCCAGTATTTCTTCCGCACGCTTCCTGAGGATCATTCCCTCTTCTGTGAGCGTGACCTTCCGGGAGCCCTTTGTCCCCCGGATGAGAAGCTGCTTGCCAAGCTCCTCCTCCAGCCCCTTGATCTGTGTGGAGAGTGTAGGCTGGGAGAGATGAAGAGTCTCGGCGGCATGCACAATGCTCTGCTCCCTTGCGATCGCAAGAAAATAGTTGAAGACACGCAGTTCCATAATGTCTTCCTTTCTGTCATCTGGCGCTGTACGAAGATTTGATTTTTCTAATATTATATAGACTTTCTGTCAAAATCACAATGCCAAACCCCAAAAAAGAATAATTTTTAGCTATGGATATGTATCATATATAAGTATTTGTTATTCTTAATCAAACCTGCTATATTGAACTTGTAGAAAATATGCAGGAGGTTTTGTTGAAATGAAAAAAGGCTTGATCTTAATTTTGACAATAGGAGTTTTCAGCATTATCAATACGGAGATGGGGGTGGTGGGCATCCTTCCTCTGATTTCCCAGAATTATGGGGTGACGGTGGCGACGGCGGGTCTGCTTGTCAGCATGTTTGCACTTGTGGTGGCCATATCAGGCCCCACGATGCCTCTTTTTTCTCGGGAGTAAACCGGAAAAAGGTTATGCTCCTTGTCCTGAGCGTGTTTACGGTATGCAATGTGATCTCGGCCTTTGCATCGGCCTTCCCGGTGGTTCTTGTCACCCGGGTGATCCCGGCGTTTTTCCAGCCGGTGTACGTATCCATGGCCATGTCAGTGGCGGGCTCATCGGTGCCGGAAAAGGACGCGCCGAAGGCCGTGTCCAGGGTCATGATAGGTGTGTCCGCGGGCATGGTCCTGGGAGTGCCTGTGGTGAGCTATATCTCAAGCATGACCTCCCTGAGAGTCGGTATGCTGTTTTTCGCAGCGGTCAATGCAGTGGCCCTGATCGCCACCATCTTTGTGGTGCCGGATCTCCCGGTGAAGGAAAGGCTGTCCTATGGGTCTCAGCTGAGCGTGCTCAGGGAGGGCAGGACGTGGCTGTCTATTTTAGGAGTAATGTTCTTAAATGGCTCTGTGTTCGGCGTGTACAGCTATCTTTCTGAATATATGGAGACAGTGACCCGGCTGTCCGCGGGACTGATCAGTATCCTTCTCCTTGTATACGGTCTGTCCAATATCATAGGGAACCTGATCGCGGGCAGGATGCTGAGCAGCCGTCCGCTGGGCTTTGTGGTCACCTTCCCCTTCCTGCTGGCGGCAGTGTATGCGGTGCTGTTCTTTCTCGGATCCTTTACCGTTCCGATGGCAGTCCTGACCTTTGTGTGGGGCGTGCTTGCCGGTGCCGCGGCTAATATCAACCAGTACTGGCTTGCGACGGCAGCGCCGAAGGCGCCGGATTTTGCCAACGGGCTCTTTCTCGCTTCCACAAACCTTGGGACGACAGTGGGGACCTCCGTGTGCGGCTTCTTCCTGTCCGGTCTGGGGACGCGGTACATTGTCCTGGGAGGCATCCTCTTCATCGCCTGTGCCTTTGTGCTGATCACCCTGAGAGTGCGCATGGAAAAAGGAGGTGAAGCATATGGAAAGGTACAGGATCACGCCGATAAAGGCCGGAAGTCTGCTCTATTACCGCGGAGGCTTTACGGCCGATCAGGAAGAGTATAAGACAAAGGAAGAATTTCCGATCCTGATTTTCCTGATTGAGGGAGGAGGACGGAAAATTCTGGTGGATACCGGCGGCGGAGACCCCGGGCAGATGCGCCGGTATGGCCATGCGCCCTGCAGGAGAGAGGAGGAGGAGCGGCCGGATCTGGCGCTCAGAAAAAGGGGAGTCGATCCGGATGAAATCGACACGGTCATCCTGACACATCTGCACTGGGATCACTGCCATAACAACCATTTGTTTCCACGGGCTGAGTTTATTGTCCAGAAAAATGAGCTCTTAAATGCAGTGTATCCTCTGCCAAAATTCAGAGGTATGTACGAGACCTTTGACACCGGGACAATCCCTCCCTGGGCGAGGCAGAAGACAAAATGGCGTATCATAGACGGTGAGCAGACACTCTGCGACGGGATCCGGCTCCTCCTGCTGCCGGGGCATACGCCGGGACTTCAGGGAGTTCTTGTGGATACGGCGGAGGGCCCCCGGCTGCTGGCATCGGATGCGGTTCCTCTATATGAGTGTATAGAGGGCCTGGGACAGGGAATATACGGGATTAGCAGTCTGTGCGATGATCTGAGGGCTTTTACCCGAACCTTTGACCGGATGAGAGAGCTTCGGAAAGAAGGCGTGGAAATCATCGCAGGCCATGATTTCCTCACCCTTGAGAGGTTTGCGTGACTTATAAAATTGATTTGAAATGAAAGGAGCAAAAATTATGGATGCAAAATTATTAGACGGAAAGACAGCGATCATCACAGGGGCAAGCTATGGAATGGGACGCTCCATGGCAGAGCTTTTGCGGAGGAAGGAGCCAGCGTGGTGGCGGATGTCTGATCCACGGAGGATACAAAGAAGGTGTTTGAGGCGGCCCTGAAAGAATTCGGGGATGTGGACATCCTGATCAACAACGCCGGCATCGGTGAGCAGAAAATGATCGACGAGACGGACGACGAGTGGATGAAGTACGTCATGGACACCAATCTGGGAGGCCCCATGAGGTATATCCGGGAGGCGCTGAAGATTTTCCTTCCGAAAAATGACGGCGTGATCATCAATATCTCTTCTGTAAACGGGACAAGGCCGTTCTGCGGCGCAACCTACACATCCACGAAAGGCGCCCTGAACACGCTGACCAAGAACGTGGCTATGCGCCTGATCGACACCAACATCCGCTGCAATGCCGTTGCGCCGGGAGCCACCGTCACACCGGCCCATCTGGCCAATAAGGCGGGAGAGCAGCCGGGAGGGGCAAAGATGCTTGAGTACAGCGGGCACTTTGTATACTTCCCCGGCCCGGAATGTGACCCCATGGATCAGGCTTACGCCTGCCTGTTCCTGGCCAGCAAGATGGGGAAAGCCGTGAAGGGACAGGTTCTTCAGGTATGCAATGGAGCGTTCCTGTAAGAAATCAGCCACAGCCAGACAGAAAATGAAACACAGGTGGGAACAGAGCCCGCAGGGCAGGAGTCTGCGGGGCAAAATGACAAGGAGGAGACAGCTATGGACAGAAAAATGACTGTGGAGGTGGGCGGCAGCCAGTTTACTGCCACCCTGGAGGACAACGAGACGGTGGACGCGCTGGTGCAGATGATGGGGGAAAATCCGGTCACCATCCAGATGAGCGACTATGCCGGCTTTGAGAAGGTGGGAAGCCTGGGAGCAAGTCTCCCGACAAGCAACAGCCAGACTACGACCCAGGCCGGGGACATTGTGCTGTATCAGGGAAATCAGATCGTGATCTTCTACGGCTCCAATTCCTGGAGCTACACAAGGCTGGGCCGGATTGACGACCTGACAGGCTGGGAAAGCGCGCTGGGGAACGGTGATGTGACCGTGACTTTTTCACTGGAGGAGTAGAGGATGAAGATCATTGTGTTTAACGGAAGCCCCAGGCCGCAGGGGAATACGGCCGCCATGGTGGAAGCCTTTGCGAGGGGAGCCGGAGAAAGCGGCCATGAGGTGACGGTTGTCGACGTGTGCAGAAAGAAGATCGCAGGCTGCCTTGCCTGCGAGTACTGCCACGGCAAGGGCAACGGGAAATGTATCCAGCAGGATGACATGCAGGAGATTTACCCGCTGCTGGACGAGGCGGAAATGATCGTGCTGGCGTCCCCGGTATACTATCACGGATTTACCGGGCAGCTCCAGTGCGCCATCAACCGCATCTACGCATTGGATAAGCCGAAGCATCTGAAGAAGGCGGCCCTGATCCTCTCCTCCGGCAGCGACCACGTATACTGCGGCTGCTTTTACGAATATCAGAATTCCTTCCTGAATTACCTGAAGCTGGAAGATATGGGGATTTTCACGGCCTGTGACAGGCAGAATAAATCGCCTGAGAAGCTGGAGGAATTATATCAATTCGGGAAGGGTCTGCAGTAAACTCGGAATGTACAGATATTTTTTTGGACAGAATGTGCGGATATTTTTTGGGGCGCATATTGACACAATGTCAAAACAATGCTATATTACAGGTGTTGACACAATGTCAAAAACGGAAAGGAAGGTAATCAATATGAAGAAAAACATTGGATCAGCATTAGCTTTATATCCGACTCCGGTTGTAGTGGCAGGCGCCATGGCGGGAGACAAACCGACCTGGACGCTTGTGGCTCATGTGGGCATTATCGGACACGACAGAATTCTGGTCAGCCTGGCCTCTGCTCATTATATCAATCAGTTCATCAAGGAGAGCGGCAAGCTGACCGTCAACCTTGTAGACGAGAGCATGCTTCCGGAGGCGGACTTTGTGGGATCAGTCAGCGGAGGCAAGACTGACAAGTCGGAGGTGTTTGCATATGAGCTGGGAGAGTCCGGCGCGCCGGTGATCAGCAAGGCTCCCCTGACAATGGAGTGCTCTGTGGTGGATGTCTACAATACAAACGGATTTGAGAGCTTCATCTGCACTATTGACAACACCTATGTGGAGGAGGAGCATCTGACTGAGGCGGGCAAGATCAACTATCAGACCCTGAAGCCGGTTCTCTTTGATTTCCCGGCCTATGAATATCTGAAGACCGGCGAAGTCATCGGAAAATGCCTGTCCTTCAAGAAGGATCCCCAGGCATAAATTAGTTAAGAGAAAGGGAGAGCGCGATACAAAGGGACGGCCATTTGACACAATGTCAGGATATCGCTATAATAAATTGCAGTAAGGCCATGAAAAATCATGGAAAAATGATGAAAAGGAGCGTGTCAATTATGCCGAAAGGATCCCCGGAGCTGACCAGGGCGAGAAAGGAAGAGATCATCAACGCCTGCGCAGAGCTCTACGAGACCATGAATTTTAAGGATGTGACCCTCAAGGAGGTGGGAGCGAAGACATCCTTTTCCCGCACCCTGATCTATTATTATTTCCACACAAAGGAAGAGATCTTTCTTGCGCTGATACAAAGGGAGTACGAGGCCTGGATCCGGGATCTGAATTCCATGAAGGAGAGCCATGAGGAAATGACTGTCGAGCAGTTCTCCGATGAGCTGGCTCATTCTCTGGAAAGGCGGGAAAGGCTGCTGAAGCTGATGTCTATGAATCACTATGACATGGAGAGCAACAGCAGGATGGAGAACCTTGTCGCGTTCAAGGAGGTGTATGGGAATTCCATGCGGACCGTTGCCGGCTGCCTGGAAAAGTTCTTCCCCTATATGACGGCGGATGACAGGCAGGGCTTTATCTATGCCTTTTTCCCGTTCCTCTTCGGAGTGTACCCGTACACGGTCGTGACGGATAAGCAGAGGGAGGCCATGGAGCTGGCCCATGCAAATTATGTGTTCCTCTCCATCCACGATATTATAAAATCCATTGCGGTCAGATTGCTGCAGGGGTTTAAGGAAGACTGAATTCATAATTCAGAAACATTTCAAAAACATTTCTCAAACAAAAAGAATGTAAGATAGGGCGGAAAAAATACGATGAGTCGTTTTGTCTGGGAGTGATACCGTGAAAAAACCGCATCTTCCGGCCTTAAGGCCGGTGTGGAGGATACTCTTATATCTGGCCACCGCTGTCTTTGCCGCTCTGTCTATCGCATGTGCGGCCCTTGTGGGGATGTTCCCGGAAGAGGCCGCTGTTGTTTTTTACGGAACCGCGGCTGTGACCCTTGCCTTTTCCTGCTGCTATCTGTTCAGAGACCTGCGGAGGCTGAAACGATTCCTGCGGGAGCTTGCCAGGAAAGTCCGGCCTGCGAACCGCTGGATAGAGGACAAAAAGTACCGGACAGGCCTGGCCGCCGCAATGGGGATACCTGTCAATGTGGCTATTGCCCTGTACAGCGGCGTGGTGGCGGCGGTAGCTGACTCCGCCTGGCTCGGCACCCTGTGCGCCTACTATCTGCTCCTGGGGATCATGCGGGCCTACTGGATCGCCCAGCACCTGGAGGAGACCGGGCTGGACGGGCGGGGACGCATTAAGATTAAGATAAAGAAGACCCCGGAGAGAAAAATACGGAAATACTACGGCATTATGTTTGTCATCATGTCCTTTGTGCTGGGCGGAGCGGTCATCCTCCTGATCAACCTGGAGGGCGGGAAATCCTATCCGGGCTACACCATCTACGTGGCGGCTGCCTACGCCTTTACAAAGATCAGCCTGGCCATCTGGAATACTGTCTCAGCGGGCAGAAAAAAGGAACAGTCCTGGATCATCATCCGCAGCATCGGCCTGGCCGACGCCGCCGTGTCCATCCTGTCCCTTCAGACGGCTATGTTCGCCTCCTTCTCCATCGGGAAGGAGGCCTTCAATTCCACGATGAACGGTATCACCGGGGCGGTGGTCAGTCTGATCACCCTGGTGACGGGTATCTTCTATCTGGCAGCCTCCCGCGGGAGCGGGACGGAACGCCGGAACCCGGACTGAGCGGGAGAGCAAACTTTTTAGGAGTCTTCCTGTGTGAAAATCTCAGGGTGGGCGCTCTCATAGGCCCGGCGGATGTCTTCCGGCATCTCCTTTGGCCTCATGGAGCCCACCCTTTCTTCATTGCCATCCTTTATGGCTTCCTCGTAATACCAGCATTTGAAATTAATCATGTCCAGGGTCTGGCTCAGCCGCCGGATCTCAGCCTCCACAGCGGCCTTCTGGCGCAGGAAGAGCTCCCGGCGCTTAGGGTAGGTGCTGCTGCCCTCTGTGCACCATTCCATGAACTGCTTGATATCCCGGATCTCCATGCCGGACTTTTTCAGGCACTCGATCACACGCAGGGCCTCCAGCTCGGTCTCCGCAAATCTGCGGATGCCGGAGGAGCGCTGCATGTTCGGGAAGAGCCCCTCCTTATCGTAATAGCGGAGGGTGGATACGGGCAGATCGAACATTCTGGACACCTGACCGATGGTGTAGTACATATGACTGCCTCCTTAAAAATTTTTAAAAATTTAATCTTGACCTAAAGTTAAGTTTAGGTTATATGATGAGTTTATCAGAGATAAGAGGCTCTGTCAAATTAAATTGTATGTCACTGAAAAATACAGATCTAAAAGTAGAGAGAAGGAGAAAGTTCAATATGGAAGATGTATTAAAGCTGACAGAAAAATGGGATAAGACATTTCCAAAAAGTGAGAAGGTAGATCACCGCAAGGTGACCTTCCATAACCGATACGGCATCACCCTGGCGGCTGACCTGTACGCGCCGAAGGGGGCGGAGGGAAGGCTGCCGGCTATCGCTGTGTGCGGGCCCTTTGGGGCGGTGAAGGAGCAGGCCTCCGGATTGTACGCACAGGAGATGGCAGAGAGAGGATTTCTCACGATTGCCTTTGACCCCTCCTTTACAGGGGAGAGTGGGGGAACGCCCAGGTATGTGGCCTCCCCGGATATTAACACGGAGGATTTCCAGGCGGCAGTGGACTTCCTGTCGGTTCAGGACAATGTGGATCCGGAGCGGATCGGGATTATTGGAATTTGCGGTTGGGGCGGCATGGCTCTAAATGCAGCTGCTATCGACACAAGGATCAAGGCCACAGTATCCTCCACCATGTACGACATGACCCGGATCAACGCCAAGGGTTACTTTGATGCTGCGGACAGCGAGGAGGCCCGACACGAGACACGCCAGGCTCTGAATGCCCAGAGGACCGAGGATTATAAGAACGGCACCTACGCCAGGGCAGGCGGCGTAGTGGATCCTGTTCCGGAAGACGCTCCTTTCTTTGTGAAGGATTACTATGACTATTACAAGACAGACAGGGGATATCATGCCAGATCCCTCAACTCCAACGATGGATGGAACGTGACCTCCTCCCTGTCTTTCCTGAACATGCCGATCCTGCAGTATATCCAGGAGATCAGGAGCGCTGTGCTCCTTGTCCATGGGGATAAGGCTCATTCCTGCTATTTCAGCCGGGATGCCTACGAGAAGCTGACAGGAGACAACAAGGAGCTGATGCTCATTCCCGGTGCGGTGCACACGGATCTCTATGACAGGAAGGATATCATCCCCTTTGACAAGATAACAGAGTTCTTCCGGAAATATTTCGGGCAAAGCTGATGCCCCTGTCGGACACCCGGCTGTGGGTGGAGCAGGGCAATCGGCTTCCTGACAGTGACCCTCTGGTGGCAGGAAAGATCCGGCTTGTCCTCCCCCTTGACGGGAGGGGAGAGCTGGTAACGGGAATACAAAGGAGCGGGCCGGAGGAGGTCCGCACGGTCCGGCTTGCCCTTGAGAGCGGAGAGAGACTGGAATATCAGGTCTCCTTCCGGCGGCTCACCGGGAATGTGGCCGCCCTCTACCAGGTGGAGGGAAGATCCCACGGGTACCAGTTCCCCAGATATGTATCGGACATGGACCCTTCGTTTCTGAGCGGGATTGCCGCTTCGGCTGCCGCCTGGGACTACGCGTCGGACATCTCAGCGCTGACAGAAGAGGAGGAGAGCCGCCTTTACGGGGATTATTATAATGAAAAAATCAAAGCGGACATGGAGGGGATGCTGGAGAAGCTCTTCTCCTCCGGGGACAGATACCCCACCTACAGCAGCCACCCGGCTGTGCGGGAGCTGGCCCGGGAGAGGATGGAGGATGCGGAACGGCTGAAGAGGAGCCTCTACGCATATAACTATTATGACAAGTGGTACCGGATCAGCTACGGCGGCGTTTATCTGAGCGAGCTCCTCTTTTTCCACGGAGACCAGATCGCGAAGGACATGACAGCGGAAACGCTGACAGACCAGCTTTTATCCGCCCCTGCCGGGCAGCGGGATACGAACCAGGCCCACGCTTTCTACAGCAGTGTGCTGAAAAATCATACAGGCCAGGAGCTGACAGATTTCCTGGGCAGCCTGTCCGCAGGCATTGCCGGCTATGAGGATCCAAACGACTGGTTCAGTGACAGCTTTGCGGGTGTTCTTGTGGAGCAGGCGGCCCAGGGAGATGAGAAGGGCCTGATCCGATGGCGCGTATGGGATAACCTGTGCGGCCTGGAGGAGAGGAGAAAAAGCCTGGTGCTCCATATTCTGACAGCTCCTCAGGAGGATATGTATATGATCTCCGTGCCCTCCCAGCTCCTTGTGGGCAGCATGAACCGGTATCCGGAGTATCTTGTGAAGGATGGCCGGGAGAGGGAGCGCATCCGGCAGACAGCAAAGGCCTATGCGGAGAAGATGGGGATTTTCTACGGCGTCTCCTCCAGGTGGATGAGCAGCGCGGCCCGGCAGCTGAACAGCTTTGTAAATGTGCAGTATGATACCAGGCTGGGCTTCCCGGGAGGCGGAGCTGTGTCCCCGGGCATACAGGAGAAGGGGACTACGGCGGATCCGGTCATGAAGTGGGTGTACGAGGCAGGGCATATGCTCAGCGCCCTCAACGACAGCGCCGCTGTGGCGGACGGCAGCATCGTCATCTGGATGCACACCCCGGCGCTAGGGACAAGCGACTATATCTTCTTTACCTTCAGCCACGAGACGGCCCACAACCAGGACGGCAGATATTTTTACGGCGGCGCCGGCAGGAGAAAAGGGACCGGCGGGGAGGCCCATGCGGATGGCAACATAGCTCAGGAGATGCGGGACGGCATCATGGTATTCAACATTTCCAGGGTCAATGACATGGGAACAGAGATGACAAACAACTTCAGCTATGAGAGGATCGACTCTGCGGAGAAGGTTCACAGCTACTACAGGGAGATGTTTGACACAGGCTACGCTCTGGACTATCTGGCGGCCCAGGCCTTCTTCCAGCTGACGCCCCGGCAGCAGGCGGCGGTGGCCGTGACGGCGGAGCACACGCCCGGAGGAGAGGCCTCCATGAGCACAGTCTACAGGAGACTGACAGAGGAGGAGGCCGCCTCCATGGATCTAAGGAGCATGGAGGCCCTGTGGGACAACCGGATCTCCATCCGGACCGGCGCGTCCTACCCGGAGAAGGTAGGGACGGCCACAGACGGAAGCTACGGATTTGAGTCCTTTTACACTATGAACTGGTACCAGTCGCACAACGACCAGGGCTCGCCGGACACCCACTCCTTCAAGCGGCTGGGACAGGAGATGCTGGGGCTGGCAGGCTACGAGAAGGGCTACATGGTCTATATGTCTGCTCTCAGTGAGAACGACCTAGACGCCCTGCGAAAGATCACCGGCGACCCGGGCATTACGTGGGAATCGTACAAGCTGGGGCGCTACAGGGAGGCGGCGCAAAGGGTGGATGAGATCCCCTATTTTGACAAGGATGAGATCATCGCCCGGTTCCGGGCGGCCTTTGAGGAGGACGCGGCTAATGGCAATACGGAAAGGAGCACCGATCTGAAGCGGACTCTCTACGGTATCGTCAAGCGTGTGACCGGCGATTTCAGCCAGGGAGGCATTTACCAGAGCCCTGCTGTGCACACTGTCTCCTCGGCGGAGGAGCTGGTCCGGCTGGCCGCGGACAACCCATACGGGTACTATCGGCTGGATGAGGACCTGGATTTTGGCGGTTTGGAGCTGTCCGGCGGAAGCTATATCCCGGAGCGGTTTATGGGTGTGCTGGATGGAAACGGACACCAGATCACAGGTCTGCAGGGCCCTCTTTTCGGCAATCTGCAGTATACGCTGGTCAGAAATCTGACCATCCTCTCTGAGGAGGGCTCTGACGTCCAGGCTCTTTTGGCCGGAAGGTCCGGGAGGGTGCTGCTGGAGAATGTGACTGTGGAAGCCGGGACCGAAGAAGATGGAACCGCAGAAAACGAGGCAGTGGAAGATAAGGCGGCGGAAAATGAGACAGTGGAAAATGGAGCCGCGGAAAACATGACTGAGGAGGGTGTGGCTGCGGAGGATGAAGCCATAAAGGAGCCGGACTCCATCGGCCCTGATGCCGGCGGGCCGCAGGACAGTGACAAGGCCGGGGAAGAAATGCCCGGAGAAGAAACGACTGACAAATCCCCCTGACAGGGGACGAGGAGAAGAAGGCACTGGCCTCCGCGGCCCGGAAAATGAACAGAAATATAGAGAGGGTACTGTAGGAGAAATCCTGCTTAAGGGGCGCCTGATCCAAAGAAAGGGAGGGAGGACATGGAGACAGGTCAGAGCCGCGCCGACATGCGGAAAAAGTACGGGGGCATGTCCCACAGGGAGCTGGCGAGGTACATGCGAAGAGAGCTGAAGGAGTATAAAAAGTACAAGCAGGATAAATAGAAAATGATATAGAAGAGGACTTAATGCCATGCAGTCTCTGAGAGGCTGTGGAATTAAGTCCTTTTTGTTGTTCATGGTGTTTCCTGCCTGTCTTTGGCTCCCTTTTGAGGGCCGAAAAGAGAAGAGATTTCAGCCTCAGCTTTGGACGCTCTGCGTCAGCAGGGTGAGGAAGCGGCGCAGCACCGGGTGGTCGTTCTTCTGCTGGTAGTAGACGCCGAAGGTGACCTGGGGCAGGCCGGTGACGGGAATGTAGCGCAGTCCCTCCACCCTGGCACGGGGTATGTCCGGGTACAGCGTGTAGCCGAACCGGGCCTTCGCAAGGGTGAAGGCGCTCTCGATGCTTCCGGTCACATAGCGCTGCTGCGGCGGAAGTCCGGCCAGGATACTGTTCTGTATAGTGAAGATCGTGTCGTGGATCTGCCGGGGAGAGCAGGCGATAAAATTCCCGGTCAGATCCCTTTTCCGGAGAGACTCGTGCTGCGCCAGAGGGTGGGACGGATGACAGATGCAGGCAAAAGGAACCGTGCAGAGCTCCCGGAAGAGGAGGATGGATTTCTTCTGGTCCTGCCGGATGCCGAGGGCGGCGTGGATCTGGTCAGTTTCCACCAGACTGAGAAGAGAGGGGAAGGGGACCAGGCGGATGTTGGGCCGCAGCAGGGGAAACTCCTCCCCCAGCCTTTGGAGGACCGGGGGGAAGAGATCCGCCTCCATGCTGTTGTGGCATCCAAGCTCCAGGGGGATAAAGTGCTCGTGGCGTCCCAGCCTCTCCCTGGCCGACAGGGCGGTCCGCAGGATCAGCTGCGCGTCGGGAGCAAAGAGGATGCCCTCCTGGGTCAGGGCGACGCTCTTGCTGGTGCGGACGAAGAGCTTCACCCCCAGCTCCTCTTCCAGGGACTGGATCTGATGGCTGACAGCGGGCTGTGTGATCTTCAGCTCCCTGGACGCCTTTGAGAAGTTCAGATGCTCCGCTACCGCCAGGAAACATTCCAACTGTACTGTATTCATAAAAGACTCCTTTCCTGTATAATAAAATTCTTTTATAGATTATAACATTTTTGAATTTCACATTTCCAGTATTCAGCGATAAAATCTTGTATGGGAAAAAGATAAGGCTGTGAACAGTTTTTACGCGAACAGTTCCACCCGGAAGCATACAGGAGGTGTTGATTAAAGATGACAGAAAAGTTCAGAACGGAAGAGCTGCTCTTTATGATGAAGAAGATCGGGCTGGATCTGACATCGCAGCTGGACGCTCATCTGGGTAATCCGGAGATGAGTGGAGTGCAGGCGTACTTTATGGTCTACATCCTGCGGCATCACCCGGAGGGCACTTACCTCACAGAGCTGTGCCACGAGATCGGATTATCCAAGTCGACGCTTTCCACCCTGCTCAAGAAGATGAGAAAGACAGGCTACATTCTCTTCCAGGAGGATCCGGCTGACATTCGGAAGAAAAAGATCCTTCCCACAGAAAAGCTCATGGAAGAAGGCGCCAAGCTCCTTCAGAGGGCCGGCGAGATGGAGACCGAGATCTGCAGCGTGCTGGAGCAGCGGGAGAAGGAGCAGCTGTGGAAGCTGGAGAGGAAGCTTCTGGTGCATCTGACGGAAATGGAACACAGCCAATCGAAAAAAGACAGGAGGTTAACTTACAGTGAGAAAAGTATTACAGCAGCTGGGACAGTATAAGCGGGACACCTTTCTATGTATAGGCCTCACCGCTCTTGAAGTTATCATGGAAATCTTGATGCCCTTTGTCACCGCCATTATCATAGACAGAGGTCTGGAGGCCAGCAATCTGGGCGTCGTCTACCGCTACGGCGGCCTGATGGTCCTGATGGCGTTTCTGAGTCTGTTTTTCGGCGCCATGGCCGGAAAGAACGCGGCCAGCGCCTCCTCGGGACTGTCGGCCAATCTGCGTGAGGCGATCTACGCCAATATCCAGACATTTTCATTTTCAAATATCGACAAATTCAGCGTGCCGGGGCTTGTGACCCGTATGACCACAGATATCACCAATGTGCAGAACGCCTACATGATGGTGATCCGTGTGGCTGTCCGGGCTCCCCTGAACCTGATCTTCAGCTTTGCCATGTGCCTGATCATCAGCCCGCATTTGAGCGCCATGTTCTTGATCGCGGTTGTCTTCCTTCTGGTGGTCATCGGCTCCATCATGGTGGTTACGCTGAAGATCTTCAGACAGGTGTTCAGAAGGTACGATGACCTGAACGCCAGCGTCCAGGAAAATGTGACTGCCATCCGCGTTGTGAAGGCGTTTGTCCGTGAAGATTACGAGAATGTGAAATTCTCTAAGGCCTCAAAGATGCTCTACGACCTGTCCGTCAAGGCGGAGGGGCTCCTGGCCTTCAACAACCCGGCCATGATGGTGGCGGTTTACTTCTGCATCATCTCCGTGTCCTGGTTCGGAGCCAAATTTATCGTGGGCGGCTCCATGACAACCGGAGATCTGACCAGTCTGTTCAGCTATATCATGGCGCTCCTCATGAGCCTTATGATGCTCTCCATGGTGGTGGTCATGATCAGTATGTCCATGGCCAGTATCCGCCGTATCGGCGAGGTGCTGGACGAGAAGGCAGACCTGCACGACCCGGAGGATCCCGTCATGGAAGTGGAAGACGGGCGCATTGATTTCAACCACGTAAATTTCTCCTACAAGCACGGAAGCGGCAAGAACGCGCTCTCCGACATTGACCTTCACATCAAAAGCGGCGAGACCGTGGGCGTCATCGGGGGCACCGGCTCCGGAAAGAGCAGCCTGGTGAACCTGATCTGCCGTCTCTACGATGTGGACGAGGGCTCTGTCTGCGTGGGCGGCGTGGACGTCCGCCAGTACGACACAGAGGTTCTGAGAAATCAGGTGTCTGTCGTGCTCCAGAAGAACACCCTGTTCTCCGGCAGCATCCTGGACAATCTGCGCTGGGGCAACCCGGAGGCCACCGAGGAGGAGTGCATCGAGGCCTGCAAGGCAGCCTGCGCTGACGAGTTCATCGACAGGATGCCAAGAGGCTACCAGACAAAGATCGAGCGGGGCGGCTCCAATGTGTCCGGCGGACAGAAGCAGAGACTGTGTATCGCCAGAGCTCTCCTGAAGAAGCCCAAGGTGCTGATCCTGGACGACTCCACAAGTGCCGTGGACACAGCCACAGACGCCAGTATCCGGGAGGCATTTGCAAAGAAGATACCGGGCACCACAAAGATCATCATCGCCCAGAGGATTTCCAGCGTACAGTCCGCTGACCGCATCCTTGTGCTGGACGAGGGCAGGGTCGATGCCTTTGACACTCATGAAAATCTGCTGAAGAACAACGCCATCTACCAGGAGATCTACAGCTCCCAGATGGAGGGCGGCGGCGACTTCGACCAGCCGGCGTAAATCAGAAAGGAGGAAGAGGATCTATGTCTATGAATGAGAAAAAGAACGAGCAGCAGTCCCAGGCCAGGTCAGCCAGAGCGACAAAGCTGATCAGCAGGGTCATCCGGTACATGCTCCATTACTATAAAATTCCGTTTTTCATTGTCATTGTCTGTATTCTGCTCACTGCCATCGCGACAGTGGTGGGGGCCACATTCCCCCAGACGCTGGTGGATGACTATATCACGCCCATGCTGCAGAACGGGACGGACGATTTCAGTGGGCTGGCCTCTGACCTGTTCCGCCTGGCCTGCATCATGGCGGGCGGTGTGATCACGGCCTTTGCCTACAACCGCATTATGGTCAATGTGAGCCAGGGTACGATGCTCCATCTGAGGGATGACCTGTTCCGCAGGATGGAGTCCCTGCCCATCAAGTATTTTGACACCCACGCCCACGGCGACATCATGTCCGTGTACACAAACGATGTGGACACTCTGCGGCAGATGCTCAGCCAGAGCGTTCCACAGATCATTAACTCTGTGATCACCATGGCGGCCACCCTGGTCACCATGATCGTGCTGAACCCGGCCCTGACCGTGATCTCCATACTGACGGCCGCGGTCATGCTCTTTGTGACATCCAAGTTCTCACAGCTGTCCGGAAAATACTATGTCCGCCAGCAGATCGACCTGGGAGCCGTGGACGGATTCATCGAGGAGATGCTGGACGGCCAGAAGGTAGTCAAGGTGTTCTGCCACGAGCAGGCGGCCATGGAGGATTTCCACAAGGTCAATGAGAGGCTCCGGAACAGCGCCAACAAGGCCAACCGGTACGCCAACCTGCTGATGCCTGTGAACGCCAATATCGGCTGGATCAGCTACGCCCTGGTTGCCATCGTAGGCGCCATTTTGGGCATCAACGGCCTGGCCGGCGTCACCATCGGAACAGTGGTTACATTCGTGGGACTGAACAAGAGCTTTACCAACCCCATCACCCAGGTGAGCCAGCAGCTCAACTTCGTTGTCAACGCCGCAGCCGGCGCCCAGCGTGTCTTTGACCTGATGGATCAGGAGCCGGAGATGGACGAGGGCTATGTGGAGCTGGTCAACGCCAAGGAGGACGAGAACGGGCAGCTTACAGAGTCCGACGTGCGCACCAACCTGTGGGCGTGGAAGCACCCCCACAAGGCGGAGGGCACAGTCACCTACACAAGGCAGGAGGGCGGCGTTGTGTTTGACGATGTGGATTTCGGCTACACAGACGAGAAGATCGTTCTCCACAACATTAGCCTCTACGCGAAGCCGGGACAGAAGATTGCCTTTGTCGGAGCCACGGGAGCCGGCAAGACGACCATCACCAACCTGATCAACCGGTTCTACGACATTGCGGACGGAAAGATCCGCTACGACGGCATCAACATCAACAAGATCAAGAAGCCGGACCTGCGCCGGTCCCTGGGCATGGTGCTCCAGGACACCCACCTGTTCACCGGGACAGTCATGGACAACATCCGCTACGGAAAGCTGGACGCCACAGACGAGGAGTGTATCCGGGCAGCCAGGCTGGCCAATGCGGACGGATTTATCCGGCGTCTGCCGGACGGCTATGACACCATGCTCACCGGCGATGGCTCCAATCTGAGCCAGGGCCAGAGGCAGCTTCTGGCCATCGCCCGGGCGGCTGTGGCAGACCCGCCGGCCCTGATCCTGGATGAGGCCACATCCTCCATCGACACCCGAACCGAGAAGCTGGTGCAGGCAGGCATGGACGCCCTGATGAAGGGGCGGACCACCTTTGTCATCGCCCACAGGCTTTCCACGGTCAAGAACTCCGACTGCATCATGGTCATGGAGCAGGGGCGCATCATCGAGAGAGGAACCCACGACGAGCTGATCGAGAAGAAAGGAAAATACTACCAGCTCTACACGGGTAATTTTGCGGCCCAGGGCTAGGACAGAGGGAGGGAGTGATTTGGAAAAGACACAGAACCTGCTGCTTGATTTTACCCATATCTACCCGGAGGGAATTGAAAAAGAGGCAGACGATATCACAAGGATCGATATGAGCGACATCCGGGGGACGGACATGTACTGTTCCCCGGAGGCACAGGAGGAGATCCGGCGGCGCCTGCAGGGCTTTGGGCCGGAGGGCATTCATTTTCTGGACAATGGGAATTACCACTATGTGACAAAATTATTTGTGGAAAAGATCCGGATCCCTTTTTCCCTGGTGCTGTTCAACCATCACAGCGACATGCAGCAGCCCCTCATCCATGAGCTGACCAGCTGCGGAAGCTGGGCGGGCGAGCTGCTGTGGAAAAATCCGTATCTGAGACAGATGATACTCATCGGGCCGGATCCAAAGACAGTCCGGGAGCTTCCCGACAGGATGAGAAAGAAGGCCGTCTGCGTCAGCCTCCAGGAGGCCGGCGAGCAGACGGCTGAAAATGAGATAAAAAGGATCGACATGAGCCTCCCCGCCTACATTTCCATAGACAAGGATGTGCTGGACCGGTATGGAGCCAGGACAAACTGGAACCAGGGAGGCATGTCGGTCAGAACGCTGGAGAGGCTGCTCTCAGGCGTGTTCGCGAACCAGAAGGTGATCGGCGTGGATATATGCGGCGAGTGCAGCCTCCAGGAGCCCCTGCGGGAATTCCTGGAGGACAGCAGGATCAACCAGACGACAAACCGGAACCTGTACAGCTTCCTGTCCGGCCGGCTCTACTCGTCCCAGCCCTCGTAGAAGCGGATATTGACAGAGATGTTGCGGACGATATCGCCCTCCCCGACGGGGATGTCCTCCAGGTCGGAGACGCAGGGCATGTCCGGCTCCTCTTCCTCCAGTTCCACGGAGATCCAATTGCGGGCCGCCTCGTTGGCATTGTCGATGGCGTCGTCCAGGGTGTCGCCGACAGCCTCGCAGCACGCCAGGTCCGGGAAGGTCGCGTGGTACTTTCCGTCTTCCCTTTTGCGGAAGACAGCGGGATATATAAAATTCATGTGAGTAGTCTCCTTTCAACTGTGTTTCCCAATATTTTTTCAACACAGTTAAGTATAAGATAAATCCCGCTGTAAGGCAATCACCAAGTTATTTCCGTTTTGCTCAGTTTAGCCCAGGTTGGCGTATGTCTCGTCGTCCACCGGCTCCAGCCACTCGTTGCTTGTCTCTGTGCCGGGAGCCTCAAAGGCGATGTGGGAGAACCAGCTGTCAGCCTTGGCGCCGTGCCAGTGCTTGACCTCAGCCGGGATGACGATGACCGTGCCGGGCTCCAGGCTGACAGGTTCCTTGCCCTCCTCCTGATACCAGCCGCTGCCAGCTGTGCAGACGAGGATCTGTCCGCCGCCTGTCTTTGCGTGGTGGATGTGCCAGTTGTTGCGGCATCCCGGCTCAAATGTGACGTTGGCCAGGCCGACGCCGCACTCCTTTGGGTCAGTCAGCGGATTTAAATAGGAATTTCCGATAAAATACTGGGCGTAGGCGGTGTTTGCCTGACCCTGCCCGAATACATTCGCCTTGTCAAAAGTCTCTTTGTCCTGAATTTTCATGAAAAATGCCTCCTTAAATAGTTGTTTTTTTACTTTGCTTTTTGCGGATGCTGTAGCGGAGATAGTCCAGCTGGCTGAGCTGCTTTTCCTGGAAATGGATCTCATCGAGAAGTCTGCGCCGCTTCCGCTCAAGTATCCGGAGGCGCTGGCCATCGCTGTCCTCTTTTTCCAGCAGCTTCATGTAGGCTTCTATCTCGGCGCTCTCAAAGCCGATCTGGTGCAGGGTGATGAGCACGCTCAGACGCTCCGGGTCCGTGTTGTCATATTCCTGCAGGACTTTGAGGGGGATGCCGCAGCACCTGCTCACTTCATCAATGGTCATTTGACGCCTCCTTTCTGGATGTTTTCATTGTAGTATGGAGAAGGCGAGATGTCTAATGCTTATAATTTATCCTCTTCTATGCCTGGAAGGTATTCTTTTTCTGAATATCACATCTTCTTATCCCTGGATAAAATTTTGCCTGGAAAGAGCTTGACCTTAAGCTAACTTTAGGTGCTAGAATAAAAACAGAATACGGATGCCATCTCATGTGCGGACGGCAGGAAAGCGAGGGAAATGAGATCATGAAATCAAAAGTATATTTTACAAGAGAGATCACACCTGAGAAGGTGGTTGAAATGTACAATGCGCTGGGCGTGGAGCTTCCCGGAAAGGTGGCTGTGAAGGTTCACTCCGGGGAGAAGGGGAACCAGAATTTCCTCCGCCCTGAATTCTGGAAGCCTATGGTGGACAAGATCAAGGGAACCATTGTGGAGTGCAATACAGCCTACGGCGACGCGGCAGGCGGCGTGCGTGACAATACTCCCTCTCATCTTCAGCTGCTGGAGGAGCACGGCTGGACAAAATATTTTGACGTGGATCTGATGGACGCGGAGGGGCCGGATGTGGTATGGCCTGTTCCGGGCGGAAAGATCCTGAAGGAGAACAAGCTGGGGAAGCACATTGAGAACTACGACTCCATGCTTGTGCTGGCCCACTTCAAGGGACATCCCATGGGAGGCTACGGCGGAGCCCTCAAGCAGCTCGCCATCGGCTGTGCATCCCGGGCGGGCAAGGCGCTGATCCACTCTGCCGGAAAGACAGACGACCGGTTTGAGACATGGAAGCAGCACGCGTCCAGCGTTGTCTTCCCGGAGGCCATGGCGGACGCAGCCTCCAGTGTGGTGGATCATTTTGCTGGAAAGATCGCGTTCATCAATGTCATGAAAAATCTTTCTGTGGACTGTGACTGCTGCGTTGTGGCGGAGGATCCGTGCATGAAGGATATCGGCATCCTGGCCTCCACAGACCCGGTGGCCATAGACCAGGCCTGCATTGATCTGGTCATGAACTCCGATGATCCGGGGCGCGACCACTTTATGGAGCGGGTGAACAGCCGCAATGGCATCCACACCATCGAGGCGGCCGCAGACCTGGGAGTTGGCTCCCGGGAGTACGAGCTGATCGAGCTGTAGTATTTTCGGTGCATTTTTTGCACCTTTCAGCGCTCTTTAGCGGGGGTCTGTGGGTCTGATGAAGGCGCAGGCTTCTCGCGGGTGCACTCCTGCCTGTATCGGATAGGGGTGCGCCCCTTTTTTTGCTTAAAAAGGCGGGAGAAATAGAGGGCGTCCTCGTACCCCACGGAACGGGCTATGTAGCTGACGGACAGGTCCGTGCTCTCCAGAAGGCTGCAGGCCCGGCGGAGCCTGAAGTCCAGCAGGTACTCCTGGGGTGAGACCCCGGTGATGGTCTTGAAGAGGCGGTACAGGTAGGTGCGCTCGATGTTCAGGTGGTCAGCGATGACCTGGATGTTGACATCCCCGTCGTAATTGTTTTCAATATACCGGAGGGCCTCCTCCACGTAGGAGATCTTCTTCTCCTTCGGGGGAATGTAGGTCCGGGGAAATTTGCTGGCCAGCAGGTACAGGTACTCGTACATGACGCTGTTCATCATCAGATCCCGGTTGTGGGGCAGCTTGGAGGCCTCGAACATCTTTTCGTGGCAGAGCCGGACCCGGTCGTCCTTCCCGTAGTGGAAGCAGGGGGTGTCGAGGAGGGAGGTGCGCTTCAGGTACTGCTCCATCTTCACGCCCTGGAAGCCGATCCAGGTGTAGGTCCATGGATTGTATTTGTCCGCCTCGTAGTAGATCAGCTCGTTGGGGCAAATGAGGAAAGCGTCCCCCTCCGACAGGGGATAGATATGTCCGCCGGTCTTGTAGACGCCCTTCCCCTTCAGGATATAGTGGATCATGTAGCCGCTGCGCACGGCGGGGCCGTAGCTGTGGGAGGGCCGACACGTCTCGTAGCCGCAGGTGTAGATCATGGCGTCCAGGTTTCTGGAAAAGTCGTTGGAAAAAATGTAATCCTTCATAGAGCCTCCTTCTGTGGAAAGAACCAACAAAATAACATAGATATACAACATTTGTCTATATTATCTTTAGTATATCCAACTATAATCATAATTACAAGAACAAATGGAAGAGAGCTCTCGACAAGATGTTTGTTCGCGGAAACATACGCATGATACAGGGAATAGGAGGAATAGTAATGGATGCGGAAAAGAGACAGCGCTATGAGAAGATAGCGGAAGACATTGTCCGCCTTTGCGGCGGGCGCAGCAACATCCTGGGCATAGCCCACTGTGCCACCAGGCTGCGCCTCGTGCTGGAGGACAACGACAAGGCGGACACAAAGGCCATCGAGGAGGTGGACCTGGCAAAGGGTGTGTTTGTGGCGGGAGACCAGCTGCAGATCATCTTCGGAGCCGGCCTGGTCAACGATGTGTGCCAGGTACTGGCGGAGTACCTGCACATGGACAGCATGAGCCTGGGAGACCTGAAGACAAAGGCAAACAAGAGGATGAACCCTCTCCAGAGAGCGGTCAAGGCCCTATCGGATGTGTTTATCGAGATCATGCCGGGCATCCTGGCGGCGGCTCTTCTGACCGGTCTTTCCAGTGTGCTTGGAAATATTGAGTTTGTGCAGAACAACGACACGCTCTATGGCCTGTCCAGGCTGATCAATATTTCATCCGGCGCCATCTTCGGGTTCCTGCCCCTCTGCGTGGCCTACAGCACAGTGAAGCGGTTCGGCGGCCGGCCCATCATGGGACTTGTCATTGGCTGCATCATGCTGACCAACAGCCTGGCGGACGCCAGCGCGGCGGCCCAGGGGACAGTGGAGGTCACGACCCTGCACATTTTCGGACTGCCGGTGGAGCTCATCGGCTTCCAGGGCGGCATCATCGTGGCCCTGCTCATCGGCATCGTGACAGCCAAGCTGGACATTTTCTTTGAGCGGAAGATACCGGAGGTGATCCGTCTTCTCGTATCGCCCCTTCTGACCACCCTGGTCAGCTCGTTTTTGCTGTTCATGATCATCGGGCCCATCGGGCGGGGGCTGGCAAACGGGATTACGGCCGTGCTCGTGTGGATGACGGAAAATCTGGGCGTGATTGGCTACGCCGCCTTCTCCGGCGTGCAGCAGCTCATCGTCATCACCGGACTGCACCATGTGTTCGGTGCCATCGAGTCTCAGCTCCTGGTGGATACGGGAAGAAACTTCCTAAATCCCCTCATGTCTGTGGCCATCATCGCCCAGGGCGGCGCTGTCCTCGGCTATCTTGCGGGGCACTTTAAGGAGGCTAAGACGAGGGAGCTCTGTATACCCAGCTTTATCTCTGTACTGTTCGGCATCACCGAGCCGGCTCTCTTCGGTGTGAACCTGCGGTATCGCTACCCCATCATCGGCGGTTGCCTGGGCGGAGCAGTGGGCGGCGTGATCGTCTACGTCACAGACCTGGCAGCCCTCGGCTTCGGAACCACTGTGGTGCCCGGACTTGCCCTGGCGGACCCGGCCCACAACGGCTATATCAACTATATCATCGCCCACGTGGTGGCTCTGGCAGCGGGCTTCCTCTTCACCATACTCCTGAGCATAGGCTTCAGGGGAAAGGCAAACCAGGAACCCGCACGGACGGCACCGAAGGAGACGGCGCCTGGTGCAGCGGCATCGCCGGCGGAGGAGACATCTGCCCAGCAGGTATCCGGGCAGCCTGTATCCGACAAGGCGGCGGATTTCCCGGAGGAGATAAAGGCCTACGTGCCGGGCGAGCTGGTCGGCATTGAGAAGGTGAACGACCCCACCTTTGCCCAGAAGGTGTTGGGAGACGGGGTGGCTATCCTGCCTGCGGAGGGGAAGATCTACGCCCCTGCGGACAGCACAGTGGAGATGGTCATGGACACAAAGCACGCCATTGCCCTGCGGACGAAGGCCGGCAGCGGCTTTCTCATCCATGTGGGCATTGACACAGTCAATCTGGGAGGAAAATATTTCACCGCCCATGTGACCGAGGGACAGCAGGTGAAACAGGGCGACTATCTGCTGGACTTTGACATGGAGAAGATCAAAGCGGAGGGGTATGACACAGCCGCCTGCTTGATATTCACAGAGCCTGTGGAGGGCACCCAGCTGGTAAGAGACGCGGAAAGGACCGTGGCGGCAGGCGACAGGATCGCGGTTGTCGCTATGCAGGGATAATGACTATGAATGAAAAGACAAAGGAAATGATGGAAAAGGCCCGGGAGCAGGAGCAGTCTATGGAAGGGACAGTGAAGAGCTGTCCCTTCCGGACAAGATTTCACATCATGCCCCCGGTGGGCTGGATCAACGATCCCAACGGACTGTGCCAGTTCCAGGGCATCTTCCACGCCTATTTTCAGTATTCCCCTTTAAGCGTAAACGGCGGAGGCGGCTTCTGGGGCCACTGTGTGAGCCAGGATCTCCTCCACTGGGAGTACAAAGAGCCTGTCCTGACCACAGACATCCCGGAGGACGCAGGCGGCGTCTACTCCGGCTCCGCGCTGGTGGAGGATGGCAGGCTGTACCTCTTCTACACGGGAAACGTGAAGCTCCCCGGGGACTACGACTACATTGACGCGGGGAGGATTTCCACCCAGATCCTGGTGGAGAGCCCGGACGGACAGCACATGTCCCAAAAGGAGAAGGTCCTTGAGATGAAGGACTACCCGGCGGACATCACCCAGCATGTCCGGGATCCCAAGGTGTGGAAGGAGGAGGGCCGGTATCACATGGTGCTGGGCGCAAGGAGAAGAGCCTGGAAGGAAGACGGAGAGCGCCGGGACGAGGGGGGAGTCCTTGTCTACTCCTCGGCAGATATGCACAGCTGGTCGCTGGAGCGGGAGATCTTCCCGAAGCAGTATTTCGGCTACATGTGGGAGTGCCCGGACATCTTTTCCCTCGGAGAGGGGGAGGAAGAGAGGAAAATCCTCTCCTTCAGCCCACAGGGGCTGGCCCATGAAAAAGAGCGGTTCCAGAACAGATACCAGTCCGGATGGGGCTTCCTGTCCGGCGGCAGACCGGAGGAGACATTCACAGAGTGGGATATGGGATTTGACTTCTACGCGCCCCAGACCTTTCAGGCGGAGGACGGCAGACGCATTCTGATCGGCTGGGCCGGTGTCCCGGATACCCAGGAGGAGCACGCAAACCTGTCTGTAAAAAACGGCTGGCAGCACTGCCTCACCCTGCCAAGGGAGCTGACCCTTGAGAGGGGCCGGGTCATCCAGCGGCCGGTCCGGGAGATTTTTGGTCTCCCCTGGAGGAAAGAAGACCCAAGCGGCGGAGAGCCGTTTCGCTGGAGCAGCCGGGCAGTCCGGCTGGATATCAGGGACATTAGCGGCGGAAGCGCGGGAGTCCTCCTTGGGACACCCGGGAACGGACTTGCCATACAGGCGGACCGGGACACAGTGACACTATCCTATATAAATGAAGAGGGAGAGCCCTCCGCCTGCGGAGGCGGCCGTAAAGCCCGCACCGGGCGTCTGGAGGAACCTGTGGATCGGCTCCTCATCCTGGTGGACAGCTCCATCGCCGAGATCTTTGTCAACGGCGGTGAGATGGTGTTCACCACGAGGCTGTATCTTGAAAAGAAAGAGCGGGAGCTGAAGATTGAGGGCAGCGGCTCTGTCACCCTGGAGACTGTGGAGTGAAGGAAAATACAATGCAGGCAAGGAGATGGATGTTCCATGCAAAAGACAGCGCTTTGTATTTTCCTGTTCTCTATGTCCTCTCTTTCCCTGGCGGGAGTCAGGAGCAGGATATAGAGAAGGTGCAGCCCCGGGCTGAGGAGTCAGACACAGCAAGCGAGCCAGTTACTTTAGGCGAGGCGGCACCCACAGCGGGGAGTATGCGCAGCAGTACTTCTACAACGGCATGTGCTGGATCTGGAAATAAAAAATATTTTTCTCTTTAATCTTCCACTGGTATATTGATCTCACAGACAAGATAAGTGAAAGAGACATGAAAGAACCGGGCATTTCCGCCCGGTCTTTTTTTCGTCTCTGTCAGAATATATGATAGTTTACAACAAGCGCTGCAAACACGATGGAAACCATGGACAGCAGCTTGATGAGGATGTTGATGGAGGGCCCTGACGTATCCTTGAATGGATCGCCTACTGTGTCGCCCACTACAGCGGCCTTGTGCTGCTCGCTTCCCTTGCCGCCGTGCTTTCCGCTCTCAATGTACTTCTTGGCATTGTCCCAGGCGCCGCCCGCGTTCGCCATGAAGATGGCCATCAGGAAGCCGGTTGCCGTGGAGCCTGTGAGAAGGCCGATAACGCCGTTGTAGCCAAGGATCAGTCCCGTCACCACAGGGGTCACGATGGCCAGCAGAGTGGGGAGGATCATCTCGTGGAGGCTGGCCTTTGTGCAGATGTCCACGCATGTCTCGTAGTCCGCGTCAGCCTTCCCCTCCATCAGGCCCTTGATCTCCTTAAACTGGCGGCGCACCTCAACAACGATGCTCTGTGCCGCGCGGCCTACAGAGGACATGGTGAGTGCTGCGAAGACGAAGGGCAGGCAGGCGCCGATGAAGATGCCCACAAGAACGGTGGGGTTCATGACGCTCATGTCCAGAACCACATCGCTGCCGCCTACCTCCTGCACCTTCTCCACATAGGAGGCGATGAGAGCCAGGGCGGTGAGGGCAGCGCTTCCGATGGCGAAGCCCTTTCCTGTGGCGGCCGTCGTATTGCCCAGGGAGTCCAGGGCGTCGGTGCGCTGGCGCACGGTCTCCTCCAGACCTGCCATCTCGGCGATTCCTCCGGCGTTGTCAGCGATGGGACCGTAGGCGTCTGTGGCCAGCGTGATACCCAGCGTGGAGAGCATACCCACAGCTGCCAGGGCAATGCCGTAGAGGCCTCTTGTGGACTCGATAAAGCCGCCGGAGAAGGCGTAGGCAGCCATGACGCACACGGCGATAATGATGATGGGAACCGCGGTGGACAGCATGCCAAGGCTCAGCCCGCCGATGATGATGGTGGCGGAGCCGGTCTCGGATTTGTCTGCCAGGTTCTGGGTCGGTTTGTATGTATCAGATGTAAAGTACTCGGTAAAGAAGCCGATCAGCACGCCTGCCAGCAGTCCGCCCAGGATGGCGAAGTACACGCCGATGAACTCCCTTCCAAGGATAAACCATACAAGCGGGAAGGCGATGACCGCGATGATCAGGGCGCTCGTGTTGGTTCCGCGGCGCAGAGCCTTAAGAAGAGTGCTCTGGTCTGTGCTCTCCCCTGTCTTTACCAGCAGGGAGCCGATGATGGATGCCAGCACGCCCACAGCGGCCAGGACCATGGGGATTACCACGGCGTTGACGCTGTCCACAGAGGCCACCTTGTCAAAGGCGATGACGCCCAGGGAGCAGGCGGAGAGGATGGAGCCCACGTAGGACTCGTAGAGGTCAGCGCCCATGCCGGCTACGTCGCCCACATTGTCGCCCACGTTGTCCGCGATAACAGCCGGGTTTCTGGGATCATCCTCCGGGATGCCGGCCTCCACCTTTCCGACCAGGTCGGCGCCCACATCGGCTGCCTTGGTGTAAATGCCGCCGCCCACACGGGCGAACAGAGCCATGGAAGAAGCTCCCATTCCGAAGGTCAGCATAGTGCTTGTAAGGTCCTCCAGCGGAAGATGGAAGACGAGGCGGAGCAGAAGGTACCAGATGGAGATATCCAGAAGTCCCAGTCCCACCACCGTGAAGCCCATGACAGACCCGGCTGAGAAGGCCACATTCAGTCCCTTGTTCAGACTGCTCTGGCAGGCGGCCGCCGTCCGGGCGTTAGCCCTGGTGGCGATCTGCATGCCTACAAAGCCGGAGAGGCCGGAAAAAAATCCTCCTGTCACAAAGGCAAAGGGAACGAACCATGTCAGAAGTCCCAGAGCTGACATGACAAAGAGGATGACGAACATGACGACAAAAAAGCACACCAGGATCTTGTACTGGCGCCTTAAGTAGGCCATAGCCCCGTTGTGGATGGATGCGGAGATCTTTTTCATCTGGTCAGTGCCCTCAGAGAAGCCCAGGACTCTCTTCGCTCGGCTTGCCACAAAAAGAAGAGCAATGATCGATCCGCAAAGTGTCAGTAGTGCCAATTGATTGTCCATTTGATCTTTCCTCCATTCCTGTATTGAAAAAATAACGATTTGAGACCTATTATAGCACTTCTGTTGTGAAAAACCACTATTATTCAGTAAATAAATTGTGAATTTTTTGAATGATTTGTTAATAATAAAAAATGCCTGGAAAAACCAGGCATTTGATCAGATGATGTCGTATGAGCCGTCGCCCAGGCACCGGATACCGCACCGGAAAAATTCCTCCATGGCCCGGATCATATTGTCTGTGTCCGAGGCTCCGGCCGTCTCGAAGGGAGAGTGCATGGCGAGCTGGGCCAGGCCGATGTCCACTGTGTTCAGGGCTACCTGGACATTGGAAATGTTCCCCAGAGTGGAGCCTCCTGCCATGTCGGAGCGGTTCAGGAAGGTCTGGAAGGGAACTCCTGCCCGGCGGCAGATAGTCTTGAAGAGGGCGGCGGAGACAGCGTCCGTTGTATACCGCTGGTTTCCGTTGTACTTGATCACAATGCCCTGGTTCATGGCCGGACGGTTTACGGCGTCCGATCTCTCCGGCTGGTTGGGGTGCACCGCGTGGGCGTTGTCTGCCGACAGCATGAAGCTGGAGGAGAGCATGGCAAGATAGTCCTCCTCCGTTTTTCCGAGACAAAGGCAGATCCGCCGGAGGGTGTCCTTGAGAAAGGTGGAGGCGGCGCCCTGCTTTGTGCCGCTGCCTACCTCCTCGTTGTCCAGCACGCAGTGGACGGGGATAGAGGTGCTGCCGCTTTCCCTCTCCGTCTTTAGAAAGGCGGTCAGGGAGGCGAAGACGCACTGCAGGTCATCCAGTCTGGGAGCTGAGATGTACTCCCCTGCCGCGCCCCAGCAGATCCCCGGCATGCGGCAGTAGAGCAGCAGGTCATGGCCTGCGATCCGCTCCGGTACTGTCCCGGCAGCCTCCGCTACGCAGCGGAGGAAGGTGTCCTTCCGGGCAATGTCTCCGTAGAGGGGCAGCATGTCCTTCTGGGGATCCGGCTTGAAGCCGGCGTTGGCCTCCTTGTTCATGTGGATGGCCAGGTTGGGGATGAGGAGGAGATCCCGGTCTATGTTCACAAGTCTTGTCCGAAGCCTCCCGTCCTCCTCCACAAGGATGCGCCCCGCCACGGAGAGCGGCCGGTCCAGCCAGGGAGCCATCAGCATGCCGCCGTACCGCTCCACATTCAGGCGGACGTAGAGCCCGGCTGAGGGAAGCTCCGGCATCTCCTTGATCTTGAAGGAAGGGGAGTCGCTGTGGCTGGCGATGATGTGGAAGCTGTCCGGGGATCCCTCCGGAACACGGAAGACGATGAGGGAGGAGAGATTGCGGGTGACAAAATATTTTCCTCCCGGAGCCAGTGCCCAGGGGCGGCTCTCCTCCAGCTGCATGTAGCCCTCTTTTTGCAGAGCGGCCTTCATAGTGTCCACCGTGTGGAAGCTGGTGGGAGAGAGCCGGATGAATGAAAAGAGATTGTTGATTGTTGTCTGCAAAGCCGCACGCCTCCTTATCTCAGTTTTTCCAAATAGGAAATCAGATCCTCAAAGCCTCCCCGGGGATAGCCGGACAGATCCCGTCCCTCCTTGTTGATCAGGCAGTCCGTAAGAAGAAAGACCTTCATTCCCAGTGTTTCCGTGATCATGTCCTCTGATACATCGTTTCCCACCATCAGGCACTCCTGGGGACGCAGGCCACAGTGGGCGAGGATGTCCCTGTAGTAGTCCGGGTTGGGCTTGCAGTGGACGGAATTCTCATAGGTGGTGTAGTATTCGAAGTCCTCCGGCGAGACGCCGGCCCACCTCATCCGGCTCTCTGTGGCGATGGAGGGAAAGAGGGGATTAGTGGCCAGGACCCTGCGAAGTCCCAGCTCCCGGCAGAGTGCCACGGAGCGGGCCGCCAGCGGATTGTGGCCGCACACCTGTCTGGCCTCCTGAAATTCCACCTCATAAAACTCCTGGAAGACGGGGATGTCCTTTAGGGCTTTCTCACCGTAGACGCTGCTGAAGAAGTCCCAGAATACCTCCTCGTTGGTGGCTCTGCCGTCGTTTTGTACCATGGCGGCGGTGCCGCCCCACACGGCCTTGATCAGGCCCTCCGGGTCGTAGCCTCTGGGGGCCATCTTTTCAGCCAGCCTTTTGAAATATGATTTTACAAACAGATCCTGGTCCATGGGGAGCAAGGTCCCGTCCAGGTCAAATAAAACAGTCGTGATCTTTTCCATATGTATTCTCCTCGTCTCACAAAATGCGGGGCGGACGGGCGGCTGCCCTTTCCCGGGACTGTCCGCGTCCGGCCCCGCGGCAACAGATAAAGTATAGAATGAAAAAACAGTGATTGTCAACTATGCCGTTTTCTCCTCGTATAATAAGCCTGTACCCCAGATATACAGGGGTGGGATTATTCACTTTTAATGGTATAGAGGAGTCATC